>CAMWPX010000026.1 GCA_947176205.1 uncultured Porphyromonadaceae bacterium
CAAGCAGAAGACGGCATACGAGATCCTGAGATGTCTCGTGGGCTCGGCGATGCGTCTAAGAGACAGGTTTTACAGATATGAGGTTTGGCATATTGAATGAAGTACCTATATTATGTGTTTTCACATCTACTGCATAATAATTTCCATAAGTATCCTTAAAAGCCATATCTTCCATTGCTCGTCGCCCGAATTCATCATTAACGTCTATGTTATACCGCTTTAAGATTTTGGGTAATCCGATGTCTGCTAAATATTCTTGAACAGCATCTCCAACTGCCCTAGGTGAATTTAATGCAAAGCCACTTACAATATTAGTTGCATATTTCTTTAAATCGTCTATAATTGCATTAGAAATTTCATCTAAATTAAGTTGATTCATATATGTTAGATATTATCAAATAGATTATTTGTATTTGAGTTATGATAATTTGTATGTTTTGGGCTGAATATTGGGGTGTTACGTTCCCAAAATACTCCATTGTGGTATCCTTGAATCGTTTTGTCAAATTCAGCGTTTTTTAATCGTTTAATGGCCCAACGGCAGTATTCTGGATTGATTTCTATACCAAAATATTTTCTATTTAATTTTTTTGCTACTACAGCTGTTGTTCCACTACCTAAAAAGGGGTCAAAGATTTTGTCACCCGGATTAGATGAAGCCAATATAAGCTTTGCAATAAGTTTTTCCGGCTTTTGAGTGGGATGATCTGTATTTTCGGGCATGGACCAAAAAGGGATACTGATATCATCCCAAAGATTGGATGGATAGGTTACTCTGAAATTTCCTGAGTCGGTTTCTTCCCAATCTTTGGGTTTACCATTAGATCTGTAAGGTGCAATAACTTTGCGCTTTATTTTCACCGCATCTACATTGAAACAATAATCATGTGGGTTCTTTACCGCAAACCAAATATCCTCCATTGAATTTTTCCAGTTCGCTTTTGCTCCACGACCTTTTTCACGTTGCCATGTAATACGGTTTAGTATTGTAAGTTCTTTTTCAATAACCATTTGCATGTTAGAGGTGCATTTCCAGTCACCGCACATATATAATGTGCCATTTTTTTTAAGTTTACGGCATACTTTTTCAAACCAGCTTTCTAAATATGCAGTATAATTGTCTGAAGTCATGCTGGTAAATTTTGTTGTTTGAAAATCCTTATTCAGATTATATGGAGGATCTAAAATAATTAAATCAAAATATTCATCAGGAACATAATCAAGACATCGATGTATATCACCATTAACAATCATGTTATCATGAAAATCTTTTTGTAGATTTTCATGATTGTAAATAAGCGAATCTAGAGATTGAATTTCTGAATCTGAAATTGTCAGTGTCCTATTTCTTTGGGCACGAGTTTTATTTTTCGTTTCCATTGATTAGAATGCGTTATTATCGTCAGGGGTGTAATAAGGGTATTTGATGTCCCATAGGTAGAGTGCATGGGCTGGCATGGAGGTACCAGCTGAGCATCGATTTTTAGCAAGAATAATCTGGCGGAATGCTTCAATATCGGTTTTCCCTCTTCCTACATCTATCAGTGTGCCTACTACGGCTCGCACCATGTTACGGAGAAATCTATCGGCTGTTATTTCAAAGATATGGGTATGTCCGTTGTCCGTATCGGCAGGCATCCACAGTGCTTTTTTTACATGACAAATGTTAGTCTTGTTGTCGGTATGCAGTTTGGCAAACGAAGTGAAATCTTCCACATCAAGTAAAATCGCCGCCGCTTCATTCATCAAGTCAAAATCGAGATGGTTAGTGTATAACCATGTGTAATTATAGTCGAACGGTGATTTCCGGTCGGTTATAAAATATCGGTAGCTACGTTCAGTAGCATCGAACCGTGCATGCGCCGAATCGTGGACTTTGGTAACGGCGTATATGGCTATATCTTTTCCGACCAGAATGTTGAGTGACCGCAAAAAAGATTTTGTATCATAAATCGGTGTAGGAGAATCAAAGTGAGCAACCATATATCTGGCGTTGACTCCGGCATCCGTTCTACCGGCTCCAACTATGGGTGTAGGGGTCTGTAAAATGGTAGCGAGAGCACTCTCTACAGTCTGTTGCACACTTATGGCATTAGGTTGTGACTGCCAACCGTGGTATGGCGCACCATTATATGCCAACAGCATGAAGTATCGGGGCATGGTGTCGGGTGTTAATCTTTTTCAAGATAAGTGTAACCGTACAATCCTGAACGGTAATTGGACAGAAATTCACGTCCTTCTTCAGGGGTGATGTGTCCTGCTTTCATAGAGGCGGTTACCCATGTCTCGACATTGCGAACCAAACGTTTGGCATTAAACTGCACATAGTCCAGAACTTCGGCTACGGTTTCACCATCGATTACGCGGTCTATTTCATAATGGTCCTTGTACACTGAAATATGCACGGCATTGGTGTCGCCGAAAAGATTGTGCATATCTCCGAGAATTTCCTGATATGCACCGACAAGGAACACGCCTAAATAATAAGGTTCACCGGATTTGATGGAATGTACAGGTAATGAGGCTGATATGCCGTGATTGGTAATGTAGTTCACTATCTTTCCATCAGAATCGCATGTGATATCCTGAATAGTACAAGTGCGGTCAGGTCGTTCATCGAGTCGGCTGATAGGTATGATCGGGAACACTTGGTCAATGGCCCATGAGTCAGTTAGTGATTGGAAAAGAGAGAAGTTACAGAAGTACTTGTCAGGTAGCATCTTTGTGATTTTCTTCATTTCCTCGGGAGCATGTTTCATATTGGCGGCAATGTCACCAACTTCTCGTGCTATGGACCAGAAAAGTTTTTCTATCTGGGCACGTGTACGCAAATCCAACAGTCCGAGATTAAACAAATCCAAAGCTTCTTCACGTATCTGCAATGCGTCATGCCAGCTCTCAAACAGTCGCGGTTGATTGAGCTTGTCCCATATATCATAAAGTTCTTTAGCAAGTTCATGAGCGTTTTCTGGAAGTTCCTCGTCATCTTTCCAAATAGGTAGTTGTGTGGTTTCGAGAACCTCAAATACAAGTACCGAATGGTGAGCCGTGAGGGACCTTCCGCTTTCAGTAATTATGTTGGGTTGTTTTACACCATTTTTAGTACAAGCTTCAACGAGAGCCGAGACAGCATCATTGGCATACTCCTGAATAGAGTAATTCATGGAGCTTTCCGATGATGCATTACGGGTGCCGTCATAATCCACGCCAAGACCACCGCCTATATCCACGAAGTCAATATCAAATCCTGATTTTGAGAGCTGTACATAATACTGTACGGCTTCACGCAGGGCATTTTTTATGCGTCGTATTTTTGTTACCTGTGAGCCTATATGGAAATGTATGAGCTTCAGGCAGTGAATCATTTTGTGCTTTTCAAGCAGGTCCATAGCTTGAAGCAGTTCACTTGAGTTAAGTCCGAATTTTGACTGGTCGCCACCTGATTCCTGCCATTTACCTGAGCCGGTTGATGATAATTTGATACGGAATCCGATGTTAGGGCTTATTTTCAGTCGTTTTGCTACGTTGGCTATTATAGTCAGTTCATTGGGTTTTTCAACCACAAGGTAGATACGCCGTCCCATCTTTTGGGCAAGCAAAGCTAATTCCACAAAAGCTTCATCTTTGTATCCATTGCATATAATCAAAGCGTTATCAGCTATGTTTGTGGCCAATACGGCATGAAGTTCCGGCTTTGACCCTGCTTCAAGACCAATGTTGAATTTGCGTCCATGGCTTACCAGCTCTTCTACTACCGGACGCATCTGATTAACTTTAATGGGGTAAATCAGGAAGCTTTGACCTTGATAATTATATTCTTTTGCTGCCTGGCGGAAGCAGTTGGATATTTTCTCAATACGGTTATCCAATATGTCGGGAAAACGAAGCAGTAGTGGTGCTGTGACATCTCTTACCTGAAGCTCATCAAGCACTTCCTTTAAGTCGACAGGAGCATAATCTTCGCGCGGGGTTACCTGCACGTGTCCTTTACTGTTAATAGAGAAATATTTAAGACCCCAGCCGTTGATGTTGTAAAGTTCGGCACTGTCTTCAACACGCCATTTTCTCATTCTACGATATATTGTTGGTAAGAAATACTAAATTAGGTGCAAATGTAATTAAAATAAATGAATAAATTACGTACATTTGTATTTATGGATAAAACAGATACGATAATATTGATTACAGAGGAGTTTCCTTTGGGAGGAATTACTGAGAAATCCTTTGTTTTACCGGATATTATAGCTATGGCTGACCGTGTGAAGCATTTGTTGATAGTGCCGCTGTTGCCCGACAATGATAGAACATGCGGTGTGGAGATGCCCTCTAATGTGGAGATATGTCGTGACTGGTGTGACAGTATTACGAGAAGGTACGGTATAATGCGGTGCTTGCGTTATGTGCCTTCAAAAGAGGTGATTAAGGTGTTGAGGGAAGGGGCTACGCGTAAAAATATTACTTATGCTGCAGCTTCTGTGGCATTCTCACATTTTCTGTTACAATTAATCCGCCGAAGGAATATAGATGCATCTCGATTGACAGTATATTCATTTTGGTTTAATTTTGCTGCATCCGGTGTGTATCTGGCGGCATGCAAGATGGGGTTCAGATATGTAATCAGGGCACATGGCTATGATTATAAGTTGGCATGTGCCAAGTCGTTGCGTCAGCGTACTGTTGACAATTCCATAGGGATATATGTATGCAGCAGATTTGGTGCGGAATATCTTCGTAAGAATCTTATAGATTCCGATAGGATTTTTACGTCATATCTCGGAGTAGAAAAAAACTTTCCGGAAGTTTTGACCAAATGGCATACATCTGGAGAGCATTGTGTGACTATAATGTCGGTATCGCGTGTAATTCCACGTAAACGTGTGCAAATGAATCTGCGTTTTATGAAAGCGTTGGCGGTAGCGCGTCCGTCAACACGATTCAAGTGGATTCATATCGGTGACGGTGAGTGTATGGCTGAGATTGCCGAGGAAGCTGCTCAAAATCTTCCGTCTAATCTTGAGGTTGATTTACGTGGTGAACTTGATAATGATTCACTGCATAAGATATATCGGGATGAGACAGTGGATTGGTTAATGCTATTGAGTCAGGATGAACCTTTGGGGTTGGTTTTGGTGGAAGCATTGGCTTATGGTGTACCTGTTATAGCATCAGCTGTAGGTGGAATCCCAGAGGTGGTGACAGATGAGTGCGGCATATTGCTGGATAAAGACTCAAGCCCAGAAGAATTTGTCAGGGGGATAGTACCTTACCTTGATAGTGACTATCGTATGGAGCAGTTACGGACAGCCTCGTACAACCGTTGGGTAAATCTATTTGATGCAGTACGTTTGCGTAAAGATTTTGCTGATAGTGTGTTGAGATAATGATACGCTGGGGTAAGACATATTTTTGTATCTTTGCGGCGGATTTTGATTTATAATAAGAAATAATTTATGCTTAAGACGGCTTTTGGCAGACGACTTGCAAAGATAGCTTACAGTGTTATATTCCGAAAAATGCCAGTTTCATATGGCTTATTTGGTGGTATAGCGAAAAAAGGCAGGCGTTTATGTGCCAAATTAATTCTTGCGGATATCGGTAAGAATGTAAATATTGAAAAAGGAGTGGTTTTTGCCGACGATATGGTAATAGGGGATAATTCCGGAGTAGGAGTTAACGCTCATATTTCTCCTCGGGTTACAATTGGTAAAAATGTTATTATCGGCGATGAAACTCGCATTATTACTCGTAATCATGTATTTGACCGTACGGATATTCCAATCATAGAACAAGGGTTTTATGAGCGTGAGCCTGTGGTTATTGGAGATGATGTATGGGGTGGTACCAGAGTTACGATATTACCGGGGGTGACAATAGGCAAAGGTGCTATTCTGGGTGCCGGTTCTGTGGTCACGAAAGATGTTGCCCCGTATACCATTGTGGGCGGTAATCCCGCACGAGTTATTCGTAGTCGTAAATAGCTTCCTGTAATGGATTGTGATGTTATGATTTCGGTTATTGTTACGACTTATAATCAAGAAAATACTATAGGTCGTACGCTCCAATCGATTCTTTCGCAGAACATTGACGTGCCTTATGAGATAGTAATCGGTGATGATTGTTCCTCCGATTGTACTCGTGAAGTGTGTGAAAAGTATGAGAAAAAATACCCGGAGATAATCAGGTATTTTCGTCGAGAACATAATTTGGGAGTAGTGACAAATTACTTCCAATGTGTGAGAGATTGCCGGGGAAAATATATTGCTGATTGTGCCGGTGATGACTTTTGGGTTGATAACGATAAGCTTGCCAAGGAATTTGAATTAATGGAATCAGACCGGGATATATCACTGGTTCATACCGACTGGCGATGTTGCGATGCCGATGGTACGAATCCGCGTATTATTTCTCGTTTTAAGAACGAAAATCGCAATACTAAAAAAGTATTTGCAAAAGGTAAGCTCACCGGAAATGTTTTACTTCACGACAATATCGGGAAGATACATTTATGCAGTGCTATGTATAGGCGCGATTTGTTGCTCAGTGAGTTGAATGAGAAACCGAGCCTTTTTATTTCAGATGATTATAATTGTGAGGACCTTCAGATAGTGACTGCATTGTCCGCATTAGGTAAGGTGGTTTATATTCCGGACATTACACTTTATTACACAGTGACACCGGATTCTATATCTCATAATTCTGATTTTGATAAAAAGTACAGGCAGATTAAGAGCAATCTGATTTTAACCGAGCGACTCAGACAGGAATACTGTGATAAAGATACAGATATAACTGAATATAATATGCAGAATATGGAGTATCTTGCCGCACAGGTTTTTCATTCGGGGGATGTGGCTTTACGGAAAGACTATTATGAGTTGAAGAAATCTTCAACTTGTTTTAACCGGATTAATTTCAAAAATCACGTATGGGAAATGTCGTTTGCCAATAGGTGTCTATGGAAATTTTTCCGATACTTGCTGGGTAAGGATATAAGTCGTTAATGAAAAAATTAAAGATGCTTTTTTATCCTGTTTTCAAGTGTGGTCAGGTCTACTATACGTTCGAGTAACTCACCATTGCTTATTATAAAGTGTGTGGGCAGTATGCCGACATTGTAGCGGCTGAGAATCTCAGCACCTGCAGCCGGCGAGCCGTGCACGGATATCCACGGCAGATTTTTTGCACTTTCGCGCCAGTGAAATTCATCAATATCGAAACTTGTCTGATATATTTCCAGTCCTTTATCGTGATAACGTTCGTAGAGTGAATTGAGTGCGGCATTTAATGCCGGAGAGAACTCCTCGGTGTTGGACGAAAAACTGAGGAGTACTACTTTATTATCTTTTGCAGCGGACATTAGTGACTGCTCTTTTCCTTTGGCATCAAACAGATTTATATCAAAGAAATCAGCTTGTTCCATATCCACAATATCTGATGAAGAGTGGTTGAGCGCACGGTTTGTAAGATATATGCGCTCTATTTCGGTAGTACGCGGATTGTCAGGGTCTGTTTCGTGCATGGCGGTGGCTACGGCTCCGAATACCTTCAAATCGAATCTATCAGCCGGATTAAATAATGGAATACCTTGTATCTGTTTGTTGAGCATGTAATATGCCACCAGATTGTTGCGGTCACTTAGCCATAAATCAGTCAGTTGACGCTTTAATGCTACGATTGAGTCTTGATTAATGTCGGGGTTCTCAATCATAGCATTGATGTGCTTATCTATCAGCATTATTTTTCGGGCACTTTCGCTACCGTCAATGGTAAATTCACGGTCAAAATTCAGTGCGTTTGATGTAAGTGACAGATTTTCAATGCTGTCTATGGGAAAATATAATGATTTGGCATTGAGTCTCAAACGATATATGTCAGGATATCCTGCTGCAGGTTGTGAAAATTCAAATTTCCCGGATGTACTGATGACTGTGGAGTCAAGACATGTCCATCCACGAGATGTATTGGCTTCAAGGTATAATGTTTGTCCCTGACCGTCGTCAACGTTACCGGATATTTTCCAATGATTTGAATCGGAGCAGGAAGCTAAAGTCATGGCTGCGGATATGAGGACAATGCAAAAATGTTTCATGTCTGTACTGTGATAAATGATATGTCCCTGCAAAGTTAATCAAAAACTGTTATTCTCCGAGATAAATTCTGTATTCATCAGTTAAATTAATCTATAACTACAGTTTGAGGGTATGGGCGGGTGTTGCTTTATCGGATAAATTATAGTAACTTTGTCACATTGGATAAAACTGCTTTAATTAATGTCAGAACAAGAAAATAATGAAAACTTGCTTAATCCTTCAGCAGTGGATTACAGCGAAGATGCTATAAAAACTCTTGATTGGTGTGAACACCTGCGTCTGCGTCCCGGTATGTATATTGGCAAGCTTGGCGACGGCACGAATGCTGACGATGGTATTTATGTGCTTCTTAAGGAGGTCCTTGACAATGCTATCGATGAATATATGATGGGATTCGGTAAGAATATAGATGTGGAAGTGACTGAATCAGCGGTGTCCGTACGAGATTTCGGTCGAGGTATCCCATTGGGTAAGCTTGTGGATGTAGTGTCAAAGATGAATACCGGCGCAAAATATGACAATAAGGTGTTCAAAAAATCAGTAGGTCTTAATGGTGTTGGCTTAAAGGCGGTAAATGCACTTTCTTCTGAATTTATTATAACGTCCTATCGTGATGGAGAGAAGAAAAGAGCACGTTTTTCATGTGGTAATCTTATTGAAGAATCCGATATAGAGCCTACAGATGAGGCTAATGGCACGTTTGTGCATTTTGTACCTGACAGTACTGTATTTGTGGGTTATGCCTACAGAGAAGATTTCATTGTGCCTCTGTTGAAAAAATATACTTTTCTCAATATCGGTCTGGTCATAAATTTCAACGGCAAGCGATTTGTGTCACGCAATGGTCTGCTTGATTTGCTCCGTGAGGATATGACCAATGACCCGTTGTATCCTATAATACATCTCAAAGGTGATGATATTGAGGTGGCTCTTACTCATGCCAATCAGTACGGAGAAGAGTATTATTCGTTTGTCAACGGACAATTTACCTCTCAGGGTGGCACGCATCTCACAGCATTTAAGGAAGCTGTGTCTCGCACTATAAAGGACTACTTCGGCAAACCATGGGAATATTCTGATATTCGTAACGGTATTGCAGCCGCTATATCCATAAAGGTTGAGGAACCGGTATTTGAATCGCAGACCAAGACCAAACTCGGTTCGCGTGACATGGGGCCTGAAGGACCTACTGTGGCGAAATTCGTGGGCGATTTCATAAAGCGCGAACTGGATAACTATCTGCATCGTGAACTTGATGTGGCTGAAGTGATTCAGAAAAAGATACAGGATAGCGAGCGTGAGCGTAAAGCTATGGCTGTAGTAACCAAGAAAGACCGCGAGCAGGCTAAAAAGCTAAAGGTTCATAATAAGAAACTGCTTGATTGCCGGGTGCATCTTAACGACACCCGTGGTGATGAAGAGAAAAAGCTTCAATCATCTATTTTTATTACTGAGGGCGATTCTGCCGCCGGTTCGATTACCAAAATTCGCAATGTCGAGACTCAGGCGGTATTTTCTTTGCGCGGTAAGCCGAAAAATACTTACGGCAAGACCAAAAAGATGGTGTATGAGAATGAGGAATTCAACATGCTCCAGGCAGCATTGAATATTGAGGAAAGCATAGATAACCTCCGGTATAATAAGGTGATTATAGCTACCGATGCTGATGTTGACGGAATGCATATTCGCCTGTTGCTGCTTACGTTTTTTCTGCAATTTTTCCCCGAAATAATTAAAAGGGGTCATGTGTATATTTTGCAGACACCTTTGTTCAGAGTGCGTAATAAAAAGACAACCAAACGCTCGGGAACAAAGAAAACCACCAAAGCCGACGATACGTATTATTGCTATTCTGACGAAGAGCGTATAAAGGCTATCAATCTTTTGGGAGTCAACGCTGAAATAACTCGATTCAAGGGACTGGGTGAAATTTCGCCCGATGAATTCCGCGGTTTTATAGGCGAGGATATGCGAGCTGACAGAGTGTCCATGCATAAAGAAGATGGCGTTAATGAGTTGCTGCGGTTTTATATGGGTAAGAACTCGCTTGAACGTCAGAATTTTATTATAGATAATCTTGTAGTGGAAGATGATTCACAAATTTCCTGATACTGACTCGCAGCGTATAGCGGTGTTCGCAGGTTCATTCAATCCGTTTACAGTCGGGCATCTGTCGGTACTTCGCCGCGGATTGCAGTTATTTGATAAGATAATAGTGGTGCTCGGTTATAATATTGACAAAGAGTCAGATGCAATCCGTATCAATGAACGTCGAGAATCTCTTTCAGCACTTCTTGCTCCGTTGTCGCAGGTGGAAGTATGGAGTTGGAGCGGACTTACGGTAGATGCTGCGCGAAAGGCGGGTGCGCGATTTTTATTAAGAGGAGTACGGACCGTGGCGGATTTTGAATATGAGCGTAATATGGCTGATATCAATCGTGAGTTATCCGGGATAGAGACTGTGGTGTTTTTCGCCACACCGTCTGAGTCAATGGTAAGCTCTTCTATGGTGCGTGAATTGAGCCGTTATGGACATGATGTAACTCGTTTCCTTCCTCCCAATCCTATTGTTTAATTTATTCGTTGATAATAATATGAAATTCAGAAATATAATTCTCTCTGCTATTGCTGTAATAGCGATGCCGCCGTGTATTGTGCATGCTCAGAATCTTGAGTTTTTGCCGGTGCATAAGTTGCAGTATGCTGACCAGATTATCGAGCGTTTTTATGTTGATACGGTCAATGCTGATGCCATTGTTGAGGCTGGTATTGTAAGTATGTTGAAGAAGCTTGACCCACATTCTCAATATAGTAATGCTGAAGAGACACGTGAATTTACTGAGCCACTGACCGGTGAATTTTCAGGAATAGGAGTCCAGTTCAATATGGCTACCGATACGGTATATGTGATTCAAACCATAGCTGGCGGTCCATCGGAGAAAGTCGGTATCAGGGCAGGCGATAGGATAGTTTCGGCAAATGATACTATAATCGCCGGTCGTAAGATGAAAAATTCCGAAGTCATGAAACGGCTTCGCGGTCCTAAAGGGTCAATTGTCAATCTCGGTGTGGTTCGTCGTGGAGTGCCTGATACCTTACTGTTTCGCGTGACACGTGATAATATACCTATATATAGTGTCGATGTGGCTTATATGGTAAATCCTACAACCGGTTATGTCCGTATAACACGTTTTTCAGAGACTACTGCCGATGAAATGCGTAAAGCATTGTCACGATTACGTAAGGAGGGTATGAAAGATTTGATAATTGACCTTCAGGATAATAGTGGTGGTGTGCTTTCTGCTGCTGTCGAAATCGCTGAAATGTTTCTTGATAAAAGTGACACCATAGTTTATACCAAAGGTGATAAAGTCGCTCCTATGTATTTTGCTGCCGAGAAATCCGGAGATTATCGTAATGGTAATATTGTGGTACTTGTTAATCAGTATTCTGCTTCGGCAAGTGAAATACTTGCCGGTGCCATTCAGGATAATGACCGGGGAGTGGTGGTAGGACGCCGTACGTTCGGCAAAGGATTGGTGCAACGTCCGTTCCCGTTCCCTGACGGCTCTATGATTCGTCTTACGGTAGCACGTTATTACACTCCGTCAGGCAGATGCATACAGAAACCTTACGAAGCTGATGATGACGATTATTTTCAAGATATAGTGCATCGCTATAAATCAGGCGAACTTACGAATGCCGACAGTATTCATTTCTCATCGGATAATTTGTATCATACCTTGCGGTTCAAGCGACCGGTGTATGGTGGGGGGGGCATTATGCCGGATAAGTTTGTGCCGCTTGACACCGTAGGTAACAACGCCTACTTCCGTAATATAATAGCAAGAGGCATATTGTATCAGTTCTGTCTTAAATATGTGGAATCTCATCGCAATGAATTGAAATCAGAGTACGCTGACGGACAGAAGTTTGCCGAACATTTTGCCGTAAGCGATTCTCTGATGGAGTCATTTGTCAAATACGCCGAATCGGATGGCGTGGAGCCGGACGAGAATCAGATAGAAGAATGCAAAACACTTGTCCGTAATCTGATAAAGGGATATATAGGCAGAGACTTATATGATGAAGAGACATTTTACCGAATATATAATCCAACTAATCCGGTATATTCCCAAGCAGTCTTGTTATTGGCAAATCCGCAGGAGTATAGAGCATTGTTATCACCCTCGGTAGTCAGATGATTATGTCAGACACTATAAATGTTGTAATTGTAGCGGCAGGAAACGGCACACGTTTTGGCTCCGACTTGCCAAAGCAGTTTCAGATATTGGGCGGGAGACCGCTTTTGATGACTACCATTGACCGGCTGCGCCGATGTATGCCTTCTGCGCGTTATTTACTTGTGCTCGGCTTGGACTTTGAGGCGTATTGGCGAAATTTGTGCATCGAGTATGGTTTTGATTCACCTGAAGTTGTAATAGGAGGTGCCACCCGTTGGGAAAGTGTAAGGAATGCTTTACGTTTTGTTGAGCCTACGGGTATAGTTTTGATTCATGACGGTGCACGCCCGTTTGTGTCCGGTGAAGTTGTCGGGCGATTGATTGAATCGATAAGTTCCGGGCATCAGGGTGCACTCCCGGTATTGCCGTTGGTCGATTCTATTAGAGAGGTTTCTGTTGACGGTTCGTGTGCGGTAGACCGCAGTCGTTATGTCGCGGTTCAGACCCCTCAGGCATTTGATGCCGCACACCTGTTAAAAGCATACACATTGCCCTACAATGATAGATTCACCGATGATGCTTCAGTTATGGAAGCTATGGGATTTTGCGATTTTCAATTGATAGCAGGTGATGCAGATACATTTAAGATAACCATGCCGCGCGATATGATACTGGCGCAGGCTATATGTGAGCGCACGGATAATGCAGCGACTTAGAGCTACTGGCATAAAGTATCTTAAAGGGGTAGGTCCGAAGCGAGCGGAATTGCTTGAGAAGGAACTTGGCATTAAGACGTGTGCTGACTTGCTGTATCATTTCCCTTCGCATTATGTTGACCGTAGCCGATTTTATTCCATAAAATCGTTTTCCGGAGATATGCCGGTGGTGCAGGTAAAGGGAAGATTCCTTAGTTTTAATATACAAGGTGAAGGTGCGAAGACTCGTCTTGTGGGACTATTTACCGATGGCACGGCAACAATGGAAGTGGTATGGTTTAAGCGTATAAAGTGGATGCGTGAGAATTATCATGTAGGAGGTGAATATATATTATTCGGTAAACCATCGGAATTCGGAGGAAGGTGGAGTATGGTTCACCCGGAGATTGATATTGCCGATGCTGCTAAATTTACGCCTGGACTACGGGGGGTATATCCGTTAACGGAGAAATTGCGTAATCGCGGGATTACATCACGTACTATCTTTCAGATAATATCCACGTTGATTGACAAGAATATTGGAGGTATGAGTGACCCGTTACCTTCCGCTCTTGTCCGCTCCCTTAATTTGATGTCACGAGCCGAGGCTCTATATGTCATACATAATCCGTCAGATAACGCAAAGCTCGAAAAGGCACGACTGCGCCTTAAGTTTGAAGAGTTGCTTTACCTTCAGTTAAACATCCTGAGCTATTCACGTAAACGTGCATCTAATTCAGGTGGATTGCGATTTACAAGAGTCGGGAGTTTTTTTCATGCTTTCTATGAAAAGTGTCTGCCGTTTCCTTTGACCGATGCACAGAAACGTGTTATCAAGGAGATACGGGCTGACATGAATACCGGGAGGCAGATGAACAGATTGCTGCAGGGTGATGTAGGCAGCGGTAAAACGCTGGTGGCACTTATGTGTATGCTGATAGCTATTGATAATGGAGCGCAGGCATGCATTATGGCTCCGACTGAAATTCTTGCAACACAGCATTTTGAGTCACTTAACTCCATGGCTGCGGCAGTAGGCGTCAACATCAAGTTGCTCACAGGGTCCACTCCCCGAAAACAAAGAGAAATCATACATTCGCAGCTTGCCGATGGCTCGTTACATATCTTGATTGGCACGCATGCTGTTATTGAAGATGCAGTGCAGTTTAAGAATCTCGGTCTTGTGATTATTGATGAACAGCATCGGTTCGGTGTGGCACAACGTGCCCGAATGTGGAAGAAAAATTCGATTCCCCCACATGTTTTGGTAATGACCGCTACACCGATACCACGCACGCTTGCTATGACGGTTTACGGTGACCTTGATGTATCTGTGATAGATGAATTACCACCCGGAAGAAAGCCTGTGGTTACACTTATGCGATATGATGAGCAGCGGCTTGATGTGTACCGTTCTATTACGCGTCAGCTGAATCAAGGTCGTCAGGTATATATCGTATACCCGCTTATCAAGGAGAATGAGAAAGTAGATTTGCTCAGTCTTGAACAAGGTTATGCGGAAATTTGTGAGGTATTTCGTAAATATCGGGTAGCTTATGTGCATGGTAAGATGAAGCCTTCGGAAAAAGATGCCCAAATGGCATTGTTTGCCTCGCATCAGGCTGATATACTGGTGGCGACAACGGTCATAGAAGTTGGTGTGAATGTGCCGAATGCCACCACTATGATTATCGAGAATGCCGAGCGGTTCGGATTGTCGCAGTTGCATCAGTTACGGGGCAGGGTAGGACGAGGTGACGGACAGAGTTTTTGCGTTTTGATGACGCGTAGAAATATCGGTAAGGAGACACGGAAACGATTGGAAATAATGACCTCGACTTCTGATGGATTTGTAGTGGCTGAAGCAGATTTGAAAATGCGTGGTCCCGGTGACTTGGAGGGTACTTTGCAGAGCGGAATGCCCATAGATTTACATATAGCCAATCTTGCTACGGATGGTCAGATAATAGCCATGGCACGTAGAGCTGCCGAGTCGATACTTGATGCTGATTCATCTTTGTCAGCATCAGAAAATCAACCGTTGAAGAGAGAGCTGGCGGCAGTATTTAATAGAGTATTTGATTGGAGTATGATAAGTTGAGGCTAATTTGTAGATAAGAAGATATATTTGTGCTAATATTGGCAATTATTTTTTTTGAAAATTTTGCATTCGGTGTAAGTTTCTGTAATACAATTAATTGGTGGACGACGGTAGCCTTGGATAAAAGAAAAATATAGGAATGATTTTGATTTGGAATAAAAAAATTGTAACTTTACGTCACCAAAAATACTGATATAAACATTTCTCGAATGGAAAAAACTTTGGTCATATTTAAGCCATCGGCTATTGTTCGCGGCTTCGTTGGTCAGATTCTTGCGCGTTTTCAGCAGAAAGGTTTGATAATAGCCGGTATGAAGATGATGCAGCTTGATGAAGATTTACTCCGTGTGCATTATGCTCACTTAGTTGACCGCCCCTTTTTCCCCTCGTTGCTTGAATCAATGATGGCATCTCCCGTTATAGTGCTTTGCCTTAAAGGTAAAGATGCCGTTAAGGTAGTGCGTTTGCTTACCGGAGCTACCAATGGTCGTGAGGCGCAGCCCGGAACAATTCGCGGAGATTTCAGTATGTCAGGTCAGGAGAACATTATTCATGCTTCATCCTCTATTGAGGATGCTGAGGTTGAAATTAAAAGGTTCTTCTCTGATGATGAAATCTTCGAATGGTGTCCACAGAATGTACGCATGTTGTATGCACCTGATGAGATGTGATGTCAGTGTTAAAGTTAACCTTAATATTTCTCCCTTCAAAATCTCTCCAACAATAAACCAATGCAGCTATTTAATAAAATTTTCAATATTGTCGGTATTAGCATAACAGTAGCAGTGAGTGCAGTTTCGGTTTCGGCTCAATATCGCTTGCCGGCATCACATGCACACCAGCACGAAAATCTTATAGCAAATCAGCGTCCTGTAGGTATTGACGTTAATTCCGCGAAGCTTAATTCATATCTTAAGGATATCACGCAGCGTGAGGCTCTTATTGATGATGAAATGTTTTCCTATAATTGGGATAGTCAGAGTGTTAATCCTTACGTAGGTGTTGAAATCCCAATGACTCGTGATATTGATGTTACCGGATATGTGGCTCCTGTCAAGGGTGTGGTGACATCAAATTATGGCTATCGTCCGCGTTTTGGTCGAATGCACCGCGGTATTGACCTAAACTTGAATGTCGGAGATACGGTGGTATCGGCATTTGATGGTGTGGTTCGACTTACAAAATTTGAACGCCGTGGTTACGGATATTATGTAGTGGTTCGTCATGATAACGGTTTGGAGACAGTTTACGGACACTTATCAGCATTTCTCGTTAAACCTAATCAGCGAGTATCAGCAGGTCAGCCTATAGCCCTTGGTGGTAATACCGGTCGCAGCACCGGACCGCATCTGCATTTTGAGACACGTTTCCTTGGTCTTGCAGTTAATCCTGCAGCATTAATTGATTTTGAAAACTATGTGACACATAAGGATGTCTTTACATTTGATAAGACAGCTTATGAAAAATCGCAGAAGTATGGTCCTGTGAAAAAAGGACGTAAAGCCAAAGCAAGTAAATCATCTAAGAAAAGAAAATCAAAAGCGTCGGCATCGGCAAAAACTAAAAAGAAGACAAAAAAGTCTGGTCGTCGTAGCTAACGCATAACAAAATAATGCATAATGATGGAAGAAAAGCCTCAATCAACTTATATGATAGAGGCTTTTTGTTTTGAATAAACGTCAGTAAACTGTGATGCGATTACCATAAGTCATCGTCATAGTCGTCATATGGAAGATGATTGTCTGAATGGTAAATATCATTATCTAAATCATCAAAATAATTCTGGGAACTAATATGGTCAGTATAGTCCGGGCTGTATGAGTTATTGTGCATGAAATCATCCAAATCATCATCAATGTCGTAATCTCTGTGATGATTGTGACTTGCGGTGCATTTACTGTCATTATCGTCATCATGACTGTTGTCAAAAAACAGCTTGTAGATAGCATATCCACCAAGGAGTTTCCAAAATAAGTTTGCCATATTACATGAATTTTTGTTTATGCAAATATAATGAGTATCCATGTCGGCAACTTACCCATGAAATATAAAATATGTTAAAGGCGCAGACTTTGTCATATAAAAAAGAGCTATCTGAAAGATAGCTCTTTGTAGCGAATCCGGGACTCGAACCCGAGTTTCCGCCGTGAGAGGGCGGCGTGCTAGGCCACTACACTAAATCGCCATAGCATTATTTCAATGCAAAATTAGTCACAAATTTTTTATATACAAAATATTTGGCATTTATTTTCCTAATATTTTAT
>CAMWPX010000027.1 GCA_947176205.1 uncultured Porphyromonadaceae bacterium
CGAGAGTGGGGACACGCATTGACATACCGGTGAGTTTACCGTTGAGTTCGGGGATTACTTTACCTACAGCCTTGGCAGCGCCGGTGCTTGAGGGGATGATGTTGCCTGAAGCGGCACGACCACCGCGCCAGTCTTTCATTGAAGGACCGTCAACGGTTTTCTGAGTAGCGGTAGTAGAGTGAACGGTAGTCATAAGACCTTCTACCACACCGAATTTGTCATTGAGCACTTTAGTGATGGGTGCCAAGCAGTTGGTGGTGCAAGAAGCGTTGCTTACAAACTGAGTGCCTTTTACATATTTGTCCTGGTTTACACCGCATACGAACATGGGGGTGTCATCCTTTGAAGGAGCTGACATAACCACATATTTTGCACCGGCTTCGATGTGAGCCTGAGCTTTTTCTTTAGTGAGGAACAGACCGGTAGATTCTACTACGTATTCTGCACCTACTGCGCCCCAACCGATTTCTGCGGGGTTCTTGCAAGCGGTAACGCGGATTTCCTTGCCGTTAACGATAAGGAGGCTCTTGTCCATGTCATAGTCTACAGTGCCGTCGAAGCGACCGTGCATTGTGTCATACTTGAGCATGTAAGCCATGTAGTCAACGGGAAGAAGGTCGTTGATTGCTACAACTTCGATGTCATCGCGTTTGGTGGAAGCACGGAATACGAAACGTCCGATGCGACCGAAACCATTAATACCAATTTTTGTCATAATTCTATAAAATAAAATTTGGGTTATAAGTGTCTCATTAAAAGCGCTGAGGCTCTATTGAGCCCATTACACTTTTCAGCACTACAAAAGTAGTAATTATTTTCTGAAATTTTTCCACAATTCCCCAAAAATATTCACCCTTTTTTCGATAGTTTTTTCGCTGTGTGATGTTGGTTGGTTTGTATAACTTTCATTTGTAATGTTTGTTTGTGCAATAAAAGTAATATATCTTTGCATTGTTAGCACTATGAAAGCAGCAATCTAACCTCTGTCAATATGGATACTTGCTGATTCAGGGTTTGACACAGGTTGTTATAGCCAGATTTTATGACGATAGTCTGATGAGTCATATTCCGAATATTGTGATATAAGTTGCTGTCCCGATAAAACTTTTTCATAACGTTTGAGGTATTCTTTTGCCATTACTTGAGAATTAAAGTTATCGGCGGCATATTCATGACACTTCACAGGGTCAAATCTACCGGCATCTTTTAGAAATTCAATCATTTCAGATGAATTATTGGTAAGACAACCAACATCGGGAATAATTAATTCCGGTAGTGAACCATAAGGAGTTCCAAATACAGGAGCACCGAAATATAGTGATTCCGTCATACAGAGTCCGAATGGCTCATGCCAGGTAACTGGGAATATCAGGCCTTTTGACCTGGTTATGTATTTTTCTTTGTCATCATTGTCTACCATGCCGTGAAAATGAACACGCGGACTAAATGTGAATCTTACTCCCATCTTTAGATTGAAGCGTTGACCTCCCAAGACTTCTAATGTCTCCCCCGGTATCCGCCGGGTCATCTTTATGGCTCCACTGACATTTTTTACCCGCCACGCGGCTTTCCCGAGGAAATGAAAGCCATTTCGCGCCCGGTTGAGATTTGCTGTTCCATAGTTGTTCCAATCAAGACCATTATAAACGTATGAATCGCAACCATGACGCAGCGCATGGTTTTTGGAGACAAATACTGAATTGGGAACCACTAATTCTTTAGGAATACCGTTGCCATGATAGGTGACGATATATGGTCGCGTCCATTCGCGTGAGGGTACGTAATTGTTAAAATGAACAATATCGATGTGCTCCGGTACTTGTTGTTCGGGGCAAAGGCCTGGATTCAGATAAATTACATCACCAAAAGAGCAGGTTGACCCTTTCGTGCACAGCATTGTTACTTTATGACCTGATTCAGTCAGAGCTTTGCCGAGGTCATAAATCACTCTTTGTGTGCCACCATATTTCAGCGCAGGTAGCACACCGTCAACTGCAAGTAGAATATTCATGGAATCAAAAAATTTAGTAGATGTAAAGTTAATATTATTTTTATGATAAGTGACCGATTTTTTGATTTGTTGCAGATTTTTTATAGATTTGCTAATCATTATTGCAGGTTAAGTTGTTTAATACTCAGAGCATATTCATTAATTAAAATCATATAATTTAATTCAACTGTTTGTTTATGTCATTCATTAAAGATTTCAAGGAGTTTGCCATGAAGGGCAACATCATCGACATGGCTGTCGGTGTAATCATAGGCGGTGCGTTCGGCAAGATTGTCAGCTCGCTTGTCAACGATATCATCATGCCCTGCATGACAGTAATTACCGGTAGCGACGGCTTCAAGAACATGAAGTATGTGATAGTCGAAGGCAAGGAAGCTGTGGCTGAGGGTCAGGCTGCCGTTGAGGAAGTGGCTGTTAATTACGGTATGTTCATTCAGAATATTGTCGACTTCCTTATCATCGCTCTGAGCATATTCGTGGCTCTGCGTGTTATCGTGAAATTCAAGCGTAAGGAGAAAGAAGCTGAGGCTGAAGCCGCTGCCGCTCCTGCCGAGCCTACCAAGGAAGAAGTGCTTCTGACCGAAATCCGCGATATCCTCGCCAAAGAAGCTAAGAAATAAGAGTATTACAATATAATTCCACACTACATCCCCGCTCCACCTTAAAAGTGAGGCGGGGATATCTTATTTGTGGCATAATGTGGTGATTATGCTTGATTATATCCTTTTTTGTAGTAAATTTGCATCATTATGCCCAATAAGGATTATTTGATTACCATAGAGTGTTTTTCGCTCGATTTGCCTCCATGTGGATTTAAGGAGTATGTGACACGTCTGGGTCGCGGTATCGGACAGCGTGCCCGAGAACTTGCCGAGCGCTATGGCGTGCGGTTTCGTTTTTTGGTACCTATAGGTTGTAAAGGCTGTTTCGGTCCTGATGTGGATTATCTCGAGTGCCGCCGTCATGACCGCCACAGTATTGAGAAACGTCCCGATTGGCAGAGCGACATATACCATCTTCCCACACAATACTGCAAGTTTCGTTCTATGCGTCGCGCAGGTGTAAGGTTGCTTACGGTACATGATGTCAATTTCCTTTATAACAAGAAGGGTTTGTCGCGCTGGCTTCACCGCTATAAGATAGCCCGCCGTATAGCTGCGGCTGACCGTCTGGCTTATATTACCGATTTTGCCGCAGCCGATACATCGCGTTGCATACCTAACGATAAGCCTTATCGCGTGATTACCAACGGAGTTACTGATATGACCAAGGAGAGCCGTACTCCAGTTGAAGGCATAGAGCCGGGCTATATTCTCCATATATCCAATCTGCTCACCAACAAGCAGCCACGCCTTATGGTCGATATGATGAGCCACATGCCCTCGGAGCGTCTGGTGATAGCGGGTAATCTTGCCAATGCTCCCGAACTGGTGAAATACGCCTCCGATGTGAAAAATGTGCGACTGCTCGGTACTGTCAGCGAAGAGGAAAAGGCATGGCTTTATGCCAACTGCTCCGCATTCATCTTTCCTTCGCTGTGTGAAGGGTTCGGACTGCCGCCACTCGAAGCCATGACCATGGGTAAGCCGGTGATAATGTCTGCTCTCACGTCGCTACCTGAAGTCGGAGCCGATGCCGCATGGTATTTCAGAAGTTTTGACCCTAAGGTCATGGCAGAAGATGTGCGTGACGCCATGGCAGAATACGCCATGAATCCGGCTCTGCCTGATAAAATCCGCAGAAATGCCTTGCGATATAACTGGGACGATTGTGTCGATGGGTATATCGATTATTATCTTGACATACTCGGCATAGTCCCCGATGCCGATGAGTCCATGGCTCGCTGATACGTGGCAGCTACCTGACGGGCAAAATTCTCTTTAGTAAATTGCGACAGATGTTCCGTGCCGGCTTCCACGAGCTTATGGCGCAGTGACGTGTCATTTATTATAGCCATGGCTTTTGTGGCGAAGTCATCGGCACTCAGAGGGTTGACGTACAATGCACCTTCGCCCCCCGCTTCTTCGAGGCATGACCCTGTGGCGGCTATTACCGGGGTGCCCGTACTCAGAGCCTCAAGCATAGGCAGACCGAACCCTTCGTAACGCGATGGATACGCCGCTGCCGCAGCTTCATGATACAGTGCGGGCAGATGCTCCGTAGGCACTCCGGTGAGATATCTCACCCTCCGGTTTACGCCGAGGCTTTCGCCTAACCTGTGCAGATAAGAGTCGTAGCCATTGCGACCGCGTCCCACTATCACCACATTGATTTGTTCGGGCAGCATAGGTAAGGCGTTTATCAGAAGTTCTTGATTTTTACGTTGTTCCACCGTGCCGACGCATATTATATACTGTGAGGGCAGTGAATAAGTACTTTTTACTATGGCTACAGCATCAGCGGGCACCGGTTTTGTAAACAGCGGATTGCATCCCTGATACACCACATCGGTCTTCTCAGCCGGGATATGATAGAAGCGTTCTATATCATGGCGCGTGCGTCGGCTTATGGCTATTATGCGTGTGGCATTACGTGCCGCGGCATGAAACTTGAAGTCATACAGCCTGCGGTCTATCGGCTTGTAGTTGTCGGGGAAGGTACGGAATATCAGGTCGTGGATAGTCACCACCGAAGGGATTCCGCTGCCGGCTATGTCCAGTGGCAGTTCGTTGCTCAGCCCGTGATACAGGTCAACGCCTTCGCGGCGCATACGGCGGGTGATTCCTCCGCGCAGCCGCCATAATCCCGGCATGGAGCGCCCGAGCTTGGTATCAGGTGTCACTACCTCCACATTAGGCAGTGAAAGCAGGGAGTTGAGCCTGTCATCTGGTAGGAATTTATGGCTGACCAACAGATAGCGGTTGTCGGGATACACGCTTGCCATAGCCTCGATAGCATAACGGCTGTAGTTACCCAGTCCCGTGAAATTGAGCAGCGCCTTTTTGGCATCGAAAGCTATGACCTTATTTTTCATACAGATATATTCATCGGTTTTTGATGGTGTGAAGCACTTTTTCGGTCACCATTGAAGGGGTGATACCACGCATACACGCCAGAGTGCCGAGGCGGCATCTGTCTGAACCGGCTACCGTGCAGGGCTGGCATTGTAGTCCGAGACATAACTGCCTGTCATCGCTCTGGTGATAAGCCTGAAATCCGCAAGCCGGAGTAGTGCTGCCCCATATGGTGACTACCGGAATTCCTGTCAGGGATGCAAGGTGCTGATTGGCTGAATCCATGCTCACCATAACGTCAAGGTTGGCTATCAGCGCCAGTTCATCGTTAAGTTTCAGTGTGCCTGCCACACACACGGCTCCGGGAATTTCCTGAGCCCATCGTTGCAGTGTCTCAGCCTCTTTGCCGCGAGCCCCCATCAGGTATGGAGTCACACCGGCTTCGGCAAGCTGACGGACCACCTCGTGCATAAGTTCCGGCGGATAAGTCTTGTTGGTATATCGGGCAAACGGAGCTATGCCGGCTGCCGGTTTTCTTAACGTTATGGGAGGGGAGGGGAGCGTATTGCCAAATATTGAGGTGAAATCAGGAGTTACGGGAAATCCCAGTCGCTCGAACACACGGCAGTACCGGTTGAAAAACGATGGTTGCTGTGTTCCGTGCGATATAAGCTCGCGACGTGACCGGCGCATCTTGTCCACCATTGCCACGCGTATGCCGTGCAAGCGGAAATACGAATCCACCACCCATGTGCGCGACACATTGTGCAGGTCAGCTATGGCTGTAGGGCGCTGAGCCGCAAGCAGTCGCATAAATCGGTGCAATCCCTTGACGCCTTTATAAGCTTTAGTGTCCACCGGCAGCACATGCACGTTGTCAGGTGCGTTGACCAGCAGATTGGCGAAAAACGGGCGTGTGACCATAGTTATCCGGCACTCAGGATAACGCCGAGCCACAGAGTAGACTATCGGTATCGTCATGGCTACATCGCCTAAAGCCGATAATCTCAGCACAAGCAGTCTCTGTCTCTTATCCGATGTCATATCAATTGGTTAGTTGAAAATAGCGCATAGCTACCATTCGTCCTATCAATAGCTCGCGCCGGGTGTCGCGGAATTGATTCACGTATTCGTGGGCATGGCTTATAATTGCTTCTGCTTCTTCGGGGTGGTCTATATAATATTGTATTTTATCTATGACATCGGAATAATCCGGTTTTACCTCTATATAGTGATAATCACCTTTTAGCGTACCTTCCATGTACCATGATTCTATGCGCGGACGCGGCATCACAGCTATGGAATTGGAGCTCATCACCCACTTCAGATTGGTGGCTACATCATGTCCTTCGATACAACAGATGAATTTGTATTCAAGCTGTTCTTCTATGGATAGCCGTGGTTTGATGTGAGCTGGATTTTCAGCCATGTCGTGATTGACTTGTCCGGCGTCAACCATAGGATGATTATGATACAATCGCAAAAATGCGGTACGCCAGGGCTGATGTTGTACTACATTCCTGAACACCAGCATATCCTTTTTTGATTTATAGTCGCGGGTGTCACTTATAAATGCAAAATGGCGCAATCCATCAAGCCGGGTGATTACTGACAAAGATGTACCGGCTGACACCGGACGTGATTTTACAAAACAGGCACAGTCAGTTTCTTCACGAATATCCCCGAACAGATAGTTGAATTTATTATTACGGTTACCGCAGCGAACTAATTCAAATAAATCAAAAAAGTATCCTGAAAATTTTTTCTTTGCTTTGTATGGGAAATGGAAATTACCTACCTCTACAGCTGTCTTAGGATTATATGAGGCTCCTTCAGGTAAATTTATATAATATTTCACCCGTTTTTCCATACGAGCCAATTCATCCGGGGTCAGACGTTTGATTTTTCGCTGATACATTATGCGCCACCAGCCCGAGGGTAAAAAATATCGTGCGAAATTACCTCCGTAATACCGTAATCTTTTCCACGCTTTTGATATTTTCCTATATAAACTCATTTCCCGGCGTTAAGATATGCTTCCACACCGGCTATATCCTTACGGTTGTCCACTGAGAGTGATTTGCAGTGACAGTTGTAATAGTATATCGGCTGATGGTTTTCAAGGAAGCGGAACGAGTCGTTTTCCTCAATCTTTTCAATAGGTCCGCGGGGAGTATTGTGGTAGAAATCAAGGGCTTTACGAGTGAAGGCGCCTACGCCTACGAATTTGTGGAACACATAGTCCATCGCCCCCTTGGGATAAGGTATCGGGCTGCGTGATATGAACAGACAGCGGTCATCGGAGGCAGTCACTATCTTGAGGTTGGTGGCGTCGACCACTTCTACCGGATTGGTGAAATCGGTCATCAGATTCGATACATAGAAACTGTCCGGCTCCAGATTGGCGGGAATACACTGTATGATTGATTCGCGGGTGAGCAGAGGCTCGTCACCGTTGACCATCACGTAGAGGTCGGCATCTATACGTGTCGACACTTCATAGAGGCGTTCGGTGGCGGTGTCGTGGTCGGAGCGGGTCATAATCACCTGTGCTCCGAAGTTCTCGGCGGCAGCTTTGATTTTTTCAGAGTCAGTGGCTATATATACACTTTCAAATTCAGGCACTTCCATGCAGTGGTGCCACACCCACCATATCATGGGTTTGCCGCATATAAGAGCAAGAGGTTTTTCAAAAAAGCGGGTTGATTCGGCACGTGCCGGTATTACGCAGATGGTTTTCATATGGTTGAAATGATTTTTATTGTTCGGTTTCGGTTTGTTCGGCAGGCTGATAGCGCCAGCGTTTGTGGCTCCAGAGCCAGTAGCCGGGAGCCCGGCGTATGGTTGCCTCAAGCATACGCATATATTCACGGGTGTATGGATATTCCGTATCTGTTTCGGTAGGCATGATGCGCTTGAATGTAAGCGTATAGTGTCCGCGTCGCGGTTTTTCTACGTCAAGATACACAAATTCGGCGTCAAGGCGTCTGCCTATCTCCTCGGCTCCCACATTGTATATGGTGTAGGGGTGATTGAGCCACGGCATATAGTGGGCTGAGCGGTTGTGGTTGGGACTGTGGTCGTCGAGGATACCCACGATGAAAGTACCGTAGTCGCGCCTGAATCGCAGCAACGTACGCATGGCGCTGTACTGCTCTATGTTTTGTGATTTGAAGCGGCTGCGTACACGCAGCATCACTTTGTCAAAAGCCTCATCATGTATGGCTTTATATATCTGAGCGGCGATTTTTGGCTCATCGAAGTGCAGTGTGATGGCAGGCACCCATTCCCAGTTGCCGTAATGTCCCAGATATAGCATTATCGGTTGACCCGAGCGGGCTATGTCCTCCACTAACTCGGAGTTCAACACTTTCACACGCTTATTGATGGTGCGGTCACTGATGTGCAGCAATTTGATGGTCTCTACTATATTATCGGCAAATTGACGGTAGAACTGATTCTCAATCCGGCGTAGTTCCGAGACCGATTTGTCGGGCAGTGATGCGGTCAGGTTTTCGCGCACTACCTTACGGCGGTACTTTATTACATACTGCAGCAGAAACCGCAGCATGTCGCTTATGCCGTAGAGCATCCGGAGCGGAAGCCATGACAGCGGCTTGAAGAGCGCCATATAAAGCCGATATTTGTTGCGGGGTTTCATACAGTCGGTCGGTTATGATTCGGCGTTTATTATCACTTCACTTACTCGTGAGCGGCTACCGGTGCGATGGTTTACATATTCGGCTGCCTTATCACGAATTTCACTTAATCTGGTTTTGTCGGCGAGCAGTTCCACCACCTTGTCATGCAGACCTGCAGGGGTTGACACCATAAATCCGATGCCTGAGTCCATCATCTCATGAGGTGTGACCTTACGTTTGATATTAGGACCGAATATCACAGGTACACCGTAAACCACAGGTTCTATCACGCTGTGAAGCAGCGGAGTGAATCCACCTCCCACGTAAGCCACCGTGGCTTGTCGGTATAGGTAGGCGAGTTGACCCATACTGTCCATTATCAGTACATCGCCCGGATTGAAAGCCGTGTCGGCGGTACATTGTGAATAGAGTTTCACATTGCCGGTGAGCCGTTTTGTGATTAGTCTTATGGCATCGGGAGTGATGTCATGTGGCACGATTATGCTCCCGGCTATATCGGCAGTGCGGTTGGCTGTTTCGGTTACAAGAGCTATATCGTTGATGTCGTTGACACTACCGGCTACAAACACATCGCGTCCATGGCAGAAGTTCTCGATTACAGGGTCATGCCACGGAGTAGCCGCCACAAGTGTGGCATTATCAAAAAGCGGGTCACCGCTTAGTTCTCCGCGGTTACTGCCGAGCATCTTCAGGTTTATGAGCGAATCATCGTTGAGCACAAACACTTTGTTGAATGCCGACAGCGCTTTACGGAATGTCTTTCCGTACCATTTGAAATATGATGAATCCGGGCGTATGATGGCTGATACAAGGTATGAGGGAACACCACGGAATTTTAACTGTTGCAGATAGTTGGGCCATATTTCTGATATGATGAATACGGCTCTGTCAGGCTTTACCGCGTCAAGAAACGCTTCGGCATTGTGTCGGGTGTCTATGGGCAGGTAAAACACCCGGTCTATTCCCGGATGTCGGCGACTTACGGTTTCATAGCCCGAAGGGGAGAAGAAAGTCATCACTATCGTGCACTCACATCGGCGGTGCAGTTCGTCGATAATCGGGCGTGCTACCGCATATTCACCCATCGATGCGGCGTGAATCCACACTGTGATACCCTTGCGCTCGAGTGAATCCATCTCGGCGGTGATATGTCTGATTATGCCGTTGCGACCCCGTGCGAAGCGTGATAATTTGCTTCGGGAGTTACTGCCGGTGCATTTGCCGTACAGATTCAGCAATGCGTTGGCACAATTGACCGCTGAGTTATAGACCGGATTCATACTTTTATCGTATTACAAAAGTAATAAAACTTGGGTAATAAACCATATTTTTGTCGCATCACTGCATGTAGTGACGAACAGAATCTATATTTTTACCACATCGCCGTGCATAGTCCACCACTTGTTCTTCATTCACATCGCCTATGGCGAAGTAGCGTGCGGCGGGATGAGAGAATATCAGTCCGGTTGTCGATGCGGTCGGCGTCATGGCTCCATGCTCCGTAAGGCTTATGCCAAGGCTTTTGTAATCAATGATTTTATCTGTGATGAAGATTATTGACTGGTCGGGAAGCGACGGATAGCCTATGGCAGGGCGTATGCCGGCGTATTCAGTGTTATGTGTGTGCAGTCTGTCAGGCGACTCATCGGGTGCATATCCCCATACTTCAGTTCTTACCTTGTAATGCATCAGTTCGGTGGCGGCTTCAGCAAGTACGTGAGCCAAAGTCAGGTATAGGTGAGCTGTGTATTCATCACCGAGTTCCCGCAGGCGTGCAGCCTTTTGCCCGATAGAGCCATCCACACTTACTGCAAACACACCCGCCCAATCCGGATATGGTTCGGCATCCGAACTGCGCCTCAGATAATCGGCAAGCGATATTGTGACGCCGTTGATATCGGTGTGTGAAGTGCGTAACACCGGTATATCTATGCGCTTACCGTTGTGGTTGAGCGCTATTATATCGTCAGAAGAGCTTCCGGCAGGCAGCAGAGCCACGCGTACATGTATGGCGATAGCTCCGGGTTTGCACCACGCATCGAGCACCCGGTTGGCTTCCTTCCATAGTTGCATTGCCTCGGCGGCTTTCAGTCGTTGTGATTCGGGAGTAGCGGCAAGCCATTGAGCCCGGCAGTGGTCACAGCCGGATATATCGGCTATTGATGAAAAAGCGGCGTCAAGTCCCCATGTGTGGAAAAACTGGCGCCAGTTGATGAGTGTCCTTGCCTGTGCTGCTGTGATTTCGATATCGGTCACACCGGGCTGGTGTGGAGCTGTTACATTGCTGGCGGGCAACTGCATAGCCAGCCTGCGGGCATCGGTTACTGATAGCATGGGTTGCTTGGCTATGTCCGTATCACCTTGCGGTCGTGACTGATGACTTTGTATATTTGCCACAGCACCCGGCAGGGCAGCCGCATTACGGGTGTGTATTACGTTTCCACTGTAGAGCGGAGCTATTTTGAGTGACGTGTGACGTTCGGTAGTGGCTGCACCGCCTACGGCAAGCGTTATGTCGAGTCCGCGACGCTCCATTTCCTCAGCCACATTGCACATCTCTTTGAGCGAGGGGGTGATAAGACCGCTGACCCCTATCAGTGAGGCGTTTTCATCAATAGCACACTGTACTATCGTTTCGGGCTCCACCATTACTCCGAGGTCCTTCACTTCATAGCCGTTGCACTTCATGATAATCCCGACAATGTTTTTACCTATGTCATGCACATCGCCTTTCACCGTGGCAAGTATCATTTTTTTTGCAGTCGGGGAGTCACTGCCGCCGGCTGAGCGTTCGCGTTCTATCTCAGGGGTGAGTATTGTGACAGCCGTTTTCATCACCGATGCGCTTTTTACCACTTGAGGTAAAAACAGTTTCCCTTCGCCAAACAGTTTTCCTACCATATCCATACCCATCATCAGCGGTCCGTCTATCACCTTTATAGCCGAACCGTATTTCAGCATGGCTTCTTTGATAAGAGTTTCTATATGTGACGTTTGACCCGAGCGGACAGCATTGATTATGCGCTCGTCTATCGAAAGTTGTCCGTTGTTCGTTGTCGCTTTACCCGAAGGTGGTGTGGCAGTAGATTCCTGTGCTATGGTTATCAGGCGCTCTTGTGCGTCTGCGACTCGGCAGAATATCAGATTCTCCACCGCTTCACGCAGCCGTGAGTCGAGCGTGGCGGGGTCAAGTGAGGTGGCAGGATTTACTATCGCCATATCCATTCCTGCTTGCGATGCGTAATGCAGAAACACCGTATGCATGGCTTCACGCACACGGTTGTTGCCTCTGAAGGCGAATGACAGATTGCTGACTCCGCCCGACACATTGGCGCCCGGCAGATTTCGTTTTATCCACTCGGTGGCTTCTATGAAGTCTATGCCGTAACGGTCATGTCCGGCTATACCGGTGGCTATGGTCAGTATGTTGGGGTCGAAAATTATATCTGCAGGCGGAATGGCGAGTTTGCGGGTCAGCAGATTGTAGGCGCGTCTGCAGATGTCGATACGGCGCTGCAGAGTGTCGGCCTGCCCCTGTTCGTCAAACGCCATTATTACCATTGCTGCACCGTGACGGTGTATGTAAGCGGCTTTACGCAAAAATTCCTCTTCTCCCTCTTTGAGACTGATGGAGTTGACTATAGGCTTGCCCTGAACAGCTCTGAGAGCAGCCTCTATTACCTGCCAGTCCGATGAATCTATCATTACTGTCTTGCGGGCTACATCGGGGTCGGAAGCCATGGCTGACAGAAATTTAAGCATACATTCGCTACTGTCGAGCATCGGTTCGTCAGTATTGACGTCAATTATGTCAACGCCCATATCCGCTTGCTGATGTGCTATTTGCAGCGCTTCATCGTAGTTACCGGCTGATATGAGGTTGAGAAATTTACGGCTGCCAGCCACATTGCATCGTTCACCTACACGTATGAGTTGTCCCGGAGTGGCAGTAAAAGCGTCAAGTCCGGCGGTTTTTAATACTGATGGTTGCTTTTCCGGTCGTTTGCGCGGTTTATGCTTATGTGCTTCGACAGCTATGGCGGCTATATGTTCAGGAGTGGTTCCGCAGCATCCGCCCACTATGTTTATGTACCCTTTGCCCATCAGTATGCCGAGCTGGTCAGCCATCTTTTCGGGCTCCATATTGTAGTGCCCCTCTATATCGGGCAGCCCGGCATTAGGGTAAAACGCAGTGTAATAGGGAGCTGCCGCCAGTTGTGTTACAATCGGAGCGAGCTGTTCCACTCCGAATCCGCAGTTTAGCCCCACGGCTAAAGGGTGTGCATGTGCTATGGTTATTATGAACGCTTCGAGCGATTGTCCCGAAAGCGTACGCCCTGATTCGGTCAGTGTTACTGAAAATATGCATGGTACTTCGCGTCCGGCTTTCAGTGTGGCTGACTGCATGGCTTCTATGGCGCATTTGGCGTTAAGTGAGTCAAATATGGTCTCAAACAGCAGCAGGTCAACGCCTTCAGTTATCAGAGCATATATTTGTTCGGTGTAGGCATGCAGCAATTCATCATAGTCGCCTCCGAGTGAGAGTGATTTGTTGGTAGGTCCCACACTGCCTGCCACCCACACTTTGTGCGGTGCTGATTCGGCTGCCCGTCGGGCCACTTTTACGGCGGCGTGACAGATATCCGTGACTTTGTCGCTCAGACCATATTCATCCAGCGATATGGCGTTAGCGTTAAATGTGTCGGTTTCTATGATGTCGGCACCTGCGGCTATGTATCTGCGGTGTATCTCCTCTATTTTGTCGGGAGCGGTCACTGCGAGTAAATCGTTACACCCGGCGAGTCGGCGCTCGTCGGGTGTAAAATCTTTAAGGTGATAGTCGGCTTCGGTCAGTCCGAGCGACTGTATCATCGTGCCCATGGCTCCGTCGAGCACCAATATCCGTCGGTTAAGTGCTTCGGTCAGGTCAGGCAGCGTATTGTCGTTATTTCTTTTTTGAAAGTTTTGGGGCATCGGCTGTTCGGGAGAATGAATAGGGGCGTTCCTCCGGAGCCACGCCGCGGGTGGTGTTTGGTTTATCGCCCATGGTGAAGTCTATTGTTGCGCCGGAGTCAAGTAACTGTTTGGTCAGATATGTCTTGCCGTAAGGCTTGCCGTCCACGCTCATGGCTTCCACATAGCGGTTGGTGTCGCTGTTGGCAGGAGCGTTGATAGTAACGGTTTTGCCGTTGGTCAGATGTATTTTGGCTTTTTTGAACAGCGGAGCACCTAAAGCGTATTCACCCGTGCCGGGTGCCACAGGATAGAATCCGAGGGCTGAGAATACGTACCATGCCGAAGTCTGTCCGTTGTCCTCATCGCCGCAATAACCGTCGGGATTGGCGTTGTACATGCGGTTCATCACTTCGCGTACCCAGTATTGAGCCTTCCATGGTTCGCCGGAGTAATCATATAGATATATCATGTGCTGCACCGGTTGATTGCCGTGTGCATAGTTGCCCATGTTCATTATCTGCATTTCGCGGATTTCGTGTATCACGAATCCGTAATAGCTGTCGTCAAATACCGGTGGTACTACGAATACCGAGTCCATCATGGCGTTGAACTTCTTGTCACCGCCCATCAGGTCGATAAGTCCCTGCGGGTCGTGGAACACTGACCATGTGTAGTGCCATGAGTTGCCTTCGGTGAAGGCGTCACCCCATTTGAGCGGGTTGAACGGTGACTGGAATGTACCGTCGGCATTTTTTCCGCGCATAAGTCCGGTCTCCTTGTCAAACAGGTTGCGGTAGTTCATGGCGGCTTTGGCATATGGAGCAAGCTCCTTTTTCGATTTGCCCAGAGCTTTTCCGAGCTGGTAGATGCACCAGTCGTCGTAAGCATATTCGAGTGTACGGGCGGCGCTTTCATTTATACCCTTGTCGTAAGGCACATAGCCCAATGTGTCGTAATATTCATGACCAAGACGTCCGGTCGAATTGATTTCGGGGTGTACTGTATGCGCGCCTTTTGTCACCGCTTCCCATAGCTTTTCTATATCATATCCGCGCAGACCGCCTGTGAGATACGCATCAGCTACTACCGAAGCGCTGTTGTTGCCCACCATGCAGCCGCGGTGACCCGGACTTGCCCATTCGGGCAGGAAGCCGCTTTCAAGATATGTGTTTACCAGGCCTGCCTGTATTTTTTTGTTTTGGTCGGGATACACGAGATTGAGCAGAGGGAACAGCGCGCGGAAGGTATCCCAGAATCCGGTGCCGGTAAACATATAGCCCGGTAGTACCTGACCGTTGAAAGGAGAATAGTGTATGGGCTCTCCGGCAGAGTCTATCTCATAGAACGCGTGGGGGAAGAGTAGCGTACGGTAAAGATTGGAGTAGAACGTACGCAGACGGTCAAGCTCGAAGTCAGAGCCGTCGCGCTCTATTTCTATTCTGCCCAAATATCTGTTCCATTCGTCACGACCTTCGTTTTTAACCCGGTCGAAGTTGCCGTCACCAAGTTCGCGCAGATTTATAAGCGCCTGTTCGGGGCTTATGAATGATGAGGCTACCTTTACGTTCACCACCTGACCCTTTACGGTAGGAAAGCCTACTACTCCGGCGGCATGACCGGCGGTTACGGTGTTTGTGGCGGTCGACATAACACTGTCGGCTACGGTGGCTGTGTAGCTGAACGGCGTATCGAATTCCATCACGAAATAATTCTTGAAGCCTTCTGGCACTCCGCCTGAATTTTTTGTCGAATATCCTGTGATGCGGCGGTTGGCAGCGTCTATGCTTACCGATGAGCCGTTGTCGAAAGCATCTATTACCACACCTGAAAATTCAGCTTCAGGAAACGTGATGCGGAAAGCTGCCGCACGGCTTGTAGGCGCGAGTTCGGTCACTATGTCGTGGTCGGCGAGATATACTTTGTAGTAATACGGAGTAGCCGTCTCGGCTTTATGTGAAAACCAGCTCGCACGGTCATCCTCGCCCCAGCGCGGTGTGCCGGTGATAGGCATTATGGCAAATTGTCCGAAATCGTTTATCCACGGACTCGGCTGATGTGTCTGCTTGAAGCCGCGTATGCGTTCAGCATCGTAGGTGTATGCCCATCCGTCGCCCATCTTTCCGGTCTGGGGAGTCCAGAAATTCATGCCCCACGGCATGGCTATGGCGGGGTAAGTATTGCCGGTCGACAGCGAATGCTTGGACTGTGAGCCCACAAGCGTGCTCACGTAATCCACCGGAGTGGCTGCCGACATCCCTAACGCCGACACGCCTAATAAGAGAGCTGATAATATAGTTTTCATGAATTTGAATTACGGTTATTGTATCACAAAGATAAGCATCTTTGACGACAGCCGAAACACCGTAGTCGGAAAAATCGGAAAAAAACGCTAAATTTGCACCATATATCCAATCATTTACATCTAAATGTCAGACAATAATATCAGAATTGTATTTTTCGGCACGCCCGATTTCGCAGTGGAAAGTCTCCGGGCTCTTGTGGAAGCCGGTTTTGATATCGCCGCAGTGGTGACAGGAGTTGACAAACCTGCCGGACGAGGTAAGCATCTCAAGCAGAGCGCTGTCAAGGAATATGCCCTCAGTGTGGGACTTCCGGTGCTTCAGCCCGACAATCTCAAGGAGCCTGCATTTCTTGCCGAACTGCGGACCACCGGAGCCAATCTGTTTGTAGTCATAGCATTCCGTATGCTTCCTCATGAAGTATGGGGCATGCCTCAATATGGTACATTCAATCTTCATGCCTCGCTACTGCCGCGTTATCGTGGAGCAGCCCCTATTAACTGGGCTGTAATCAATGGCGATACTCACACCGGTGTCACAACATTTTTCCTTCAGGAAAAGATGGATACCGGCGACGTGATAGAATCGCGCAGCATAGCCATAGGTGAAAATGAAAATGTAGGGTCGGTACATGACCGTCTGATGGTGCTTGGTGCCGAACTTACACTTGATACCGTGCGGCGCATAGCATCCGGTGACCTCAGCGCCACTCCTCAGGACTCTCTTCCCGGTGGAGTCGCTCCTACTCCCGCTCCTAAGATTTTCAAAGACACCTGTCATATCGACTGGAATCGTCCGGCGCGCGAGTTGCATAATTTCGTGCGCGGGCTGTCGCCGTACCCCGGCGCTTGGTCGCAGCTGATAGCCGACGGAGCTGATGCCGGCACGTTCAAAATCTTTGAGACCCGTCCCGCATCGCGTCAGGTCGGTCAGCCCGGTGAAGTGACGGTCAACGGCGATTGTATGTATGTGGGTTGCGGCGACTCGGCGCTGCAGCTTCTGAGTGTGCAGGTACAGGGAAAACGCCGCATGGACGTGGCTGAGTTCCTGCGCGGTTGTCGCTATGAATCCATGGTACTTAAATAATTTAGCTCTTTCATGAAGTCAATATTCCGACTGTCGGCTATCTGCGTGCTGCTTTTGGCGGTTACATCGGTTCATGCCGAAAAGTTTCTGTCGTTGCCTGACAGCACATATCATTATTCAGCTGAGGTGATAGCATCGTTCAGCTCAGGAAAGAATACGCCTTTCTGGTTGGTGAATAATCGCTTCGGGCTTTCGTCTCTGAAAAAAAACAGCGGCTATCTGCGGGCAGCACTTTTTAAGGATATGAAGTATGACCGCCGGTTCTCTTGGGATTTCGGGGGGGAATTGGCTGTGGCATGGAACTACCCC
>CAMWPX010000028.1 GCA_947176205.1 uncultured Porphyromonadaceae bacterium
TGCGGCGGGAAGAGAATAACCTATTCCATAGAGAAAACTACTAAACAAAGTGAGAGACACCATTTACATACCGCCCAAAGTCCGCCATAATTACAAGGGGATGATGTATTACACCGACTTTGAGCGTCATGTGGGTCGTGCGCTCCCCAAGGCGCACCGCGCCGTTATCTCCCGGCTCGAATCGCTCCGCTTTCATGGCAAGGCTGTAAGGGCTGTGATAACCGAAGCGCCCGACGGACGGTCGACGCGCTCCTACCACACACCGTTGCACGACCTTCTGCTGGAGTACGCCCGCTGGCTCATCGACACCGTGTTCCGCGACCCAAAGTCAGAAGCAGCAAAGAGCACAATGACGTAATTATTATATAGTAGCCGGATTAGCGCAGTGATTCGGTGAGGGTGTGGATGGCGGTGAATATGCGGCGGTCGGTATCGGTCAGTTCTATGTCGCGACGAGCCATCACACGTTCGGCTATCTTGAAAAATTTATCAAGAGTCACATCGGTCAGTCCTGTGGCTGAACCTTCGCTGAATGACGCTACGAAGTTTCTTACAAAACCGGTGCCATGGATATTGACGCCCACACCTATTACGGTGGCGGTATTGAACATGGTGTTTATACCAGCCTTAGAGTGGTCGCCGGCTATCAGACCGCAGAATTGTAGTCCGGTGCGGGCGAATCGTCGGGTGTCGTAGTCCCAGAGTTTGATTTCAGTATAGTCATTTTTCAGATTTGATGCCACACAGCCGGCTCCGAGATTACACCATGACCCTATCACGGCATTGCCTAAGAATCCATCGTGAGCTTTATTACTGTATGGGTGTATGACCACATTGTTGAGCTCACCGCCTACTTTGCAGTGAGCCCCTATGGTGGTGGCGCCGTAGATTTTAGTGCCCATGTTTACGGTAGAGTGGTCAAGGATGGCTATCGGTCCGCGCAGACAGCTTCCCTCCATCACTTCTGCTCCGGAAGCTATATATATGGGTCCGTGGGTAGTATTGAGGTATGCACCCTCTACGGTTGCGTCCGGAGCTATGTATATGTGGTCGGGATTACCTATCACGCAGCATGTCGGGCTGATTTTACTCTTTGTTGCTGGAGCTATAAGGCTGATGTCAGCACGGATTTCGGCATCGTTGAATAGAAACAGGTGATACGGGCGGGTGATGGCTGTGGGGGTGACGGTTGAAGTAACCTCTTTTTTACACTTGTCACAGTTAGTGCTGCCGCGCCAGGCTATTATGGACTCATCGGGAGCAAGCAGTTTTTCTCCGGGAAGCAGACGGTTGATTTCAGCGCAGAGTTCGGCGGTAGGAATCAGATGTGCCGCTATCACCAGATTGTCATCAGTCACGGTAGCCGGATATTTTTCGCTGAGGTAATCGGCAGTGAGGTAAGAGTACTGTCCCGGAATGAGTTTTTCCCACTTTTCACGCAAAGTGAGAGCTCCGCACAGCAGATGGCTGATGGGACGGGTGAAGGTGAGCGGGAGCAAACGGACCCGTATTTGTGGATTATCGTAAAGTAAAATATTGGTCATAGTGGTTTGTTTTGTGCAAATGTATTAAATTTGTATCGAAAAACAGACTTTATGATGAAATTTACACCACTGTCTATATCGGGTCTGTGGCTTATTGAGCCGCAGCGTTTCGGTGATGCCCGCGGTTACTTCAGCGAGACATATTCACGTGAGCAGTTTGAAGAGCATATAGGCAGGGTGGATTTCGTGCAGGACAATGAGTCGATGTCAACCCGCGGAGTATTGCGGGGACTGCACATGCAGGGCGGAGCCGATGCACAGGCAAAATTGGTGAGGGTGTCGGCAGGTGAGGTGCTTGATGTAGCTGTGGACCTTCGTGACGGTTCGCCTACTTACGGTCAGCACTGTGCTGTGAGACTTTCGCATGACAACGGTCGTCAGCTTTTTATCCCGCGTGGTTTTGCTCACGGATTTGTAGTATTGTCCGATACGGCTTGTTTTCAATATAAGGTGGACAATAAGTATGCTCCCCAGTCCGAGCTGTCCGTGCGGTTTGATGACCCGGAGCTGGCTATTGACTGGTTGCTTGACCCCGGAGAGCTTATACTGTCTCCAAAAGATTCCTCAGGTATTAGATTTGCTGATTTCATACCTTGGAAAGGATGAGTCATGGAAAAAGCAATTATTTTTGGTAAAAATTGTTAAAAACAGATTAAATAGTTGTAATTGCATGAAATTATTATTTACTTTTGCGTGTGTTTTTCATAGTATTAGATTAAGATAAAGGTTTAAAGGGAAAGAGATGTTGTGAAACATCTCTTTTTATTTGTAGAATTTTTTAAGTTTTGTCAATATATGAAGACTCTGCGGTTTTATCCTACATCCATCAATCAGCGTTATCTTGAGGACGTGACTCAGGCTCTTGAGCGCGGGGAGATAGTGCTTTGTCCCACTGATTCGGTCTACGCTTTGGTGTGCGATGCCACTAATCAGCAGGCTATAGAACGATTATGTGCTTTCAAGGGACTGAATCCCGCCAAGCAGTCGCTGTCCATACTTTGCTCCGACCTTTCGCAGGCAAGCCGTTATGCACGGATAGATAACAAGGCATTCCGGCTGTTGCGCGACAATACTCCCGGTCCGGTGACATTTATCCTTCCTGCAGCCACCACATTGCCTAAAGCTTTCAAAGGACGCAAGACTGTAGGAGTAAGAATTCCTGACAATGCTGTGACCATAGCGATAGCCGAGGCTTTGGGACGTCCGCTGCTTACCACTTCGGCGGTGACACCCGATGAGGATGGGGTGGTTCCTGTAATGGCGGAAGAGGTGTTGTCGTTATATGAAAAAAGTGATGTCGCTGTCATGATAAATGCCGGAGAAACATCCGGTACTCTTTCAGCCGTTGTGGATATTACTGACAGTTCGTCTCCTGAATTGATAAGGAGTGGCGCGGTAGAATTGAATCTATAAGCGGCATATATGGAAGCAGCACGCAGAACACCGCTTATATTTCCACCTCATCTCAACGGATTGAAGGTGGATTTGCCCGGAGATATTCAAAAACTGATAATAGTAGGTTCGAATGGTGCGGGAAAGACGCGTTTTACCGCAGCAATGGCAGCGGCTAACAGTGAGCACTCGTTTCCCCTTTCCGCTCTTACGGCTATTTTTGACTCATCGCTGGCTGATGATGGTTTTCCCAATTCGCTCGATACACTGTATGTAAAGTCAAAGAGTGACAGGGGTACTCTTTCATCGGTTCCAACCTCAGGCTTGGGTAGACTGTTGTCGATGCTCATGCAGGATGAACTCACCAATCTGCTTGATTACAAACTTCGCCATGCGGTAGACTCCGGAATAGCTATGGAATCCACTCGGCTTGACACTGTAATACGCCTATGGCATGAAATATTTCCGCAAAGCAAGGTGTTTCTCAGCGACGGCAAATTGTGTTTCACACGCGCACATGACATTGATGCATATCCGGCGGCGCGTCTTTCGCCGGGAGAGAAAGCAGTTATATATTACATCGCTGCTATGACTTATGCCCCGTCAGGTGCCGATGTGTATGTGGAAAGTCCGGAACTGTTTCTGCACCCGACGGTGATGCAAGGCTTATGGAACAGACTTGAACTGCTGCGTCCTGACTGTCGGTTTATCTACACCACCCATGACCTTGACTTTGCCGCTTCGCGTTCGGGCGCTCCGGTAGTCTGGGTTCGTGATTATGACCCGGCATCATCGCTGTGGGACTATCAGATTATTCCTGCCGACAAGAGTATTACGGATGAAATCTATATGGCTATAGTGGGAGCGCGCAAACCGGTGCTGTTCATAGAGGGTGACGGCATACGGTCCATAGACTCGCGTCTATATCCGCTTGTGTTCAAGGATTACACCGTACAGTCGCTCGGAAGCTGCAATAAAGTTATTGAAGCCACACGCACATTCAATGACCTTAACGCGTATCATCAGATGAGTTCCTATGGTATTGTTGACCGTGACAGGCGTGAGATAAAGGAGGTGGAATATCTGCGAGGCAAGCGTATAATGGTTCCTGAAGTAGCCGAGATTGAAAATATCCTCATGCTTGAGGATGTCATAGCCATAGTGGCGGCGTCACGCGGCAAGGATGTAAACAAGGTGTTGCGTAAAGTACGTAATGCCATATTCAGTCAATTCCGCAGTAATCTGCATCAGCAGGCGCTGCTTCACACACGCCATAAGGTAAAGCGTACCATGGAATATCGTGTGGATGCCAAATTTGACAGCATACGTGCTCTTGAAGAGCATATAAATCATCTGGTTACCGAGATAAATCCACGAAGATTATACGAAAATTTCTGCAAGGAATTTTACCGATATCTTGAAGAGAAAGATTATGCATCGATACTGAGGGTGTATAATCAGAAATCGATGATTACCACAAGTAATGTGGTGGCTTTATGCGGATTCGGCTCTAAGGATGAGTATGTGAATTATATAGTGGATTTGTTGCGCTCCGACAATGCCGTAGCCGAAAATCTGCGTAAGGTGATACGCCGTTGTTTTAACCTTCAGTAGCAGTAGTAATATGAGTGCAGTTAAGATAAAATGTTGGATAGAGGCTATGCGCTTGCGTACTCTGCCTGTATCGGTGGCAGGTGTGGTGACAGGCGTGGGCTATGCGTTACTGCATCGGGGATTTTCCTTAGTGCCGGCAGTGTTATGTCTCGCTTTTGCCGTATTGGCACAGATAGCATCAAATTTTGCCAATGAGTATTATGATTATAGGGCTGGACTGGATGCTCCCGGTCGTGTTGGTCCCAGACGCGGTGTCACTGAAGGTGATATAACACCACGTGCCATGCTCATAGCTACATATGCGGTTTTGGGTACAGCGTGTGCCGTAGGGTGTTCGCTGATTTATTTCGGCGGATGGTGGCTTATCCCGGTAGGTATATGTATAGCTCTCGGGGTAGTGGCTTATAGTGCGGGACCCTATCCGTTGTCTCATCATGGACTGGGAGAGGTGGCTGTAATATTGTTTTTCGGAATAATACCGGTGAGCCTCACATGCTATCTGCAGACAGGACAATGGTACACCGATGTGTGGTTCGGTTCGGTAGCCATAGGTCTGCTTGGAGCGAATGTGCTTATAGTCAATAATTATCGTGATGCCGATGCCGACAGAAAAGTGGGCAAGCGTACGCTTGCAGTGATATTGGGAAGAAGGATAGTAAGAATAATATATGGCGTCAATGCAGTGGTGGCTATGTTGTTGATGTCGCCGGCATGGCGTGAAACACCTGTGTCAGGATTATCACCATTGATATTCTTCACGGTATTATATATATCCATAGCGTGGCATCTCGGAGTTCGAAAAGGAAAAGACCTGAATCCGTTGCTTGGCGCAACGGCTATGCTTATGCTTATATATTCTGTGGTTTTTACTGTATGTGAAGCTGTCGGCTGAACTTTTTTCGGCTAACTACATTATTAATAATAAAGAATTAATAATAAAGACCAAAATCAAATCAAGTATATCAATTATGACACGTACTATTAGTTGGGTTACTATTGTTTTAACCGCCATCGTAGGAATATTTTTTATATGCTTTTTCCGTGAAGTGAATCTGTTCAGCTGGCTTGTGAGGGCGTTGGGCGTAATGCTGATAATCCCCGGAGGTGTATTGTTGTTTCAGGCATTGTCAGCGTCATCGGTCAATGCCTCCGCTACAGTGGGCGGTCACACACACGTTTCATCCGGCAAGGCAGGCAGGTATTCTATCGTGCTTGTGTCAGTAGTGGCTATAGTCATGGGTATATGCATGCTGGCTAATCCGGGATTTTTTGTTGCTATACTCGCTTACGTGTTTGCGGCAGCCCTGATAGTCTACGGTGTATATCAGGTGGTGACAGTGGCTTACTATTCAGGTGGTGCGCGTATGCCGTGGTTCTATTACATAGTGCCCGCCCTTACGGTGATAATAGGTGTGATAATAATATTCACACCCGTCCATACGATGAACAGCATAGTCACTCTGCTTACAGGTATATTGCTGCTGAGTGCCGCTGTCAATTGGGGCATGCAGCGTGTGATGATGAAAAAATACTTCCGGCCGGTTATTTCTCAGCAGAAGCAAATTGAGGAAAACGTCGACTGATATAGTCGCATATCATTTCCACTATATCATCCATTGACATCTTGGATGTGTCTACCGACAGGTGATAGGTGGAGGAGTGACCCCATTGACGGTCGGTATAAAAATTATAATAGTTAGCCCGCAGCTTATTGATGCGGGCTGCTTTTTGTTTGGCTTTTTCTAATGTGATGGGCTCGGACGAGCGCTCTGCAATCCGTCGGGCGCATATATCTTCAGGAGCATGTACAAATATGCTTACAAGTCCGGGGAAATCACGCAATACATAGTCGGCGGTGCGTCCTACTATCACGCATGACCCTTCATCGGTAAGCGAACGTATAAAGTCGCTTTGGGCACGATACAGATTCTCGTCGCTGATGCTGTTCTGCCCCGAGCCGTAGGAACCGCCCATGTTGTGATAGCCGAATGCAAAAGCGAAAATACCGTTGACAAATGACGGAAACCGCTCATCCTTCTTTTCAAAGAATTCTTGGCTTACACCTGCACGTCGAGCTGCCTCACTGAGTAATTCCTTGTCATAATATTTTATGCCTAACCGCCGGGCGAGTTTCTGACCTAATTCGCGTCCGCCACTACCAAACTGGCGTCCGATAGTCACCACTATGTTTTGTCTGGAATTGTCCATATTATATACCTGATTGATGTCAAATCACTCACAAATATAAATATAACACACTTCAGAATCAATATTTGGTCCGAAAATTTTTATAATAGAGGAAATACTATTACTTTTGCAATTCGGAAAAGAAAAATAAAACATTAAATATCATGGCAAAGAAAAACTCTAATAACGAGACCCGTACCAAGATTGATGACGTACATGAAGCGCTCACAGGTCTGGAGCAGAAAGTGGAAAATAACAAAAAAATCATAGTGTGGGTATGCACAGCTATAGCTCTTATAGTAGCTCTTATCCTCATTTATGTGTATCTGATTCGCAAACCTGCCATTCAGAAAGCCGATGACCAGCTCGGTCAGGCATTCAACGAACAGATGTTTGTAGGTGACAGCACAGCACTCCTCCTTTACAAGGATTTGGCTGAAAACGGTAGCCACGACGGAGCTAACCTCGCATCGCTCTATGCAGCTACCATACTTTACAAAGACGGTAAGTATGAGGAAGCTCTCAAATACCTTGATGATTTCTCTACTTCTGAAAAAATTATCAGCGCTACAAGCGAATCACTCAAGGGTGACTGTTATGTTAACCTCAAGCAATATGACAAAGCGCTTGATTGCTATGAAGATGCTGTTGATGAGGCTGACGGTAATCCATATCTTACTCCGATATTCCTCGGCAAGCAAGCCAACGTACAGCATGAACTTAAAAACTATGCTGCCGAAGCCAAACTTTATCAGCAGATTAAAGATGATTACTCAAAAGAGTATCTTAACACTGCACGTTACTACAATGCCGGTGCCAATCCCACTCTAATCCCCATTGACAAATATATAGAGCGTGCCAAGGCTCTTGCCGGTGAAAACAAGTAAGTAATATCACTTATATAAGTATTAAGCAGCCCGAGGCTTTTGCCCCGGGCTGCTTAATTATCAAATTTTATATCGGGATTATTTGGTTGACAGGTTGTTGTACTGTTCATCGGTGACTGGCTCGAGCCATATGTTTTCGGATTCTTCACCCGGTACGGCGAATGCCAGATGAGCAAACCATGAATCAGCCGCAGCGCCGTGCCAGTGCTTCACGTTGGCGGGAATGTTGATTACTGTGCCCGGAAGTATCTCTACGGCGGGTTTGCCCTCTTCCTGGTACCAGCCGCGTCCGGCTACACCTACCAGCATCTGACCGCCTCCTTTCTCGGCTTTATGTATATGCCAGTTGTTGCGGCATCCGGGTTCGAAGGTTACATTGGCAAACGGTATCTGGGAGGTTGATACTTGTGCCAGATAACTGTTGCCGATAAAATATTTGGCATAAGCGGTGTTGGGTTCACCTATGGGGAAAATCATGGAGCGTGCGAATTCGGCTTTTGCGTCAGAGCCTTTTATGTCGTCAGACCATACATCTTTTGCAAGTCGGAAAGCCGCCCAAGCTTTAGGCCATCCGGCATAGAAAGCTATGTGGGTGATGATTTCGGCTATCTCGGTGCGAGTAATGCCGTTCTTTTTAGCTTCCTGAAGATGGAAAGTCAGAGAAGAGTCGGTAATGCCTTGAGAGATAAGGGAGGTTATGGTGACAAGACTGCGGTCACGCATGGAGAGCAGGTCATTACGGCTCCATACTTCTCCGAAAAGAATATCATCGTTGAGATGGGCGAATTCGGGTGCGAACTCGCCGAGCTGCTGGCGTCCGGCTGTTTGAACTATTTTTTGTTGTGCCATAAGCGGAGTGATTGTAATTATACTTAATAAGATGGTTAAAAGTTTGTGATTCATGATTATAAAAGGTTTATTACTATTTTGTCAGCTGGATTGCTATCTGTGCTATTTGCTGAGGGGTAAGCCGGCAGCGACTTTGAAGTTCAGAATAGCTATAGCGGTTGAGGAATTCTTTCGGTAATCCCAGATTTATTACCTTTACCGGCGCTTCACCAAGATATGATGCCACTTTCTGTCCGTAGCCTCCATCTATGATACCGTCTTCGGCAGTGATGACCGCTTTGTATTTTTTCAAAGTATCAAGAGTGGTGGTGTCAAGTTCTGAAAGATTACGAGGGTTTATAAGAGTTGCCTTGATGCCTTGCTCGGCAAGCAGGTCGGATGCCTGTGCCATAATGCCAAACATCATTCCCGCACCGATAAGTGCTACTTCGGTGCCTTGACGTACTATTTCGTAATGAGGAGTGCTGTAGTCCTCGAGGAGTTTTATTTTAGGATTGGATACAGCCACGGAGCCGGGAATACGTATTACCGTTGCGTGTTTATTCTGCGAGACCGCCCAGTCAAGCATGGCCTCGAATTCTTCCTTGCATGTCGGGGCAAGATACAGAAGATCAGGGATATTGGATAGCAGGGCTATGTCAAAAAATCCGAGATGGGTTTCATCGTTCATTCCAAACATCGAGCCATAGAATATCACAAAAGTAGCCGGCTGATGATTCAGTGCTATATCTTGACTGAATTGGTCGTAAGCTCTCTGGAGGAAACTGCTGACAAATCCTACTACAGGGCGCATGCCGCCTTTGGCAAGCCCACTTGCGAGGTCTACAGCAGCCTGCTCGGCTATGCCGACATCTATGAACCGGTCGCCGGCTTCGTTACGGCGCGCTTTGTCAAATCCGAGTACGCCCGGCGTTCCGGCTGTGATGGTCACTACATTTTTGTTTTCATGCATACGGCGTAACATACCTTTGGCAAAGAGGTCGCTGTAAAATTCAGGTGAGGGATTAGTATTTTTTACAGGCGCACCGGTCTTGGGGTCAAACGGACCGGAGAAGTGATATTCTTCCTTGTGAGCTTCAGCCACTGGCAATCCCATACCTTTCATAGTGTTGAGATGTATAACCACCGGGTGATTGATATCTTTTACCGAACGGAACATTTTTATAAGACTTGCGAGGTCATTACCGTAATTGACATAATGATAATCGTAACCCATGGAGCGGAACAGATTCGGTTCGGCTGTACCGTTTGTGTTTCTGAGGAGGCGGAGGTCAGCATATATCCCGCCGTGATTTTCAGCGATACTCATCTGATTGTCGTTGACTATCACTATGAAGTTGGTTCCGAGTGTAGCTCCGTAGTCAAGTCCTTCGAATGCTACGCCGCCGCTAAGTGAACCGTCGCCTATCACGGTTATTACATTTTCATTTCCCGATTTAAGGTCGCGGGCTTTGGCTATGCCGGCGGCGAGTGCTACAGCTGATGATGTGTGTCCAAGAGAAAACAGGTCGTAATCGCTTTCAGCCGGATTGGTGTATCCTGTCACATCATCATAGTGCGCGGCATCGGTAAACGCTTTCATTCGCCCTGTAAGCATTTTATGCGGATATGTCTGGTGTGATACGTCGAATACTATTTTATCTTTCGGGGTATCAAATACATAGTGGAGGGCTATTACAGCTTCCACCATACCGAGATTCGGACCTACGTGTCCACCGTGGGCGGAAAGTTTTTCAATAAGAGCACCGCGCATTTCGGCTGCGAGCTGAGTCAGTTCCGTCAGATTCATCTTACGGATATCAGCTGGAGAGGTAATCAGGGATAAATCTATATCATTCATTGAAATCAAGATTTTATGTAGTCATATGGAAATAAAACGCAAGTATTATGTCTGTGGTTTGGCAGAGCATGTCTATAAATCAGGCAGAATGGTATTTATTAGCCGATTATTGGGGTTTAACGGTGTTACATCGTCAAGTATCAGCGATTCTACCATGTGTAGTGTACCCTGCTTATATTTCTGAAAATGCTCGGAAGCTATATGCTTTTTGTAGGCATCCCGGCTTGAATATGTCTCAAGAATGGTGATATTACACGGATTATCTTTGTCAGCTACCGCATACATTGTCAGTACGCCCGGTTCTGTCGCCAATGAAGTGGTGCCTACTTCGATAGCATATCTCATATATTCATCAAGATATTGTGGATAGACTTTTATTTTCGACAGGCGTACAATCCCGTCGTGCTGCATGGGAAGTTTTTCAGTCATAGACCCGTTTTGAGCGCTCTGATTCGTTTCTATTTTAAATAAATTCAATGCATTGTTTCTGATTATATCTTCGTCATATTGACTAAGTTGAGTATCATGAGCTATTTCATTTTTTAACTTGGCGGCTACCTTTTCAAGAATTGGTGAAGGGACAAAAGGATAGTCGGTACCAAACATTATATGTTCAGGGTCAGTTATCGTCAGAAGCATCTTGATAGCTTGAGGAGACGGGCCTCCGGCAAGATCATAATAGAGTCTTGACAGATTACCTTCAATGTCTATAGGCTCTGAAAGACCTTGTTTCAGCAACAAAGGATAGCCACCTTTGAGACGAGGAATAGCGTACGGCAGGAATGACCCGGCATGTGGCACCACAATCTTGATATTCTGGAAGCGGGTCATTACGTTATGGGCAATCATATTGAGCACGGCACGTGTGGTTTCAGCCGGATATTCGTAAATGAATATGGGACCGCCGGTAAACACAGAGTCATTGACTGGCGAGGGCTTGACCGGATGTAGGATTATAACGGCTTTACGCTCATCAAGTACTTTCATAAGCGGGTCATAAGCGGGGTCACCAAGATACTGTCCTGCTACACTTGTGGCAAGTTTTATACCATCGGCACCAAGGGAGTCAAGAGCGAATACGGCTTCTTCAATAGATGATTCGATATCGGGTTGTGGTAAAGCTGCACACCACAAGAATCTATCAGGATGCTTTTGTTTGGTGTGCGCCATCATTCTGTTTATAGAACGGACTATAGCTTTACTCTCTTCCACATCGCCAAACCATGGCTGCGGAGAAGAAAGCGACAGAATACTTCGTTCAATTCCGGTGCTGTCCATGAAGTCCAGATGAGATTGCTCGTCCCACGATGGCAATGGATAACCGTCGTCCATAAGGGCATTGTTATCGTTGAGATACGAAAGATAATCTGCCGTTATGATATGGGAGTGGACATCTATAGCCGATAGATTGTTTCCGGCATTCATAATAATGGTAGTGATAGTAGAAAATATCAGGAGTATTAGTTTTTGCATATAAGTGTCTTAACACCATTAATGATATACACACCGGAAGTTAATGCGGCACCGTTGGAGAGTCTGATGCCGGAAAGTGTATATATTCTGTATGGCAAGGGATGGTTATCAATATTAATAGTGTCGATGGCTGCTATAGCTGTATAATCGATATCTTTAAGCCAGTCGGTGAGGAGGGAAGTGGCGTTTGCAGTCTGTGATGAACGAATCCATAAACTTGGAGTTATAAATCTACCTTCGGGAATTAGTCGGCGGGCATCGCTTTCAACCCCGCTGATACCGCTGCTCGCACTTGATACTATCAGTGCGATGTGTTTGTCTGCCATATTCTTACCGTTATTGAACAGGTATGTCTGTAAAGGAGCCGCCATCTGGCTCCACCACAGGGGCGCCGCTATGATAATGGTATCGTAATCATCGAGATTGGTGTTTATCGGGTCAATGGCAGGATATGATGAGGCGTCATCAGGATTATTACGTATGGCTGCTATTTGTGCGCTGCCTATGGCGTAATTATCAGCGGCATAGTCGAGACCTTTTTCTTGGGGTTCGATACGTATGACGTCGGCTTGGATAAGTCCGGTCAGTTCGTTGACGATTTGATATACGTTGTTGGTATAGCTGTAATAAATTATAGCTGTCTTGGCTTGTGTGGAAAGGATGGCAGCAGCTGCAGCTAAAATGAGTAAGAATTGTTTCATAAATATATAATAGGTTAATTAAATTCGACATCTGAAGGCAAAAGACCCATGCTGCGGAAAATGGCTATCTCGTTAGATTCAAGAGTTATGTCCGGATGATTGTCAGGCATAGTGGATTTAATGATGCCTTCCTGTGAAAGAAAAAGGCGAAGAATCTCTGATGTTGAGACATGATATCTGCCTGCTATATATGTCACAATGTCATCAGTCAGTATCGATTGCGGAATATGTATTTTAGTAGTCATATGATTATGTGTTACGATGCAAAATTATATCGGTTAAACCGTAAAAGTGTTATTGAAAAGTCGGTATCTTATACCAAATTTACAGATATTCGGATTTTATTATTAACTTCGTGAGAGTAACATAGCTTGTAAACTCGCGTAGTATGACAAAAATTCTCAAGGTAAAGAATCCGTCGGATTATAGTTCGTGGATAGGAGTATCGGATTCTCATCCGTTGGTCAGTGTATTTGATTATGCGGAGGTGTCACCTGTAAGACATAGCCTGAATGATTATAATGTCTATGGATTGTTTTTGCGGGATGATGACGATATGTTCGGGCTGTCATATGGATGTGGCGCATATGATTATAAAAAAGGAACTCTAATATGTGTGGCACCGGGTCAGATAGGTGGTAAGGAGGATAATGGCGAGCTTGTGAATCTGAAAGGGTGGGGGTTACTGTTTCATCCTGATTTGCTTCACGGTACAGAATTGGAGAAAGGTATCCGCCGATATTCTTTTTTTGATTACAGAATCAACGAGGCTCTTCACATGACTATCGAGGAGCATGATATTTTTGTAGCTCTGTTGAAGAGGTTGCGTGATGAATTGGATAATCCCCATGATGCAGTACAGGACTCGATAATAACCGGTATAATAGGTGTGTTGCTGAATTACTGTCAGCGGTTTTATGACCGACAGTTCCTGACTCGCCGGATGCCCAACAATGATATTCTTTCGCGTCTTGAAACACTGCTTAAAAATTATTTTTCCGACAATGAGAGCGTGGAAAAGGAATTACCGACCATACAGTATTGTGCCGATAAGCTGTGCTTGTCGCCTAATTACCTGAGTGATTTGGTCAAGAAAATGACAGGCGATACATTAGGTAACTATATCCGCCGCATCGTGATTCAGGAAGCGAAAAACAGGCTTGCCGCCGGATGTACTGTAGCGGAAACGGCTTATTCACTCGGATTTCAGTATCCGCAACATCTGAGCCGTATGTTCAAAAAATACTCCGGAGTCACCCCCACGGAGTATTTCGTCAATCGTAAGGAGGATTAGTGATATTAAACAGGACTATTCGGTGTAGTCGGGTTCGGGTGCGTAGCGGGCTGCATCGTATAGCGGGCGGTCGGCAGGATTATAATTAAATTGCACGTCGCCATGTTTTGTACGTATTATGGATTCACGATTGTTTCTGTAATATTCATCGTCAGCCAGTGCTTTTTTACGTGAGGTTTTGCTGTAGTCCTGAGGTGAATACATTGGTGTTATATGACGGTCGGATTTTTCAATACCGGTGGCGGAGAATCCGATGCCGTTGTCAGCATCAGCTTTCAGTATCAGCCCCGGGAGTCCGCGTAGTTTCCACGGACCGAAAAACAAAGGTATATCCGGAGTAAACCAAGCTTTCCAATGCCGGCCATGATAATCACACTCTGCCATAATGCATTCGTAGCTGAGAATAGTAGCGGTAGAGTCACCGATCTGCCATTGCATTTCATCAAGAGGTTCGTCATAGTAACACTGTTCACCTCCGAATTTTGAGTATAATCTAAGGTTATTGTCAGCTGCAGTGCAAAATACATAAGTATGGATGGTTTTTACCGGGCCTTTACGCATATCGAATGTTATGCCTCCGTCAGGTGTCTGGGTCATGCATGTGGCCATAATTATTTCCTGTAATTGTTTTTTACCCTCCGGAGTAGCAGATAAGGAATCATTCCACAGACTTATGTCATTGAAATATTTTGAGGTAGTGGCATTGGCCAACAGTGTCATGCGGTTAGTCTGAGGAGTGTCGTTGCCGGGTTTTATGGTAGTGTGGTCATAGCTGACCTGAACATCTGCGGTTTGTGCACTTAATGTGAAGAGTGTTGAGCAGAAAATAAAGTTGAGTAGCGCAATAGATACGTCTTGTTAGTGGATACAGGCGTATTCATCATGGATATACGATGCCTAATGCGACTATAAGTGAGATTGTTTGTGATGGATGTAAACCGAGTTCCTGTGGCTTTGGCTATAAGAAACAGCTGGTATTGGCTACGGTCGCATCCGGAGTCAAGTACGAATCGGTCAGCCTGATATTCATGCAGGGTCTTGAGGTCACGGCGCATAAGCCATGCTACAGGATTATACCAGCATAAGATGGCTACGGTTTGGGCTATAATAATGTCAAGTGAGTGGCGGTGATGTATGTGACCTGATTCATGAAGTATAATCTTGTCGGGGAAATCGCTATAGTCTTTACGGCTCATGACCGTTTTATTAAAGATGCTGAATGGTGACACTCTGTCGTTTTCCGAGATGCAGAGTGTCAACCCTCCGGCTTGGACTTTGGTGCATCTACGTATGATCAAGGATATTTTGAGCAGTTCCACAATGGTGATTATCAGACATAGTACGGCTCCGGATATCCAAAAGTAAAACAGGAGGTGAAGCGTCAGTGATAGCGTTTCAGTAGTTGTGACAGCGTCCGGTGACAATATCGCAACAGTGGCGTCCGGGGATGATAAATATTGCAGTATGAGCGGGAGTGATATGCTCACGGCATAGATGACGAGGAGAGTCACCCGATTGAGGTCAATGCGTTTTACCGAGCCAGTGGATATGCGGTATAGGCTCCACAGGATAATCAGGGTAAGCGACAGGGCTATGGAATATTGGAATAGTGTGAACATGCGGAGTGAAGAGTCAGTGTCGTTTGTTTTTAACCATGTCAAGGAGTTGTTCGAGCTGGCAGGCATCGATTTGTTCATCCTCCACGAGCTGTGATACCATTGAGAAGCAGTTGCCGAAATAGCGTCCGATCATTTTGCTTATGGCGTTGCGCCGGTAATCTGATTTTGATTTTATTGCGAAATAGTTGTATGAGCCGTATCGCCCTTGTTGATGTCCTACATATCCTTTGGCTTCAAGTGAGCGGACGAATGATGAAGCGGTGTTGATGTGCGGACGCGGTTCGCTGTAGTATTGCAACAGGTCTTTTACTGTGCATGGTCCGTGTTCCCAAAGAAGAAGCATGGTTTCCTCTTCTTTATCAGTGAGTTTTTCAGATGTTGTGGTCATGCTGACGATGTGTTTAGTTATAACGAGAAGTTTCGTTGATGAGGCAAAGTTATTATTTCTCTGCATAGTGACAAAAATCCTAACGATAAATTTAGTTAAAAATGGGCTTACGTTCCACCGGTAAACGTGAAGCCTTTTCGGATAGACAGTTGGTGTTGTGTGGTTGGAAGTAAGATAAGTGGTGTATGGTTAAATAAGTGGTGTGGAAAAACTTTTTTTAATACGATGTGTTAGTTTTTCATAAGAAAGTGAAAAGCTCTCAGCTTACTTGCTCAGATTTTTTAACATCAACCAAACAATTATCTGTAAAATGAAGGGTGCCGTTGTCATACTATTATCAGCTGTCGTATCATTGGCTACGTCAGTATCAGCCGAAGAAGTGTCGGATTCTACGGTGATATATTTCCATCAGGGACGGTCAATAATAGAGAAGGAATATAGGAATAATGGTGCGCGTCTTGATTCGCTGGTAAGCCGATTGGGAGAATTAAGCCGGGATTCGCTTTTCAGGTTAAAGCATGTAAAGGTGGTGGGAAGTGCATCGCCGGAAGGTTCGGTGAGAATTAACAAGCGATTGTCAGACCATAGGGCGGAGAATCTGTATGATTATATTTCAAAAAGAGTATGTCTGCCTGACAGTATGACCCGGTCCGAATTTGTAGGGCGTGATTGGGCAGGCTTGTATGCTCAGGTGGAGAATGACAGCGCGGTACCGTATCGTCAGGATGTGTTGGGGGTGGTATCGGATATATTGGATTCGCTGCGTGACGGACAGCCTGATAATGGCGGGAATCTCAGGCGTATTATGGATTTACATTCAGGTATACCGTATGGATATATGTACAGGCACTTGTTTCCTGACCTTCGTGTGTCACGGCTTTATGTAGTGTACGAAACAGCGCGAAATCTATATCCTCTGACGGCGGTAGATGGTGATGTCTTTATGTCATCGGTGGCGCTGACACCGGTGATGCCCGATGTCCGGTATGTCAGAAGCGGTAAGCCGTTTTATATGGCGCTAAAGACCAATATGCTTTATGATGCGGCGGCATTGCCTAATATAGGGGCGGAATTTTATGTGGGTAAAAACTGGTCGGTAGGTGCTGACTGGATGTATGGCTGGTGGGATAATGACAGTCGTCATCGTTACTGGCGCGCATATGGAGGCGATGTGGTGGTGCGCCGGTGGTTTGGTGAAAAAGCGGAGGAAAAACCGTTGACCGGACATCATGCAGGAGTTTTCGCCGGCGTGGTTACATATGATTTTGAGTTTGGTGGTCAGGGATATATGGGTGGTCTTCCAGGGCGTACATTGTGGGATAGATGTAATGTCGTGGCTGGTGTGGAATATGGCTATTCGCTTCCTGTGGGTAGGCGTATCAATATAGATTTTACCATAGGTGTGGGATATATAGG
>CAMWPX010000029.1 GCA_947176205.1 uncultured Porphyromonadaceae bacterium
CTGCACCGCCTGGTCGATTAGTCTCGGAAAAAGGACAATCGGGCGATGTCTTGTCGCTGCAACTGTTGCGGCGATTAAGCTAATCTACTGTACTTCGATTAAGCAGCAAGAGCGTAGTTATTTTCGCCATTTAAAAAAGTCGATGTCGGAGATTATAGAGCACCTTCCATCATGGCTCTGCATGCTTACATACCACCTCTACACGCTGTCAAAACCGGTCAACCCCGTATGTGTATCAGAGCGAGTGGCTTCTGATTGCGTTGCAAATATAGTTAATGATGTGAAACCGTACAAATCTATTATGATTTTTTATCGGTTTGATTCCTGCCGGCTAAATCTTCTTCGCGCTCACGGCGCAGGGTTTCGCGGCGTTTGAGCGTGAAATGCAGTATCACGATGACTGCGAGCGTTCCTGCTATTACGCCAAAATAGTATAGGGAGTTTTCTTGGCTCAGGTGGTCACGTCCGATATAAGCCATTACGGCCAGATATATAAGTAACAGCAGGGGTATCAGTGTAGAGCGTCGGAGTTTCATTGCGATATCGTTTCGGTAGGTTCGGGTGGAAGTATATATGGTGATTCTTCAGGATGGAATAGCCCTTGCGACAGATGAGTGTATATTTGCCGGCATGCCCAGGCATCGATGGCTGCATAATGTTGCTGGGCTGTGGTAAGCGGTTCGGCTTCCCAGTTGGTGAGCCGTTGACCCTTGGATATCCGTTGTCCGAATATAATGGCGTAAATTTTCTGAAGGCTTGTATCGATGATGCCGAATTGGCGCACGTATGTCTGCAGGTCGATGAATGATTCGGGGGTGAAGTCTGACATCCGGCGCAACATCATGAAGTCGTCTTTAAGCGACAGCCCTATTTTTGTCGTGTCGGCTGAGGTGATAAAGTCGATAAGCTGTGTCAGAAATCCAATCTTGTTGATGCGAAACAGGTAGCAGTCATCGGCGGTGGATATCTGTACAAGTGCCACATTATGGCGTTGACCTTTGTTAAAAGTGGGGCGTGTCTCGGTGTCGAATCCTACGAGTGATTCTTTACGCAAGGTATTCAATGCTTCGGTGGCTTGCTCCACGGTATTGATTATTATCGGATTACCCTGATATATTACGGTAGGGAGCGAGGCTATGGTGGCTTTGTCTATTGAGATTCGGAGGTCGTCGTGGTTCATAGGATTAATCAAGGGTGATGGTGGGGATATCGATGACCGGGGTGCCCGGGAAGTGCCGGTTGATATAGCGGTCGACGAAAGCCCGTGTGTCAGCTGATATCACGGCGTCGGTATCGAAGTGGTGATTAAACAAGACAGAGTGAAGCCGTAATCCGCGTGATTTTATGGCTTCAAGCGATAAGACGGTGTGATTGATGGAGCCTAATTTGCTGTTGGTTACCAAGGCTATGGGGAGAGAGCGTGTCGCGGCATAATCAATGGCGAAAAAATCATCGGTTATGGGTACCATAAGTCCTCCGGCACCTTCTATAAGCACTGTCGAATAGTGTTTTGCAAGTTCGGCGGTGGCGCGGTCTATTTCTGTAAGGTCAATGGTGCGACCGTCAATAGCGGCTGCGAGTTGCGCCGATGCCGGATAGCTGAGTATGATAGGTGCTGTGAGATGTGATGTGTCTTCCGGTAGAATCTGCGAGCCCGTGATACGCCGGTGAATCTCAATGTCCTCCGATGTTTCGAGGCAGCCGGTCTGAATGAATTTCTGTGTGATTACGGTCTCGCCTTGCGACATAAGCATACGGGCGAGATAGCCTGTGGCATAACTTTTGCCGGCATCGGTGTCAATGCCTGATATAAAGATGGTTTGCGACATGCTGCTGGGTGTTATTTCTTTTTCTTTGATGAAGGTTCATCAGGGAATGCGTTTGGAAAATCAATATGTCGGGCAGGACGCATCATGGCCCGCACTATGAAAAATATTCCTACGATAACGAAGGGGATGCTAAGTTGTTGACCGATATTGAGGGTCATGGTGGCTTCGAGAGCTTCGTTCTGATTGTTCTTGATAAATTCTATAAAGAACCGTGGCAGGAAAGTGCCGGCAAGGAAAGTGCCGAATATCAGTCCGGGACGACATTCTGCGTTGCGTTTCCAATACATCCACATGAGCAGTCCGAACAGAGCCAGATAGCAAATGGCTTCATATATCTGAGTGGGATGGCAGGCTATGCCGGGATACGTATGTTGCCATTCATAAGACCGTACGAACCACATGCCCCACGGGAGGTCGGTGGCGGTGCCGAAAATTTCGGAGTTCATCAGATTGCCGATGCGAATCATACAGCCAACCAATGCTATAGGCACGACTACGCGGTCAAAAGTCCATAAAGGGCTGCGTTTGGTGGTGAAGTAGCTGAAACACAGCACCCCGAGGATTACGCCTATGGCTCCGCCGTGACTCGCGAGTCCACCTTTCCATACCTTGAATATTTCCATGGGATGTTGGGAATACGAGTCCCATTCGTAGAAGAATACGTGACCGAGGCGGGCGCCGACGAGTGTACCGGCTACGCACCATAGTAGCAGGATACCTACCCATCGTTCGGGAGCTCCTTCGTGTTTGAACATTCTGCAGACTATCTCGTATCCGAGCAGAAAGCCTATGGCAAACATGAGCCCGTACCAGCGTACCGGTAGTCCGAATATCTGGGGATCTGCATCCCATATTATGTAAGATGGAGTCATGGTCAGAGTTGTGATAAAAATTTGCTGCAAATTTAATCATTTTCGCCGAAAAACCGTAAGCCTTATGACCTGAGTAAATTTATTTGCACGGCTATTAATTAATTGGTACATTTGCAAAAGAAGTCAGAGAGATGACTTTTTATATTTTTATAGAAAGCGTTTAGCTTATTCCGCTCAGAGAATCTGGACAATTCGAAAGGCAGCAGGAATGTAAGTAAAGCGCTCTTCCTATGGTATGTGTTATGGAGTGATTGTTCACGCCTGATATACCTTAGGTGTGAGCTTGTAATTGTACTTATTCCGCTGCCGGCTGTCCAGAGCCTTCTGAGGGAAAAAGACTAAAAGGCTCACACTTTCTTTATTAGTAATAGACAACTGTGTGAATCAGAGCCTTGTTCACGATTAAAACTGTTTTTTTTTATTATGAGCAAGAAAAAGATTTTGCTGTTATGTATGTCGATGCTTATTGCGGCGGTAACGAATGCCGGGCTATTCGCGGCACCTAAGAAAACCATCCATGTGATCCCGGAAACTGCCAAGATATACATTGACGGTCAGTTTGTTGGAACTGGGGTTTATTCAGTGAAATTTAGTGGTGGTACGGAATATTTCAATATCAGGGTTGAAGCGCCCGGTTATCTTACTCGCAGATATAGACTGCTGAAGGATAATCCGCAAAAAGATGTCACCTATACGCTTCCTGAGGATGAGGCTATAAAAAACACTATAGGATATACCGGCGGTACTTCAGGTGGTGCATCGGATTATGTTGATGATGAAATAACAGGAGCCGGACTTGCCAACAAATGGTTTGATGTCCATTGTAAAAAGGGTCTGACGGAAGATGTAGTATGGAAGCGTCTTATAAGTGTATGTATAAATTATTTCAGTGATTTGGAAGTACGCGACAAATCTGCCGGTTGGCTGCGGTCAAAATGGTCTTACCAGCCTTTCCCCAATCAGGTGGTGAGAACACGTGTGGAAATACGTATGTCGTTTTCCGATGATGATGTGCTTACTTACAAGGTGCGTCTACAGTCGGAAATACGGGATAGGGAAGATGGGGCTAAAGCACCGTTTCAAAAATTTAATTATTTGCTGAAGAAATACGAAGAGTTGATAGGAGAATTACAGACTACAGTAGGTTCAAATTTATAAACATATAGATTATGAAGATTTTTAAGTATTTATTAGCCTGTGTCGTGATATCTAATGCAGGAGTGGTTAAGGCTCAGGATGACTATAATTATGATGAGTCAGAGGCGGTGAATGATGGTGTGCATAAACTTGATGTCACATCGCTTGACTGGGATGAATATTATGATAAAGAGCATTCATGTGGAATAATGGGGACGGCTTTGCATCTCGAGTCAAAAAAGAAGGATGCTTTCGCTATGGCTGTGGCTAATTTCCCTATAGATGTCAAGAAAGATTTTACTATTACGGCTAAATTAAAGGTGTCGTCGATTAATTCCGAGAGCAGTTTCGGTCTGATTCTGAATTATAAAGATGATGAGAATTATGATTTGGGGCTGTTTAAGGAAAATGAATTCAAATTCGTGAGAGTGGAGGGCGGCGAATGGGTCGATGCTTCGGAAAAGAAATCCAAGGGTAAGAAAGGAAAGGCTAAATCCAATGAGGTGAAGCTCAAGCTTAAAAAGGCTAAAAATGCTGTAGTGGAGGTGAAACTGCAGCAGAAAGGCTCGAAAATGTTGTTTTCTATCAATGGTGATGAAAATTTCTATTCCCGTAGAAATCTTGATTTGGAGAAGAGTGATTTCGGCTTTTACACTGATAAAAAATCATGGCTCAATGTGGAGATGATAGAAATTACTCAGTATGAGGAACATGACGATTGATGAATGTAACCGTGACGATTAATTATAAAAAGATAGCGACCTGTGAATTTCACTGGTCGCTATTTATATTCAATAGGGAGATAAATCAAGAACGGGTGGGGCGGAGAGATTCGCGTATTGAGTGGAATATGTCCTCTACGGCGCCGCTGCCTTCTATAGCATGATATTTACCGGCTTGGGTGTAGAAGTCACGCAGGGGGGCTGTCTGCGAGTTGTAGACTTTCAGACGGTTTTGAATAGTTTCTGGATTGTCGTCGGAGCGGTGGCTTTCAAGTCCGCGTTTTATCAGGCGGTCAATCAATTCTTCGTCAGCGACTTCAAGACCTACTACGGCATCAACTTTCGCTCCACGTTTCGCAAGCATTTTGTCAAGTGCGTGAGCTTGCTCGATAGTGCGTGGAAATCCGTCGAAAATGACTCCGTTGGCTGTGTCGGGATTATTTTCTATGGTGTGTTCGAGAATGTCTATCATCAGCTGGTCAGGGATAAGCTGACCTTTTGATATGTATTCGTTAGCTATACGCCCTAAATCGGTGTCGCGGGCTATATGGTCGCGCAGCAGCTCGCCGGTAGATATGTGGTATAGGCCGTATTCGTCAATCAAACGTGCGCTCTGTGTGCCTTTACCGCTTCCGGGCGCACCGAATACAACGAGGTTATACATAGTCTATGGTAGATTAATGGTGTGTGAATTAGTTGTTATGCTCTTCGCTTACCACCCATATATCAGGCAGGTTACGGGCAAGCCCGTCGATGTCAAGTCCGAATCCGATGATGAAATCAGAGGGAATTTCGAATCCGACATAGTCAGGCTTTATATCAGTCTGCAGTGACTGCGGTTTGAAAAGAAGAGTGGCAATCTTTACGTCAAGCGGATTTTTTTTGCGAAGATCAGCCACGAGGTTTGCAATGGTTTTACCTGTGTCGACGATGTCTTCTATCACTATCACGGTTCGTCCTTCGATGTCATCGTTAAGACCGAGAACTTCTTTTACCACACCGGTAGAACTTGTGCCCTCATAGCTTTTGAGTCTGATGAACGAAATTTCAGCGTCAGGAAGCTGGACTTTACGGAATAAGTCGGCAGCAAAGGGAAATGCGCCATTGAGTACACATAAAAACAAGGGTCGTGTATTTTTGCAGTCTTGAGTAATCCGTTCGGCTAACTGGTCAATGCGCTCCTGGATTTTGGCGTTCTCAAGATATGGGACAAAATTCAGTCCTTTGTAAGTGACTTGTTTCATTGTGATATATGTTGTGAATATTGATGCAAAAATACTAAAAAACTCTCTCAGAGAAAAAAGATTTTGTAATTTTGTAATCAGATATGATATAATATCAATGTGTTTGAATATTCATATCAAGTCAACGTTAGGATTATGAAGCTGTTTTCAATAGAAGATATTAAAGCTATAGAGCGTGCCACTCTGCAACAGGAGGGGGTGACTTTTCATTCGTTGGTGATGCAGATGGCGGCATCAGCCGCCACGGAGATAGCATCGCGCTGGCGCCCGTCGATACGTACTATAATATTTGCCGGTCATGAATCCTGCGGGGCTGTTGGTCTGGCTCTTGCCGGAATGCTTATGGAGCGTGGGTTTAATCCGAGCATATATCTGTTTAATATCGGTATGCGGAGTATCAACGAAGAGTGCAAGCGTTGTCGCGACCTGTTGCGTTCAAAGTTTCCTGACGCCGCGCTTATAGAAGTGGTGGATAAGGTAAACCTACCGGAGCTGAAAAGCGATGATTTGGTTATAGATGCTTTGTTCGGTTCTGAATTACGCGAACCGCTTGTAGGTGGATTCACATCGCTGGTACGATATATCAATGATGCCGGAGCTACGGTGGTGTCAATAGATGTGCCGAGCGGCATGCTGGGTGATTGGAATCACGGTGTGTTGCCGCGTGACACAGTTCAGGCGTCGCTTACGTTGTCACGTCAGTTTCCCCGTCTGCCGTTTTTCTTTTCAGAACTTGCCGAACGGGTAGGGGAGTGGAAGGTAATAGATGCGGGGATGAATGGCGAGGCTTCGGCTAACCGCGTTTCGGCTTATTATCTTATAGAAAAGGATGAGGTCAGGTCATTACTGCGGAAGCGTAATGCTTTTTCTTCAAAAGCTGATTATGGGACGGCGCTGTTGGCAGCCGGTAGTTACGGAATGACGGGTGCGGCAGTGCTGGCATGCAATGGAGCTTTGCGCGCCGGTGCCGGTAAGGTTATAGTGCGCTCCCCCAGATGTTCGGTCAATGTACTGCAGGCAGCTGTACCGGAGGCTATGGTGAATGCTGATGATGCCGAACGTAATATAATGGATTTCCGGGTGAACGTCAAGTATACGGCTATGGGTGTGGGTCCGGGTATAGGGGTGAATGAATCGACTATCGATGCTTTGGAGCTGTTGTTGAAACACACCACCCATCCGCTTGTGCTGGATGCTGATGCGCTTAACTGCATAGCGCAACGTCCGGCATTGCTCAGTCATATACCGATGCTGTCGGTACTCACCCCTCATTCGGGAGAGTTCGACCGATTGTTCGGTGAGCATTCTTCATCAGAATCCCGTCTGCTTAAGGCTGTGGATGTGTCACGCCGTTACCGGCTGCTGATATTGCTTAAAGGGCATTATACCACTCTTGTGCGTCCTGACGGAAAGATTTATATCAATTCATCGGGGACTCCGGGTATGGCTACTCCCGGTAGTGGAGATGTGCTTACAGGCGTAATAACCTCGCTGATGGCTCAGGGTTATAAACCTGAGGTGGCAGCGCTTATAGGGGCGTTCGTACATGGTAAGGCAGGAGAGTTAGCTGTGGAACGCCATGGCGAATACGGTGTGCTCGCATCGGATATCGCAGCCAATATAGGAACGGCTATCCGCAAAATTATGGTTAATGAATAATGAATAAATAAATACAGTAATCTGATGTTACGCAAGATAAGTGTTGCCGCAATGTTGGTATTCGCCACTTTAATTACAGTTCAGGCGCAGACTACCCAGAAGTTTACGGCATCGAAAATAAACGAATACGGACTGGTGTACACTCTCCCCAATACTGTGGTGGATGTGACTATAGAAGTGGAACGTACGGAATACGCTCCGGGAGAGTACTATCTGTATGCTGAAAAGTATCTTGACTTGAAACCTGTGACAGAACGTCGCGCAGAGTATGAAATTAAAAGTGTGATTCCTGTTACCCGTGGCGTGGCGGTGGATTCATGCCGTTATCTCGTGCAGTTTAAGTCAGGGAGTACTCCGTACATGATGTTAAATGCATCTATGATTCCATTGGCTATAAATGTAGAGGATGTTCCATCAGCAGGGGACGTCAGTCTGCCTAAGAGCGTGGATGCGGCTCCTACCATATTGCAGACGCCTTATGCCCGACAGGCTATGACATCGGAGATGATACAGGCATCATCGACGGCTAAAGCTGCGGAACTTGCCGCAGCCAGGATATATGAATTGCGTCAGACCCGAAGTGATATTATATCAGGCAATGCCGATCAGATGCCTGCCGACGGACAGGCTATGAAACTCGTGCTTGAGAATCTTGAGAAGCAGGAAGAAGCCCTTGTGGCAATGTTTGTTGGTACGATAAGTAAATCGACTCAGGTTAGAACTTACACTTATACACCGGGGACGGATGATGAAACTATAGTGATAGCCCGCGTATCGGCTCTTGACGGCTTGGTGGACAGTGATAATCTTGCCGGTGAACCGGTGTATATGTCGATGAAAGTGACTGAACGGGGTACACTGCCTAAAAATGAAAAAGGTGAAGTAAAACGCTTCCCTAAAGGTGGATTGGCTTACCGTATACCAGGTCAGGCTTCAATCAAGGTGTATTCGGCGGATAAGGAGTATGCTGAGTTTGATTGCCCGTTGGCTCAATTAGGCGTGGTATTCGGGCTTGATCCCGGTTTGTTCTCTGATAAAAAGGCACCGGCTTATGCTGTTTTCTCGGAAACGACGGGTGCCGTGGTTACGATAGGCACACGATGAGCTTAATACATTATTTTGTATCTTTGCGCTGAAAAATTGATTAACGCTGCACTCAAAAGACAGTCATGGTAGTAGTAAAAAGGCTTTACACATTTATGCTTCAGCAGTTTCTGCCGCTGTTTGTGATGACCTTTTTCATATGTCTGTTCATAGTGTTGATGCAGTTCCTGTGGCGTTATATCGATGACCTCGTGGGTAAGGGGTTGGGTATCGATGTGATAGCCGAATTGTTTTTCTATGCAGCGCTTACCATGATACCGATGGCGCTTCCGCTTGCCATACTGCTTGCATCACTTATGACTTTTGGAAATTTAGGTGAGCATTTTGAACTGACGGCTATGAAAGCATCGGGAATATCGCTGCTGAAGGTGATGCGTCCGCTGATAGTGCTCATGGTGTTTGTGGCTATAGGTGCATTTTTCTTTCAAAACAATGTGCTGCCTGTGGCACAGACAAAGATGTGGACTTTGCTTTACTCCATGCGTCAGAAGTCGCCTGAACTTGAGATTCCTGAAGGAGTGTTTTATGACCAGATTCCGGTGTATAATCTGTTTGTAAGAGAAAAGGACAGGAACACGGGAACTTTGTATGATATGATGATTTATGATTTGTCAAAAGGATTTGACAACGCAAGTATCATACTCGCCGACTCCGGCAAGATGTCAGTGACGGAAGATAAAACGCATCTATTCTTGCGCCTGTGGCAGGGTGAGTCATTTGAAAATCTGCGTGAGGCAGGTCGTAGCGTGCGTGAAGAGAATGTCCCGTATCGCAGGGAGTCATTTGATGAGAAACATATATTGGTGAAATTCGATGCAAACTTCAACCGTATGGATGAGGAGGGAATGCGTAATCAGTATGTGGGTAAGAATATAACAGAACTCCGACACTCCATAGATTCGCTTGAGGCGCATTCTGACAGTGTAGGGCGTGAGTTCGGCAAGGAGGTGATGGCTACACGGTACATGGGTGTGCCTTATTCGCATCAGGTAAGGAATGATTCGGGACAGTTAGAGGACCGCAGGATTCCGGATGTGGTGATGACGCATCCGCTGAATGTGGATTCACTTTTCAAGGGAGCGAGCTCGGCAGCGCAAATCAATTATATTAACATTGCTCTTTCCAAGGCACAACAACAGCAGTCGGGATTTGAATTCCGGAAGATGGTGATGAAGGATGAACGTAAAAATATGCGTCGCCATGAAATAGAATTGCAGAAGAAGTTCACGCTGTCATTTGCCTGCATCATATTCTTCTTCATAGGTGCTCCGCTGGGAGCTATAATCCGTAAGGGGGGGCTTGGTATGCCTCTTGTCATATCGGTGTTGCTGTTTATATTTTATTATATCATAGACAATACCGGTTATAAGATGGCACGTGAGGGGAATATAGCTGTGTGGCAGGGGATGTGGCTCAGCTCAGCCGTGTTGTTGCCATTGGGTATATTCTTTACGTATAAGGCTGTAAGGGATTCGGCTGTATTTAACAGTGATGCATACGTCAATCTGTTGCGTAAGCTGATAGGCAGTCATCAGACCCGTCATCTGGAAATTAAGGAAATGGTGATGGTGGATATGGAGCCGCGTACAGCATTAGATAAACTTGAGCAGTTGAGATATATGCAGGGAAAATATCTGCTGTCGTGTCCGGAGTCATTGTCATACTGGCAATACTGGTTGCGGGGGTATAGTCGTACGGGACTACGCAATCTGTCGGCCGAGCTTGAGCAGGTGGTGGCGTATATGGCTGATTCGCAGTCAAAGCTGGTGATAAACAAGCTGATGGATTATCCGATACTCAGGAGTCTGTGGCTGTATCATCCATGTGGGTATAGAGCGTTGTCATGGTGCATGATAGTATTCTTCCCTATAGGGTTGCCGATATATTTGATTGGACGCAGACATCTTAAGGTGCTTCGAGATGAAATTATAACCATAGGTAAGGTTACCGACGAACTTATAGCTTTGATGAAAAAGGAATTGTCGGACCATACCGAAATACAGATAGATAATATATGACAGATAAGTTAATCAAGCTGGATTCAATAGAGGATGCCATAGAGGATTTCCGTGCCGGGAAATTCGTAGTGGTGGTAGATGATGAGGATCGCGAGAATGAAGGCGATTTGATAATGGCTGCCGAGAAAGTCACTCCGGAGCATGTTAATTTTATGATAACCAATGCTCGTGGCGAATTGTGTGCGCCTCTCACTATATCGCGCTGCCGAGAACTCGGACTTACTCATCAGGTGGATGACAATACATCGATGCTTGGGACGCCATTTACCATCACGGTGGACAAACTTGAGGGTTGTACCACGGGGGTTTCAGCGCATGACCGTGCCGCTACCCTGCGGGCTCTTGCTGACCCTGCTTCGGTGGCTTCGACATTCGGTCGTCCCGGTCATGTGCATCCGCTTTATGCTCAGGATGAGGGTGTGCTGCGTCGTCCCGGTCATACGGAAGCCGGTGTGGATTTGGCTCGTCTCGCCGGACTTAACCCCGCTGCCACGCTGATAGAGATTCTTAATGAGGATGGTACGATGGCACGGTTGCCACAGCTTCGTGAAAAAGCCGATAAGTGGGGACTGAAACTGATATCTATCCGTGATTTGATAGCATATAGGTTAAGGACAGAGTCTTCGGTGGAGCAGGGTGAAGAGGTGGACATGCCTACGGCTTACGGACATTTCCGTCTGATTCCGTTTCGACAGAAATCAAACGGTCTGGAACATATAGCTCTTATCAAGGGAGATATATCCGATGGCGAACCGGTGTTGGTGCGTGTGCATTCGTCATGCGCTACCGGTGATATATTTGCTTCGCAGCGTTGCGACTGCGGCGAGCAGCTTCATAAAGCCATGTCTATGATAGAAAAAGAGGGTAAGGGCGTGGTGCTGTATCTCAATCAGGAAGGTCGTGGCATAGGGCTTATGGAAAAAATCCGTGCATATAAACTTCAGGAGCAGGGTATGGACACGGTGGACGCAAATCTGCATCTGGGTCATAAAGCTGATGAACGTGATTACGGTGTTGGTGCCCAGATACTTCATCGTCTCGGTGTTGAGAAAATGCGATTGATGACTAATAATCCTGTCAAGCGCATAGGTCTTGAAGGATATGGACTTAATGTGGTGGAGAATGTTCCGATAGAGGTTACGCCCAATCCCTATAATCAGTTTTATATGCATACCAAGAAAGAACGTATGGGACATAAACTTGATAATGTAGATTGAGATTATGTATTATATAATATACAAGGGCACGGCGGTGGGTCCGATGTCAAAGGAGGAAATGGCAGCTTATCACGTAACACCTGATACGCTTGTGGCACGAGCCGGTGGCAATGATTGGCAGCCGCTATATAAGTTTCCCGAACTGATGCAGTACGTCCATGTTAATCAGCCGGGAGCACAAAAGATAGCGGTAGAGGCAAGCAACAGGGTGGTTTGCGGAGTGTGCGCTATGCTTATAGGCTGGATTGGTCTGCAATATTTTCTGATAGGAAAAGGTACAGCCGGTGTGTTGACTATTATCCTTTCGTTCGTCACACTGGGAATCTGGCAGATAGTCAGCTTTATTCAGGGTATATGCATGCTGTGTATGTCAGATGCTGAGTTTGACCAAAAATATGTCAGTACAGCCGATACGTTTCCGCTGTTTTGATGTAATTGTGACATAACAATAGCGGAGCATCTGTCTAAGATGCTCCGCTATTGTATTAATAATGAGTTGATATTTCAGGCTTAAAGTGCCAGTAGCTTTTCGATGCGAGCTTTAAGTTCTTCTTTAGTGGCACCGGTCATGCGTAGGTCGCGCACTTGTTCGCCGTTTTTGAAGAATAGGATTGTGGGAATGGACATGATACGGTAATCGGTGCTGAGTTCGGTCTGCTCTTCGATGTTGTATTTGCCTATGACCACGCGTTCGGCGTATTCTTCGGCAAGCTCTTCAATTACGGGTGCCAGACGCATGCATGGACCGCACCATGTTGCCCAGAAGTCAATCACTACCGGGTGACCTGAAGCTATAGCTTCTTTGACATTGCTGTCGGTAAATTCTACTGCCATGATAGTAAATGTTTATAAGTTAATGTTGAGTGTTAGCAAATAAAGTCCAAAGATAATAAATTCTGTTATTTCTCGACGGTAAATTCGACTTCAAGGTCTTCTAATTTTTCTACGAGGTCCTTGTTGACCGGAAGTTTCATTTGTGAATTAAGGGTGACCGTGCGGTTAGTCTTTTTGTCTATGACGGTAAACGTAAGGGTGTCTTTGGGGATGTCGGTCGAGGTCTTGATGTGCTCAAGCAGTACTCCGGCGAGGGTTTCGTTAAGCTCGTCATGTGGTACGGTGATTTTGATGCCATGAATCAGTTTACCCTTGACCTCTTCAAGCAGTTCGATAGAGTTGATTTTGAATCGAAGGTCAGAATTCTGGAATCGTTTTACGAATGCACCTTTTATATATATAGGTGTGGTGGCGACTCCGAATTTATGAAAATCGGTGAAGTCTCTGCCAAACAACATGAATTCTGCCGAACCTGAATAGTCCTGAATTTTAAGGATGCCGTATTTGCCTCCGTTTTTTGCCGGTCGTTCGGTAAAGCTGACCACCATACCCCCTAATGTGAGTTCTTTGCCTTCTACCGGTTCTTGTTCAGAATAGGCTCGGAGTGATGTGGTACAGAAATGCAGTTCCATAAAATATGGATCCAACGGATTGGCTGAATGGTATGTGCCAACAATCTCGCGTTCTTTTTCCAGACGAATTGCGTCGACCCAACGGTGGGAGTGTACTATCTGCGGACGTCCGCAGATGGTCATCTCAGGGTCGTCATCGCCGAAGAGTGACATGCCTTTGACTTGTTTGTCCTGCTGGAACAGCTGTCCGTAGCGTATCAGTTCTTCGGAGAAGGTGTAGCCTTTGGGCGTTTCCACGAAGAAGTCCTCACGCTGGATTTCATTGCTGAAGCAGTCAAATGCTCCTGCCATGGCAAGTGTGTCAATGATTCGGCGGTTGAGAGCTGATGTGTTGACACGTTCCACAAAATCAAATATGGATGTAAACGGTCCGCCTTTGACTCGGGCAGCAAGTATCTCGGCGGCAACATTTTCACCTATGCCTTTAAGTGCTGCGATACCGAAACGGATGTCACCGTGAGAGTTTACACCGAATTCGGCGTAGCTTTCGTTTACGTCAGGACCTTTTACGGTGATGTGCATCTTTTTGCATTCGTCGGTGAATACGGCGAGTTTTTCAGTATCTGACCGGTTACGCGACAGTACTGCCGCCATATATTCGGCAGGGTAATTGGCTTTTAGATATGCTGTCTGGAAAGCGACCCATGAGTAGCATGTGGCGTGTGATTTGTTGAAAGCGTATGAGGCGAATTTTTCCCAGTCAGCCCAAATCTTTTCAAGTACTTTGGCGTCGTGACCGTTGGCTTCTCCACCTTGTATAAACAAGGCTTTAAGCTCGTTCATTTTTTCTATCATCTTCTTACCCATAGCTTTCCGCAGGGTATCGCTCTGTCCGCGTGTGAAGTTGGCAAGCAGACGCGACAGTAGCATGACCTGTTCCTGATAGACGGTTACCCCGTAGGTGTCCTTAAGATATTTTTCCATGACGGGGATATCATAGACTATGGGTTCTTTGCCGTGTTTACGTGCGATGAAGTCAGGTATATAGTCCATAGGCCCGGGACGGTAGAGTGCGTTCATCGCTATGAGGTCTTCGAAAGTCGATGGCTGCAGTTCGCGCAGGTATTTCTGCATACCTGCCGATTCAAATTGGAATGTACCGGTGGTGCGTCCCTCGCTGTAGAGCTTGTAGGTTTTTTCATCGTCAATGGGTATTTTTTCCATGTCGATGTCTATACCACGCGTACGCTTGATATTGGCTACGGCTTCTTTTATGATGGAAAGTGTCTTTAGCCCGAGGAAGTCCATCTTTATGAGACCGGTGTCTTCGATTACCCGTCCTTCATATTGTGTGACTATGATTTTTTCTTTTGACTGGGAGTCGGCGCTTTTGTCGATAGCTGTGCTTACCGGAACCCAATCGGTGATGTCGTCACGGCAGATTATCACTCCGCAGGCGTGCACACCTGTGTTTCTGACCGTACCTTCGAGTGCCTTGGCGTATGTTAGAGTTTCTACTACAAGCGGATTTTCAGAATTAAGCTCGGGCTTGAATTCGGGCACATGGTTGTAGCAGTTTTCGAGTGTGGGCTTCAGTTCCTTACCGTTGACCGTAGGCATGCGGCGCGGTATGAGTTTGGTCAATCGGTCACTTTCACTCAAAGGCAGTTTCTCTATTCGAGCCACATCTTTTATTGCTGATTTGGCTGCCATAGTGCCGTAGGTGATGATATGAGCCACCTTTTCTTCCCCATATTTGTTTGTCACGTATCTTAGTACGTCGGCGCGTCCGTCGTCATCGAAATCGATATCGATATCAGGCAGAGAAATACGGTCGGGATTTAGGAATCGTTCAAATAGTAAGTCGTATTTTATCGGGTCAATCTGAGTGATGCCCAGACAATAAGCCACACAACTTCCGGCTGCCGAGCCACGACCCGGACCGACACTCACGTCGAGCTTTTCACGTGCGGTATTGATGAAGTCCTGAACTATCAGGAAGTAGCCCGGGAAACCCATGGTCTTCATTATGTGCAGTTCGAAGTTGATGCGCTCTTTTAGCTCAGGTGTCAGAGGGTCGCCGTAGCGGCGTTTGGCTCCATCGTAGGCTAATTTGGCAAGATAGTCCGCTTCAAACTTTATTCGATATAATTTTTCGTATCCGCCTAATTTCTTTATCTTTTCTTCGGCAGCTTCTTGTTCCATTACCACATTGCCGTTTTCATCGCGGGTGAATTCGTCGAAAAGGTCTTGTTCCGTAATGCGGCTTCGGTATTCTTCTTCCGTGCCGAATTCTTTCGGAATATCAAAGTTTGGCATAATCGGGCCGTGGTCTATAGAGTAGTGTTCTACCTTATTGACTATTTCTACGGTATTGGCAAGCGCTTCGGGAATGTCGGAGAAGATTTTATTCATCTCTTCCTGGGTTTTGAACCATTCCTGTTTGGTGTATCGCATGCGGTTAGGGTCGGATATGTCGCTGTTGGTGCTCACGCATATCAGTCGGTCGTGAGCTTCGGCATCTTCTTCATTTACGAAATGGCAGTCGTTTGTACAGATGAGTTTTATTCCGAATTTTTCAGCTATACGTATCAGTTCTTTATTTACCACTTTTTGCTCCTCATATACTGTGCGGTTACCGCCCGGAGCATTTGTGGCGTGTCGTTGCAGTTCTAAATAATAATCATCACCGAATGTTTCTTTCCACCACTGTACTTGACGCTCAGCCTCTTCTATGTATCCGTTACGGATAAGTCGCGGTATTTCGCCGCCTAGACATGCCGAAGCTATGATTAAGCCCTCTTTGTGGGCGGCAAGTTCTGACTTGTCAGTTCGTGGATGTCCGTAAAATCCTTCGGTCCATGCTTTTGATACTAACTTTATAAGGTTTTTATAGCCTTTTAAGTTTTTAGCAAGAACCACAAGATGGCGTCCGGTGTCGCGTTTGTCGGTGTTTTTATGCAAGGTCTCGTTTGCCACATACATTTCGCAGCCTATTATAAGGCGGAAATCCTTGTTTTTCAGACGCGATATATATCCTTCAATTTTCTCCGCTTTAGCTGTGTCTCCATTTTTAATCGCAGCTTCGAGTTTCTTTTTATAGCCTTTGATGGCTCCGCCGTTAACGTAATTATATATTTCCTTTACGCCAAACATATTGCCGTGGTCGGTTATGGCTATGCCAGCCATGCCGTCAGCTAAAGCCTTGTCGACCAATGCTTCAACTGCAGCTTGTCCGTCAAGAAGGGAATATTGTGTGTGTACGTGCAGATGCGTGAATGGAGTCATATATAGTTTGTATTATTGTTGTTTTGTTATGGCGTGACTTCAAAATTACGAAAAATACTTATGATACGCTACTTGTTGATGTTCAAATTATCAACATCTTATTTACTATTGATGTAGACCCTTGTGTAGCTCTTAATTGTGGACTATTGATTAAAAAAACGACTTGAGATTAGTTTTATTCCGAAATAATTGCTAATTTTGCAGTCCGTTTCGCTCAAATTTTATTAGTGAAACGGAGCAAAAGTTAAAATTTGCAAAATATTTGGTGGATTCAAAATCTCATCGTAACTTTGCAAAACTTTCGGCTGACAAAATTGCTGTTTTGCTCGAAAGGACTTTATAGAGCACATTGAAAAGATTAAATAGACAAAGAAGTAGTACAAGAGTCATGAAAGAATGAC
>CAMWPX010000030.1 GCA_947176205.1 uncultured Porphyromonadaceae bacterium
CCCCCCCCCCCCCCCACTTTTTTTTTTCACCCCCAAGACGCCACCCGCGATCCTGAGATGTCTCGTGGGCTCGGACATGTCTATAAGAGACAGCCCCCATACCGCGCACACTGCAATTCTCACTCATGGGCGCACGCGACCTCTCCGCTATCACCACACCTCCGCCCAACCGCTATCCGATAGTCACCACCGTAACATCGCTTGACGATGACACCGTAAGCGAGGCCATCAACTTCGAGATGTCGCGCAACGGTCAGGTATTCATAATCAACAACCGCATAGAAGGGCTCAACGAACTGCAAGCCATGGTTCAGCGCCTCGTCCCCGATGCCCGCACAGTAGTGGCACACGGTCAGATGTCACCCGAAACCCTCGAAAAGACTATAATCGACTTTGCAAACCACGACTATGACGTGCTCCTTGCCACCACAATCATCGAAAGCGGCATCGACATGCCCAATGTCAACACGATTATCATAAACAACGCCCAGAATTTCGGACTAAGCGAACTGCATCAATTACGCGGACGCGTAGGACGCAGTTCACGCAAAGCATTCTGCTATCTCACCATTCCGCCGCATCAGCCGCTTTCGCCCACATCACGCCGCCGACTGCAGGCAATAGAAGGCTTCAGTGACCTCGGAAGCGGAATCCACATAGCCATGCAGGACCTCGACATACGCGGTGCGGGCAATCTTTTAGGTGCCGAACAGAGCGGATTCATAGCCGACCTCGGTTACGAGACCTATCAGAAAATACTGAAAGAAGCCGTGACCGAATTGCGTACCGAAGAATTTTCTGATATGGCCGAGACCTCTGATACCGACACCGAATATGTAGCCGACTGCGTGATAGAAAGCGATATGGAACTGCTGCTTCCCGCCGATTACGTGCCGCAGGAAAGCGAGCGCATAGCCTTGTACCAGCGTCTTGACTCCATTGACCGTGAACTGGACCTGAAGGAATTCAAGGAGCAACTGATTGACCGCTTCGGAGCTATACCTCCCGAGACGGCGGAATTACTGCGAATACCACGTCTGCGTAGACTGGCACGCCGTCTGGGCATCGAAAAAGTGTCGCTTAAGCAGGACACCATGTACATCTATTTCGTTGACGATTCCAACAAGGCTTACTACCAATCAGACATGTTCGGGCGACTGCTTAATTACCTGCAGCGTAATCCCCGCCGCTGCTCCATAAGGGAGAAGAACGGCAGACGCAGTTTCGCCATCGCACATGTATCGACAGTGGAAGAAGCCGTTGATATTCTTCAGACCGCCATCAACATGCCTGCACTTTAATCCTGCTGATTGTTACGCGGATGAAATTTCAGGATTTCATTGCGTAAGCGGCTGCGGTCAATATGAATATAAATTTCTGTGGTCGAGATGCTCTCATGACCGAGCATCTGCTGGATAGCACGCAGATTGGCTCCACCTTCAAGCAGATGCGTGGCAAACGAATGGCGCATTGTATGCGGCGAAATACTTTTCTTAACTCCGGCAAGCGCGGCAAGCTGCTTGATAATATAGAATATCATCACCCGGGTAAGCCGACGTCCGCGACGATTAAGAAACAGAATGTGGTCCTCGCCCGGTTTGATATCCAGATGTCGACGTTCCTCCATATATGCCTGTATTTCATGAGCCGCCACATCTGACATAGGTACTACACGCTCTTTATCCCCCTTACCGCGCACTACTATGAACCGTTCATCGAAAAACACCCTGTTTATCTCAAGATTCACCAGCTCCGATACACGCATGCCACAGCCGTAGAGAGTCTCCATAATAGCCCTGTTGCGTTGCCCCTCGGATTTCGACATATCTATACACCCTATCATCGCATCGATTTCTTCTACCGAAAGTACATCGGGCAACTGTCTTCCGGCACGCGGCGACTGCAACAGCACGGCAGGATTTGTATCAAGATACCCTTCCAGAGTAAGATAACGGAAAAACGACTTTATTCCGGATATAATCCTTGCACGCGAACGCAAGGAAATTCCGGCATCATGCAAATCAGCGGCAAAATTCTCAAGGTCATCAAGCTCAACCGAGTCAAATCCTTTACCAACATCACAAAGATACCCATGCAATTTACCCACATCAGCCAGATAAGCCTGCAGAGTATTGTCCGACAATCCCTTTTCCAAAGCCAGATAACCGACATACCCATCAATCACCCGCTGCATATTATCTATAGCCCGCGCCATGACCTAAATCCACACGTCAAACCGCTGACACGGCAATTTATGATACCCCACATACACAGCTGTAGTAGCACCGCGGAATAGCATGCCATGTCCCACATCAACCACCTGACACCCCACCTGCTGACGATGGCGGGCGGCTGCGCTCATTCCCAGCCACACTATCACACCGCCTGCAGAAGCTATCTCTGCCACCGTCTCTTGCGAAGCCATAACTCCCGGAGCCAATATAAGTATCTTCCGTCCATCTACAGTCTTGCCCGACTCAAGGACACCGCATTCAAGTGCCTGCATAAGCCGACTGTCCACATCGCCTTCGGTTACAATCTCCGCAGGAGAAAAAAACAGTCCTAACCGGAACAACAGACGCATGAGCTTGCCTCGGACGCGACTACCACCGCTATCCATAGTCTCATAGACGTAATAACGGCATGGCTGGGCTATGACCCTGCGGACGAAATCAAAAGCGAAAGGCGAATGAATCCCGTGACCACGACGCCGCGTGGCGCGCAACGGTGCACCGAGAGCAACTTTCAGCCGTCTGAATGTAACCACATTATTCCGCATCATCCTTAACCGGCTCAGCACTGCCCCGCATCAACGAGCGAACCCATACTGCCAATGCACACGCAATTGCCAGATATATGACTATTATAGCCATATACGCCACAGAGGTAGTCACATGGAGTGATTCAGGGTCAAAAGTTAACTCAATATCATGCTCTCCTGCAGGAACTTTCAGAGCTCTAAGAAGATAATTCACCCTGCCTATCTCCACAGGTTTGCCGTCGATGGTAGCTTTCCATCCCCACGGGAAATATATTTCAGAGAGCACAGCCACTCCCCCTGCAGCGGTTCTGACATTATATCCGAGCTTGTCAGGAGCGTATGACACAGCATAAATGGTGTCACCATAAGTCTTGGGAGCGGAATCCCCAAGAATAGAGCGGAACGATTCATCAGCCACTGCCTCACTGCCAAGGTTCAAATCCTCTATGGCTGCTATCTCCTTATCGGGCGTATCGGTATAAATAATTTTGTCCACAAGCCAGGCATTACCCATAGCCGCATCATTATAGATAGGCGCCTGCTTGGGATTCTGAATGATAAACTGCGCGTTGAGCATATTAATCATATTCTCCGGATTGCGCTCGGAGAGCAGATAATAGTCTATCATGTCCTGATAACGGGTTAGCTTAGCCGCATGATAACCTCCTATCATCTTATGGAAATACGAAGGACGCGGGTCTGTGAATCTGCTAAGGTCAAGCACACGGTAATTTGTATTGCCGTCAGCCAGTCGGAACTCTTCATCCACTGACAGGATATCCACATCAGCCTGCTCGGGCAGAATACCTTGCGGATTGGACGGCAAGGCTGCTGTAAACGATTCATGGTCTACATAACGCTTACCCACCATATACAAATCGCCAGCCACAACCACACCTATACATGCCACGGCTACCGCCATACTCATCTTATTACGGAAATAAAGAAGCAACACACCAAATCCGGCAGCAGTAATCAGAAACGAACGCATGGCGTCGTCAGCCACCATGGCATGACGAAGCGCCTCGATAGCCGGATAGGCGGCAGACCCGGCATATCCTGCCTGGATTTCGGGGTCACTCAGCGGCGCGCCATATACCGATGGCAGCACTATTCCGGCAAGACACAACACCAATGTGATTCCAAAGCTCACAAGCACCGGACGACGGTATTCGTTCCACACCTGACCCACAGGAGCGGCAAATAGTTTCTGCAGACCGAGCATAGCCAGCAATGGCATCGTAAACTCGGCTATTACAAGTATGCTTTCAGGAGTACGGAATTTATTGTACATCGGCATTACATCAAGCATAAAGTCAGTGAGCCACATACAGTTGCGCCCGAGAGCGAGTAATATTGACAAAATAGTCATCACAAGCAACGCCCATTTTACCGGACCTTTGACCACCACGCAACCCAGCAGGAACAAAGCGAATATCAACGCTCCCACGTAAACGGGTCCGCTGGTTCCTTCAGGCTCTCCGAAATACTGATATACGGCACTGAGGTCACGCATCGTATCGGCTGATATAGTGCCATCCCTGTACATCTGCTGTGCCTGAGGCAGCTCAGCCAACGTAAGAGCACGGTTTGCTCCTTTCTCGGGGCGCGATGTGGCTCCACCCTTAACATTAGGGATAAGCAGCGTGAATGTCTCCGAACGTCCGTAGCTGTATTGGGTGATATAGTCGCGGTCCAGACCATCGGCTGTAGCGTTGGCATCATTGCCGCGATTAAGTTCGGAATGACCGCCGCGCATAGTCTGTTTGGAATATTCGTATGTATTGTAAAGGCTCGGCAGATTAGCCAAGGCTCCGGCAGCTCCGGCGACTACCAGTACCGCTGTAGCTATGAGCCATCGGCGCAAAGACTTTTCACGTACGGCTATAACCAGATACGCTACCGACATTGCTACCATCACAAGCAGGAAATAATAAGTCATCTGCACATGGTTGCTCGCTATCTGCATCATGGTAAACAGTGCCGCCAACGCCCCGCCGGCGAGATAACGTCCGCGGTAACACAGCACAAGTCCGGCTATCGTGGGGGGAATGTAAGCCAAGGTTACGAACTTCCATATATGTCCCGCACCGATTATTATAATAAAATATGAACTGAATCCATACGCCACGGCTCCGATAAGCGCTATGTACCACCGCATACGCATCACAAGCAGCAGGATGAAAAATCCCGCCATCATCATGAACAGCAGATTGGATGGCTGTGGCAAGCCTAATCCCATCACGGTGTCAATCCATGAGAAGAGACTGTTTGACTCATAGCTTGGTGCTATCTGGAATGTAGGCATACCGGAAAACAGAGAGTTGGTCCACCGCGACTGCACACCTGTGGCTTCACGATACAGCTCCACTTCATGTCCGTTTGCCATACCCTGCACCATATCATGCTGACGGAGCACATTACCCTCGAAATTATCCGGATAGAAAAACGCTATCGCTATTATGGCAATAACAGCTACAGACCCTATTACACCCCACACCGACTTACGGTGCAAATAATCGGAAATCACACTCATAATTATTCTATTGTTGACTATACGCTGAAAATTTTTGTGTAAAGCTACAAAATATTGCCCAATCTCCACCGCTCCACCACCAAAATTCACTATATTTGCGAGATAATTTACCCCCGGTACCTGTAGGTCCGTGGCATTATTAACCAAAACGTTCCTGACTTGGACTTCGACCCTTTACCAATATCGGGCATACTGCCCCTCGTTGACACCGTCCGCGATTTTTCTTTCGGGTTTGGTGAGATTATAGCTTTATTGTGTGCATTTTTAGCTTTAGGTATATCCGGATTCGTATCCGGAAGCGAACTCGCGTACTTCTCGCTCACGCCACAAGACCTTGACGAACTGGAGGATACCCCTAAAGGTGAACGCATCATAGCCTTGCTGAAACAACCCGAACGCTTACTCGCCACCATCCTGATTGCCAACAATCTGGTCAACGTAACCATAGTCATACTGTGTAATTATGCGCTTGGACCTGTGTTTACCGGTATGTCAGAAGTACTGAGTTTCATACTTCAGACCATTCTGCTGACATTCCTCATCCTGCTTTTCGGTGAGATAGTGCCCAAACTGATAGCTAACGCCAAACGTATGTCATGGGCTTTGACGGCAATTGGCGGCATCACGTTCATGACATCTCTGTTCCGACCCATATCATCGCTGCTTGTCCGCAGTTCGGGTATAGTCAAAAAAGTAGTCACTAAAAAGACCCACGATGTAACCACCGACGAACTTGAGCATGCTCTTGAAATTACAGATGTCAAGACCAAAGATGACAAAGATATGCTCGAGGGCATTCTCCGCTTTGGTGATACCACAGTGGCTGAAGTCATGACCCCCCGAGTGGATATGACCGATATAGAAATCACCGCTGATTTTGACGAGGTGATGAAAATAGTCCTCGATTCGGGTTATTCACGTCTGCCCGTCTATCGCCACACACAGGACACCATAGAAGGATTGCTCTATTCACGTGACCTGCTTCCGTTCATAGGTAAAGCCGATAAGAACTTCAACTGGCAACGACTGTTACGCAAACCGTATTTCGTGCCTGAAAGCTGCCGTATAGATGACCTTCTTGAAAACTTCCGCAGCCGGCATATACACATGGCAGTAGTTATCGATGAGTTCGGTGGCACACAAGGCATAGTCACACTCGAAGATGTACTTGAAGAGATAGTGGGCGACATCAACGATGAATACGACGAGGAACAGAAAACGTACAAGAAACTGGCTGACAACACTTTCATATTCGAAGGCAAAACATTCCTGCCAGACTTTTTCCGCATCACCGGACTTAATGAAGAGGATTACGCAGATGTCACAGAGGACTGCGATACTCTCGCCGGCATGCTTCTGAGTATCCGCGGTGATTTTCCCAAAGAAAAAGAACCGCTCGTGTACGGTCACTGCCGATTCCTTATACTCGAAATAGTCAACCATCGCATCAATTCGGTCCGAGTCAAAGTAATGCCAGAAATGCAAACTCCGTTAACAACCGAATCCTGATTAACTGACATCTACCACTATGCGCTTACGATTAGCCTTTTACATAATAATAAGCATCGTCATATCCATAATCCAGTCATGCGGCGGCTCCACAGCTCCACATGACGATGCCGTTCCCCGTCCCCATTCCTATCCGCGACTTACCGTATACCCCCCTCTATACTCTTCGCCGGCATCACTTCCATGTCATTTTCAAGTCAACAGCCATGTCAATCTAAGCTGCACATCCAATTACTCGTCGCTTTGGGCTGATGCCGAATATCCTATGTATCACGCCACTCTGCGATGCACATTTACTCCCATAAAGCAGTCGCAGCAGGCTGAAATAATAGACAACCGCCTGCAGCGAATGGGCATGAATCTTGGCGACAATGCCGCCGAACAGACCGATATCATCTCAGCAGACTCCACGTTTAACTCCATCCTGCTTCGTTCGTCAGGACCCACAGTCACACCGCTGCAATTTTTAAGCACCTCGCCCTACTGGGTTATCAGCGGAGCTTTGGATATGCCTGATGCCGCAGCCAACGTTGACTCCGTGCGCCCGTTGATTGATGCCGTGTATGCCGACCTCGTCCATGCCCTCGTAAATCTCTCAGGCAAATGACCCCGGAGCAGTCTGTAATCACCGTAGAACATAACGGATATGTTATAGACATATATCTATGTCAGATTACGCCTGCAGACCGTACACATCGACGCCAAGCCGAGCGCCAAGCAATAGGTGCAATTATCAAAACACTTACAGGAGCCGACATATATCCCGAGCATCTCCCCTCCGGTCAACCATACATACCGGGAGCTAATTTTCATATATCCATAAGTCACAGTACGCTCACGGCAGCTCTCGGCGTCTCCCGCACCACTGCAGTGGGCATAGACATAGAACAGCCCCGGCAGGCTCTGTTTCGCACCGCTTCCCGATTTTTATCTGACAGCGAATCGGCATTATGCACCACACCCCAACGGCTTCTGATGGCATGGACCGCAAAAGAAGCCACCTTCAAATGCGCCGGCATAGAGTCACTTCTTATCTCCGACATAATATATCCCGCCCATGGTGACTTCAGCCAAGCCATGATTACGACTCCTCACACCTCGGAACCACGCCTATTTCATATAAAACACATCGCACACGGCGAACAACTCATTGCCATAGCCACTCCCATTGTAAATTTACCATAAAATATTTGGCAGATTGTCTACTTGATACTATCTTTGCCATGCATCACCACTGATGTGACCATGACTCACCCATCCATTATGCCACAGACTGATATCGACCCTCAGGCAGTAGCCGAACGCATTCGTTTTCTCATGCGCCAGCAGCGCCTCACCCAAGCCGAATTCGCCCGCCGTATCGGACTTGACGCAGCCAATCTGTCAAAACAGCTCAACGGACGACTGCCCATGACAAAAGGGCTTATCAACCGCATCACTGCCGACATAGGTGTGTCCAAACGATGGCTGCTTACCGGACATGATCTCCCGTTTGCCAAGCCCGAGACCGCCGCACATATTTCCGTGCCTGACACGGCTGTGGCTGAAACCTCATCAGCCACAGGCACACCAATCTATGACATTGACGTGACTGCCGGCTGCACAGAACTGTCGCGCGAATTCACATCCGACCGTATAATCGGAGCCATGACCATACCGTCACTGAGTCCGTCGGCCGTAATAGTAAAAGTCAACGGTGACAGCATGGAGCCCGAAATACTCAACGGGTCATACATAGCCATACGCCCCGTGACCGACCTCGAATGCATCTTCTGGGGGCAGATTTACGTGGTGGTGCTCGAAGATTTCCGCCTCGTAAAGCATCTGCGTCGTCTGCCCGACCCCGAAAAAGTGTGTCTGCACAGCGCCAATCCGCTCTATGACGACATGGAAATAAGCCGCGATAAAATCCGTAATCTCTACCTCGTTGAAGCCATATTAAACATCAAAATCCAATGCTGAATCCACTGCGTATCATCATCACGCTTCTGCTTACAGCCGCCACGCTGAACTCCACAGCCGCTCCCACAACCACGCACACTGACTCCACTGCCACCGCTACCGCCAATGCAGAATACGAACGTCTGGCGCAACGCGCACAGCGATTCTTCCATTACCGCGAGTGGTCAAGCGCCGGAGCCATGTACACGCTCATGCTTCAGAAACACCCCGATGTATGTGACACCTACGCTCATGCCATAGTAGCAGCCGAAATGCTCGATGACACACTGCACACATCGCAACTGACCGTATCAGCTCTCAACTCCCGCATACCGGTCGATTCACTCTTCTCAGGAGTGGAAAAAATCAGCTTCTCTATAGGGCGCACATCGCTTTACGAGCGTTACCTGCTCTTCACTCAGCGCAATCAGTCGTGGCTCAGCCGCATCATTGACACTTATCTGATGCGCTATTACACCTACCGTCGCTACGGTCCCGGCATGGTACGCTACAGCTCAGCCATACTCTCACGCCTGCCCGATGATATAGCCGCCCTATATACCCTCGCCCAAGGCTACCTTATAACTGGAGAAACCACCCGCGCCATCGACACCTATCTCCGCATCACCACCCTCGACCCACAACAATACCTCGCACTGCTTTATCTGGGCAACTACTACGCTTCCAAAGCCGATAACGACCCCGCTGCACGCCATGACGCCATAATATATCTGACCCGCGCCCATAATCTACACCCCACACCCTACACCGAATCCGCCCTACGCAAACTCATTCCATAAAACACATAAAAAAGCGCACAAAAACTTGCACCGACAGAATATTTAATTTAACTTTGCACCATAACCACCAACTCACGGGGTATTAGCTCATCTGGCTAGAGCGCGACACTGGCAGTGTCGAGGTGAGCGGTTCGAGTCCGCTATACTCCACCAAAAGTCGTTAACCATCAATCGGTCAGCGACTTTTCTTTTGTACAGTTTAAGACTGTTTGAATTGGGGTAATAATCAAAACTGACGGGAGGTAAATTTCATTACACCCGCTTGTGTCAGACGATTCATGTCAAGCCCTATAGACACGCCATATGCGGGGAATACAAGCCGTGGATAAGGACTGCGACGGGAATGGATTATATACACTTCCTTTATGTTTTCGGCATCGGCAAGTATATCCGCCAGTTTATCCAATTCGGTATCACCGTATTTGGACCGTGCCATACCAACCGGTAAGGCATACAGAGGATGCTCTGCCGTAATATCAAGTTCAAAAAGCGCATTCATACAAACATCATCGCCCGACTCGGCTTCATAAGTAAATCTGCCGGAAACAGCTTCCTTAATCATATATCGACCGTGGTCACAGTCATACACATACAGATATTTACGGTCGTGTCCTACCAACTTGTTGGCTATATCCGTAAGCTCGGCATATGAATTGCGGAACACAGCCGAATATGGACTGCGAAGGTCATAAATGTCAGTCAACACACCTCGATATTCCTTGTACCGCGGGTCATCCGGACTCAGGCACTCCCACTTCCGCCAGTCCATCCATTGAGGAAACTGACGCGGTTCTTCATATAAAACCAATCGCTTTATACTGCCGGTAGTCTCGTCAAACTCCTGTTCATAAGACCCTGTAACTATCTGCTCAGGCTCAATGACTCGCTCTGACGAAAGAGTATAGCCCAAATTGCCGCGAGGTGTAAGCAGAATGAAGTTATCCATGTAATCCGGACGCTGTGCAGAGCACACCCTGAAATCATATGGACTCAATTGCCATACCATACCGTCACGCCGGTAGCAGAATGCACCTAAAAGATTGTCGGGAAATATCCAGAATCGATTTTGCCCACGGTCAGCATCATCTATCCAGATACCTGACATATACAACCCCTGAAATCTCTCGCTCTCTACGCGTTGCCGCCCGACTATCACCAGTGACTGACACGCATGCATAGTGCTCGTAAGTGAGGATATCAACCAAAGGGGCGTGCACTCCGACAGGCTGTCCGGGTCTGACAGATGATTGTCAATACTGCCCAGCCACTCGTCAAATGCCAGCGGCTTATCCATAGAGCCAAGCCTCGGCGAATCATCTTTGAGCAACGCCATCAGCAATCGAAGCCTGAGGAGTGAAGCTATGGTCTCACTATCCCTTATGTCGCGACTCCTTGAAGTGTCGGTAAACGGGCGCAGGACATCAAAAGCAAAGAGCACCACCAGACAGATATCCACTGCCGGCGCCCCACCAAATCCGTCAGGGAAAAAAGCCTTAAGCAGCCTGTCATCGTCATCCTTTATCCTGAACTTGAAAAACTCTTCATTGGAAAGATTCCTGCCGGCTGTAGCACAAATACGGAAAAGCATCCTACAGAATTTCTTTCTTGATGCCATCTGGGAGCGACAGCCCCAGTCAAGCGACAGATAAAACCGTGATGCCGCGATATAATCACCAATTACATCATCCAATGATTTATCCGTCGTCAACTCCGTAATACGGTTGAGTATGCCGTAATATACCTCAATATCAAGCACCATATCACGCTTATTGATTACTGTCTCGAAGGATACCCTGAGCACCTCGCGATACTCGGCGTCAGTGCGAAAAAGAAGCCGTGACCTGTAAGCCGCAGATATCAAATCATATTTATTGGACGTGTCCATCTATACGGAATCTTATTACTCCTTCAAATTTAACACAATCATACGAAAATCACATTAACACGTCATGTTATCATGATAAAAAACGGATGTTTGACGGAAAAAATCCCCGATAACCTCAACTTTTGAAAAGTTTTAGCAATATGCATGATTTTCAATTTTGACTGCTTTTGCCATATAGCTAATTTAGCGGACGATAATGGGGCTCCCGCACCATATCCCCCACCGTAATCGGCACTTTACATATCAAAAAAAGTCCGCGATATGGACACTTTCGCAAAAAATAGCTATATTTGAACGTCCGTTGGGGAGAAATCCGACGGTCACAAGGCATTTAGCTTAGTTCTTTATTTCTGAAATCGCCAATTTCCCATTACCGAAGAACATTGCGGAAGTGCCCTTTTTGTTGTATTCGTATATGTCTGCGCGGTGCTTTCACTGTACCTTTCATCATACACGATAACGGCGTGGGGTGATTAGCGGCTTTCCGTCCTTTCGGTAAACGTGTTTGGCGATACGTAGAAGTAAGAGGACGCAAGCTATAATCCGGCTCCGCGCCTTTTGTGCTTCTTATACCGGGAGTTAGTATTTTATATGACATACACTAACGGCTGACTCCGGATATCAGAATCAGCCGTCGATGTACAAGCTGTATCACTTGCTACTGTATTATCAGTGTCACACTTTTTCGCTTACCAGTCTGAGAAATTCCTCGCGGTTCTCAGCCGGACCATGAGCGGTCTGTGGGCAATTATACCATTCGAGGTTTTTCATTCCAACCGCTTTTAACACCATGTCGTTGAAATAATCTTTGAAAAACGGTGCGAACTTTTCGGTGGCATTCTGTGATGTGGAGAATATGACGGTACGTTTTATGTCGATTAGGTTAGGTATCAACTCACCCGTATCGGAATATCGGTAAGCCTTGCCCGAAAGCATCACTTTGTCAAAGAAACCGTCGACTATAGCCGGCATAGTAGCCCACCATATCGGGAATATCATTATAAACTCGTCGCTGGCAAGGAGTGCGTCAAGATACTTTGTCACGAGAGGGTCAGCAGTTTCACCGTGGCTATAGAGCCGCAGACTTGACGCCTCGATAGCCGGATTGAAGCCATCGGCGTACAAATCGAAAACACGGTATTCCTTGCCCTGCCCGTCAAGGCGATTTTTGACTACGTCAAGAATAGCATGGTTGAAACTCTTATCGTAAGGATGAGCGTAGAGTATTGAAATCATATTACAAACTGTTAAGGTTATACTGTTTCAACACCATACCCCGCCGGATTGTTTGCGCCTCGGAACGTGATTATCAATTGGTATCAGGTATTTTCCACCCTCCGCCCAACGCTTTATACAGTATTACAAAAATCGCTGAAACTGTCTTAGTTTCAGCGATCTGCGGCATCTTGCCTTTTTCTTGTTGTGACCCCGGAGAGGCTCGAACTCTCGACCCAATGATTAAGAGTCATTTGCTCTACCAACTGAGCTACGGAGTCAGGTGCTACACGGAACTATTTTCCGCAATTGCTCCGCAAAGTTACAATCATTTTTTTACTTGACCAAGTGTTTGATTAGTTTTTTGCGAGTTTTTCATATAATATTCCCGCGAAAACAGATGCCGCTGCAGTAAGGTTCATCTCGGTCAGGGCATAGCCAGTGTAAGTGTGCGCGAGCCGTCGGGGTTCTCGACTATGCTCACCTGTGCGGTATCGTCAGGCAGCAGTGCGTCTATTCTGTCCGGCCATTCTATCAGGCATATGTCTTGGGAATACAGGTAGTCTTCCACGCCTATGTCAAGGGCTTCTTCTGCCGACTCAAGGCGGTAGAGGTCAAAGTGATATAAGTGCCCCCGAGGGGTATCGTAGACATTGACTATGGAAAATGAGGGTGAACCTGCCACATCGTCGGTGACTCCCAGACGCCGGCACAGTTCGCAGATAAATGTGGTCTTACCTACCCCCATCTCGCCGCGAAACGCAAAGATGGTGGCTGAGCCCATCAGCTCGGCAAAACGGGCAGCGGCTTCCGCTACATGGTCAGCATCAGGTATCTGTATGGTGTATGTAGTCATAATCTGTAACTATATAAGATTTATTGCTTTGGTATCATGGTTATAACCGGTACGAGCATTTCTTCCATCGACACTCCACCGTGTTGAAACGTATCGGTATAGTACTGGACGTAGTAGCTGTAATTGTTGGGATAGGCGAAAAAGTCACGTCCGGTAGCGAAAATGTAACGCGTGGATACATTGGGCGCGGGCAATCCGAAATCGCGCGGTCGCTGTATCTCGAATACTTGCCGCGGATTATAGCTCAGGTTGCGCCCCAGTTTATAACGCAGATTGGTATTGGTGTTCTTCTCCCCTACCACCTTGACCGGTCCGGTCACTTTAATTGTCCCATGGTCTGTGGTAAGCACTACCTTATAGCCGCTTTCAGCCACTTTACGCAGAAATTCGAATGCCGACGAGTGACGGAACCATGATTCGGTAAGCGACCGATAGGCTGCATTGGTGGCAGCAAGCTCACGTATCATCTTTGATTCGGTACGTGCGTGTGAAAGCATATCTATAAAGTTGAACACCACGACATTGAGGTCATTATCTTCAAGCGAAGCGAAATCGCGCAGCAGACGCTCTCCGGCGGCATTATCATTGATTTTGTTGTAGGAGAAACGGCATTTGCGTCTGTAGCGATCAAACTGTGTGGCTATCAGTGGCGATTCATTAAGATTCTTCCCTTCGTCGCTATCCTCGTCGACCCACAGTTGCGGAAACAGTTTCTGTATGTCAAGCGGCATCAATCCGGAGAAGATGGCATTGCGGGCGTACTGCGTGGCTGTAGGAAGGATAGAATAATACATCTCATCGTCACAGGTAAAATAGTCGCTCAGAATGGGCCGTATCACCCTCCACTGGTCAAAACGGAAATTATCTATAAGCACGAAAAACACCTTTTCGCCGGCATCGAGCAAAGGAAATATCTTGTTTTTGAACAATCGCGGCGACATCAGCGGTGCCTCGTCAGCCATATTCTTCACCCACGTACCGTAATTTTTCTTTACAAATTTGGCAATAGCCACATTGGCCTCGTTTTTCTGAAGCTCAAGCATCTCGTGCATATCGGGGGCGGCATCGGCGAGCTCGAGTTCCCAGCGCACCAGCGTACGATAGGTTTCCTGCCAGTCATCCACGGTATATGATTCATTGATGGACGAAGTGATTTTGCCGAAATCGTTACGATAGCCCGACGATGATGCCGTAGACACCAGCTCCTGAGCATGAAGATTTTTCTTTATCGACAGCAGAATCTGATTAGGATTGACAGGCTTTATGAGATAATCGGCAATCTTGCTTCCCACAGCCTGGTCCATTATGTTCTCTTCCTCGCTCTTCGTAATCATTATCACCGGCACAGTGGGAGCTTTCTCCTTGATGCGTGAAAGTGTCTGCAGCCCCGTGAGACCCGGCATATTCTCATCGAGTATGATTAGATTGACCGGCACACGCTCCACCACATCAAGAGCGTCAGCACCGTTATTCACGGTAATCACCTCATAGCCCTTGTTCCTAAGAAATATTATGTGTGGTTTGAGCAAATCTATCTCATCGTCAGCCCACAGTATGGTGTTTTGTGACATAACTAAATAATAACAATAACGTTAATTAATCCAACAGCGGGTCATCACCTTCCGACCCGAGCGGGTACACGGTCACGCGGTTTTCATTCGAGCCGCGCTGCAGCGGCTTAAGCACAGGAGCCTTTTTAGCCGGCGACGGAGGCACGGGTATGTCGAAAGGCAAATCATCATCCTTGGCTGATTCGGGTTTCGGCTGAAGCTGCGGTTGCTCACCAGCTACCGTCGACCCGGACTCCTCGGTTTCGGCGGGCACATCCTCTACTGGTGCCTCTGCCGCGGTATTGACCTCATGGGCTTCAGCCGTTGGCTTCTCATCAGGCTGAAGGCTCTTATGTATCTCCTCCAAACGATTATCGCCCACGGCATTGAAATACTCGTCAAGCGTACGTCCCTCATCTATCAGCAAATCAAAATTATACCTGCTGATTATCAACGGCACCACTCCATCAGGCAGTTTCATGCCCGACGATTCAAGCATGCTGCGGTAGCGAGTCACTTCAGCCATGTTATTGAATCCGGATATAACCAGAAGCCCCAGTGAGCCAAACCGCATCTGCTCAATATCGAAATCCTTCACTGTATAGGTGCTGAAGTTATGCCGCGCCACATCAAACAGCAATTGATTGGCATTGACCTTAGATGTTGAGTAAATGAGCACGAGCAACTGCTCGCCCGTTGCGTCAAATTCAAACTGCGCCGGCTCATCGGCTACGGACACCTGCGTGCTGTCATTGCTCAGACGTGTCGACCACACAATACCCCTTACATTGGAAGCCGATGTATTGAATTTATTTCCCTTGGAGAGAAGCTCAAGATATGATGACGCAAGCGGCGACACATCAGTGTCGGGATAACGCTCTATCAGCGTACGCAACGTTGATGCGAATTTCTCCGGATTATTTTCCGTAACGTACGACAACGCCTCTATAAACATGAATTTGGGCATTATACGGCTCATGGGATAGTCATGGCGCATCTGCTCGAATATCTGATGCACCCTGCGGTTATCATTGTCAAGATAAGCCTGATAGGCGGCGTCATACAGTTCACATTCCACCTCATGCATGCGGCGGAGCTTATCCATATACAGAGGGTCGGAAAGAGCTTCGCCATACTTGGTGTCGGCAAAATCTGAGAGTATCAAATCACGATATTTCTCGGCGCGAGCATCCTGACCGGCGCGCATATACATCAGATACAGATTATAATACACGTCAAGCCGATACACATTGTCGGGATACCGCTCAAGCAGATTAGCCCACACGCTTGCTGCCGCGCTGTAATCCTCAAGTTTATCCTTGAGTATGAGTCCTTCGTTATAAAGCCCTTCCTGAATCACATCATTGGCTATTGTGCGCTCGGCATCGGTCTTGGGTATCTGTTTGAGGTAATATTCGGGATAGTGGGGGTCCTGCGCCAGCTGTGCCTGTTTTCCAGTAAGTTTTTCCTGCTGGACAACATTTTCATCTGTTTCTACAGTTTCCACATCATCATATTCCTGTTCATCTTCCGCATCGGTAAACGCATACGACACCTTATTGCGGCGGCGCCAGTCATCCTCAAGTTTTCTGCTGCCCCAACGCTTCTGGAACTCAGTGCGACCGGCATTTTTGGTAGCCGTGTTATAAAAGTACCACGATTTATCATTATTAAGCGTAAATGTGGTAGGAGCGCTGTTATTACCCAACTGCAATCCTGTACCGGCAGCCTGCTGTTGCGCCATA
>CAMWPX010000031.1 GCA_947176205.1 uncultured Porphyromonadaceae bacterium
ACCATGACCTTCAAGCCAACAACTGGGACCTCGTGGACCTTTCCTGCGAATATATCATTGGGCGATGGCTCATACTGCCGGCGGCGGATGGCAGCATGCCGGACAGACAGATTCTTGACCAATTGGCAGAAAGTGACTGCCTGTGGCTACAACGAATAGCCGTAGTATCGACGCTTTGGCTGATTAGACAAAACCAATATGACGATACTCTAAGGATTGTAAACAGATTGTTGGAACATCGTCATGACCTAATACATAAGGCTATGGGATGGGTACTCCGAGAAATAGGCAAACGAGACATATCCGTCATGCTTGACTTCTTAGAATCACACTATAACGAAATGCCACGCACCACTCTACGTTATGCCATAGAGCGACTGCCTGACAACGAACGCAAAGCCTGGCTTGCGCGCAAATAGAATCATCGTGACACAAGACGCAGGAACGATGACGGCACCGGAGTAGTGAAATTCATCTCCTGACGTGTAATCGGATGGACAAACCGCAAAGTCTGTGCATGTAGCGCCAACCTGTGTATAGGACTTGCCGAAGCACCATATTTACGGTCTCCTGCTATGGGATGACCCAAATCTTTCATGTGCACACGAATCTGATTCTTTCTCCCCGTATCAAGCTCCACTTCAAGCAAAGCATAATTACGACCACGTTTAACAGTAGCATAACGCGTAACCGCAAGCTTACCATCGGTACCTTTGTCCGGTGTGGAATAGACTTCATATTTAGAATTCTCCACAAGATAACTCTTGACAACTCCAGCATCATCAGTATCAGCGCCTTCGACCACAGCAAGGTATTTACGATTAAGCACCATGTTATTCCAATTATGCTGAAGGCGCTCCTTCGCTTCAATACTTTTCGCAAAAAGCATAAGCCCTGATGTGTCACGGTCAAGTCTGTGAACTATAAATATCTTGTTGGCAGGATTCTGCCATTTGAGATAATCTTTCAATATGGAGTAAGCCGTGCCTTCCGAGACCTTGTCATTACCCATTGACAACAATCCGTATCCCTTGTTTACCACTATGATATCATCATCTTCATACACGAGTTTCAGCCGTCGGTGATAAAACAACTTGAATTCGCGGGTAAAATTGACCTTTACCTCATCGCCGGCATGTAATTCGGCATCAAACTGTCGGCATGGCACTCCGTTGACCGCCACCTGATTATGGGCAAGCATCTGCTTGATTACAGTGCGCTTCACATCAGGCAACGACTTGATAAGAAATTCCATTAAAGCACAATCCTCTGCTGGATTCAGCACCTTGATACGGTCAGGGCGGAATGAGACTATGTTACGCGCCATATTATTTCTTAGATTTGGTTGTGCGACGTGTGGTCTTACGTGATGCCGGCGCCTGCTCTTGTTCTTCTATCAGCTTCTTGCAATCATCAAACGTGAGAGCCGCCGGGTCAGCAACAGTCTTAGGTATTTTATAGTTACTCTTCTTGTATGAAATATACACTCCGAAACGGCCGTTGAGTATCTGCAAATCAGGCTCTTCATCAAATACTTTCACCACTTTCTTGCTATCGGCTTCACGTTTGGCTTTTATAAGTTCCACCGCTTCATCAAGCGAAATAGCCATAGGCGAAATAGTCTTGGGGATGGAAACGAATTTTCCTGAATGCTTCACGTACGGACCGAAGCGACCTACCCCTACCGAAACCTCGGCATTCTCAAATTCACCCAATGTACGGGGTAATTCAAACAGCTTCAACGCTTCTTCAAGTGTTATATCAAACACTGACTGACCGCTTCGCAGTGATGCGAACTGTGGTTTTTCCTCATCATTACTGTCACCAATCTGAACAACAGGACCGAAACGTCCTATTTTGACTGATACCGGCTTACCTGATACGGGATGAACGCCAAGCACACGCTCACCCACTTTATGCTCCAGACGAATTCCGTTGGCTTTATCCACCTCCGGGTGGAATACATCATAAAACTCACCTATCTCATTCTGCCACACAGCTTCACCCTCGGCTATCAGGTCAAAGCGTTTTTCAAGATTAGCCGTAAAGTTATAATCAAGCACGTTGGGAAAATAATCGATAAGAAAATCATTGACCACTACACCTATATCGGTAGGTATCAACTTGCTCTTATCGGCACCGATAACTGCGGTAGAAGTAGTATCGGTGATTTTACCATCGCTGAGAGTCAACGTATCCATAGTCACCGACTGCCCGGCAACATCACCCTTCGCCACATATTCACGCTGCTGGATAGTAGATATGGTAGGAGCATAAGTAGATGGACGCCCGATGCCGAGTTCCTCCATTTTTTTTACAAGCGAAGCCTCGGTGTAACGCGGCGGATGCTGCGTGTAGCGCTGTGCAGCCACAATCTCCTCCACACCGAGAGATTGACCATGAACCAGCTTGGGCAACTGCGAAGAATTTTCATCGCTATCATCAACCGCATCATCATTACTTTCGGCATACACGCGCAGAAAACCATCGAAACGCACCACTTCTCCATTAGCAGTAAAGTGTTCCTGACGGTTATGCGGCTCGATAACCACTGTGGTTTTTTCAATCTCGGCATCAGCCATCTGTGATGCTATAGTACGCTTCCATATTAGATTATACAAACGTTTTTCCTGTGCCGTACCATCTATTTCATGGTGGGAAATATATGTAGGACGAATTGCTTCGTGAGCCTCCTGAGCACCCTTGGAATGAGTGTGATAGTGACGCACTTTCAGATATATTTCGCCTTGCGTTGCTTTGATTTCATCAGCTATGGATGCAATGGCGAGCGATGAAAGATTAAGCGAGTCAGTACGCATATACGTGATGTGACCGGCTTCATAAAGACGCTGAGCCACCATCATAGTCTGTGATACCGTAAAACCAAGCTTGCGTGCCGCCTCCTGCTGAAGCGTAGATGTGGTAAACGGAGGCGCGGGCGCTTTCCGCAACGGACGGACATTGATATCAGCCACCTTGAACTGAGCATTCCTGCAATCCTCAAGCATATTTATGGCAGCTTCTTTATCGGCAAGACGTTTTGACAGTTCAGCCTTTACACTCTGATTATCATCCGTACGGAAAAGACCGGTAACACGGAAATAAGGTTCAGCCTCAAATTTCTTTATCTCGTTTTCCCGCTCTACAATCAGGCGCACAGCCACCGACTGTACCCTACCCGCCGACAACGCCGGCTTAATTTTTTTCCAAAGCACAGGTGAAAGCTCAAACCCTACGATACGGTCCAAAACACGCCGTGCCTGCTGTGCGTCCACAAGATTTATATCGATGTCACGCGGATTTTCAATAGCATGAAGTATGGCATTCTTGGTAATTTCGTGAAATACTATGCGCCGCGTATTTTCAGGCTTCAATCCGAGCACTTCATACAGATGCCATGCTATAGCTTCTCCTTCACGGTCCTCATCGGAAGCAAGCCATACCATCTCGGCTTCGGCTGCCGCCTTTTTAAGGGTATCGACCAACTGACGTTTATCCACCGGTATCTCGTATTCGGGGACAAACGAATTATCCTTATCTATGCTGAAGTCTTTCTTGCGAAGGTCACGGATATGACCGTAACTTGACATTACTTTATAATCTTTACCTAAAAATTTTTCTATGGTCTTAGCCTTGGCAGGCGACTCCACTATCACCAGATTCTTAATCATGCTTTATTATTAAGGTGTTTTTTCAGATTCGGCGACAAAATTAGAAAAAGAAATTCAAACGAGCATAGACCTACTAATTTTTTTAACATTTAGAAAATCCCCTAAAGATAAATCTTTAAGGGATAACTGAAAAAATATTTTTTCACATTGCGTTGTCAGTACATCATGGCTTTAGCTACTTCCGAAGCTACATCCACGCCTTTCGTAGCCGCAACAATAGAATAAGCGAAAGCCAATGTGCTTGCCGGTCCATTACCGGTAATCAATGTGTCAAACGCTACCACGGGGTCACCTGTATACAGGTCACCGCAATCTTCCGGCTCCATACCGGGATAACATGTAAAATGTCTGCCGTCAATCACCCCTGCAGTCCAAAGAACCAATGCCGGCGATGCACATATAGCAGCTATTTTACCTCCGGCAGCATGATGTCTGACAAGCATATCAGTCAACTTCGCATCGGCAGCCAGATGGGATGCTCCGGGCATACCTCCAGGACATATCAGCCACTCTGTGTCGGTATCAAGGTCGACATTGGCAATAGTCGCATCTGCCGTCACGGCAACTCCATGGGCTCCTGTAACAACAGTATCCCGGTTTATTGACACTGTTATAACTTCCATCTGCGCCCGACGCAGCACATCTACGGTAGCCAATGCCTCTATTTCTTCAAAACCATCGGCTAAAAACAAATATGAATGCTTCATAATCAAAAAATTTCAGAATTAAGCAAATGATAGTGTAACAACAAAAGTAAGAAAAAGTCATGACCCGACAAAATCGGCAATTCTACGTCCACACTTTCTCTTGTATGTACGAATCAAAAATTCTACCTTTGCCAAAAACAGCAAATATGATGAAATCATTACACGCACTTATATTACTTGTAAGCAGCTTTATAGCTACATCATGCTCCATATCACAACAGGAATATCAAAGTTGCGACGGAAGCATCTGGACTACCACTTATCATATTACTTACCGCTCCAAACTACATCTTGATGACTCCATATTCTCTATTTTTGCAAAAGTTGACTCCACATTATCACCTTTTGCTCCTCAATCCGTGATATCCCTTATCAACCGCAACGAATCGTTAATAGCCGATAGTCTCGTGAAGCACATCTTCACTCAGTCACGATTGTTCAACCGACTCAGCAATGGAGCTTTTGACCCGACCGTAGCTCCATTGGTCAATCTCTGGGGATTCGGCTATACAGAAGCCGATTCCATTATTATCGCTGCAAAAATTGACTCTGTACTTAACTATGTGGGAATTAACCGCTGTTTTCTACGTGGTGATTCAATCATAAAACCACATCCTGAAACACAATTTAATTTCAGCGCCATCACTAAGGGATATGCCTGCGACCTGATTGCCGACATGCTCCGACGAAACGGATGTGAAGATTTCATGGTGGAAATAGGTGGCGAAATTTCGCTATCGGGTGTCAATAGACAAAACTCACCCTGGCACGTAATGGTGGAAGCCCCTGTTGACAATGATACTACTTTATTACGTCATGCCATGGAAGTGATAGAGCTGTCAAATTGTGGTATCGCGACTTCCGGAAACTATCGTAACTTCAGAATGTCAAATCTCGGACGCGTATGGCACACTATCAATGCCCACACCGGTTATCCAGCCATAACATCGACTCTTAGCGCCACTGTAATAGCTCCGGATGCAATGAGCGCCGATGCTCTTGCCACTGCATGCATGGTATTGACACCCGATTCAGCTATTGCCTTGATTGACCGTATTGCAAATACGGAAGTCATGCTTGTGACAGCGTCGGAGCAAGGATTCATCTCTCAACGAACTAAAGGATTTCCGACTCCATTATAAGCACCTTGGTTAATATGTGTTAAAAATACGGTCGTAACAAAACTGTTTCTATTCAAGCATTGTTTTCTTTATACATAGCAAAATTACTTTTTCCATTGCAAGAAATGTGATAATGATTGGTTTATTATCTAAGCGAGGAGACGTCGAGATGACGACCCCTCGTTTGGTTTTTATATACCCTGTACACTATTACAAATTCATACCGGATTTGGTCATCGGCAATAATTTGAGTAAATTTGCGTAAATATTTTACGTATAAATACTTGAATAATGAATCTGACTAAAAATATCTTTACATCGCTGATGGTAGCGACAGCGCCTTCAGCATGGGCTTGTACCGGACTGATAGCCGCTCCGGGCGCCACTACTGACGGTTCAGCACTCGTAACATATGCTGCCGACAGCCATACACTGTACGGAGAACTGTATCATACACCCGCAGCTGACCATCCGGCCGGCTCAATGCGTGAGGTTATTGACTGGGATTCAGGACGCAAATTAGGCGAGATACCACAGATAGCCCATACATACTCCACCATAGGAAATATGAATGAGAAAGGGCTGGTGATAACCGAAAGCACTTGGGGCGGACGTCACGAACTTGAAGGTTCCGGCATGATAGATTATGGTTCGCTCATATACATAACCCTTGAACGAGCCGCCAATGCACGCGAAGCCATAAAAGTAATGACTGACCTTGTGGATAAATACGGCTACGCGAGCGAAGGCGAATCCTTTACTATCGCTGACCCGACAGAAGTGTGGATTATGGAAATGATAGGCAAAGGAAAATCAGACAAAGGTGCCGTATGGGTGGCTCGCCGTGTACCTGATGACTGTATATCCGGTCATGCCAATCACAGCCGTATACACCAATTCCCGCTAAAAGACAAATCAGGAGAAACGCTTTACTCTCCGGATGTCATAAAATTTGCACGCAAACAGGGATACTTCAACGGCAAAGATGAAGATTTCAGTTTCTCAAGAGCTTATGCCGTGTATGACGGAGGAGCTCTACGCGGCTGCGATGGCAGAGTCTGGGCTTTCTACAACAAATACTCTGATAAAATGACTCCTTATCTGGATTGGGTTCTGAAAGGTGAAGGCGAACCATTACCACTGTGGATAAAACCGGACCGGAAGCTTTCAGCATCAGATATGAAAGCCATGATGCGCGACCACTTTGAAGGCACGCCAATGGATATGACTCAGGATGTAGGTGCCGGGCCGTACAAAGTACCCTACCGCTGGCGTCCACTCACATATACGGTTGACTCGGTGGAATACACTCATGAACGTGCCATAGCCACACAACAGACAGGATTTTCGTTAGTAGCACAACTCAATGACAAGGCTCCCGATGTCATGAGAGGTGTATTATGGTTTGGTGTTGACGATGCCAATACCTGCGTATATCTTCCCATGTATAACTGTCTGACGACTATACCTCACGAAGTGGAAAAAGGAAACGGTGACCTCTATACACTCAAATGGGACGCAGCTTTCTGGGTAACCAATTTTGTTGCCAACCAAGCCTATAATCGTTATTCACAAATGATTCCTGATATTCGTGCCGTACAGGAACCGATGGAAAAAGAACTTGAAACTCAAGTGACTGCTTTATACGAACAGGTTGGTGATTTTGATTATGATGTGGCGGTAAAATTACTTAACGAACATTCTGCCGACTGGGCTAAAACTTATACCGACCGTTACCGTCAGCTGGGTGAATATCTTTTTGTAAAATATCTTGACGGAAATATCAAAAAAGAACGTGACGGCAAATTTGCCCGTACAGAAACCGGAATGCCGGAATATCCTGAATTTCCCGGTTATGACAAGCGATATTACCGCAGTATCGCCAACGACCCTGATGGTGGAGAACGTCTGAAATTACTGATTATTCCGGAAGAAAGTAAATAAGCACTGACCTAAACACAGGCTTGAAACGTTATATTATAAAAACGATAAGCACACCTCATTATATATGAAAGAATTCGAGATTGTAATTCCGGTCAAAGCTGTCAATTATGATGAACTTGACGAAACAGACCGCACGCTTGTAGATTCTGCCCGCCAAGCCACAGAGAGGTCCTATGCGCCTTACAGCAATTTTTGTGTAGGAGCAGCCATACTGTTAAGTAATGGTGAAATTGTCACCGGAGCCAATCAGGAAAATGTGGCGTATCCATCAGGTACATGCGCCGAACGTACTGCATGCTACTATGCACATGCCACCTATCCCGATGCCAAATTCAAAACCATAGCCATTGCAGCCCGCGATACATCTGGTAATGAAATAGTTAATCCTGTAGCTCCATGCGGAGCATGTCGTCAGGCATTATTGGAATACGAAACTCTGGCGGGTGAGAATGTAAAAGTAATACTTGTAGGGTCAAAAGAGATTTTTATCCTACCGTCCGTAGCTGCGACATTGCCTTTGGCTTTTACCGATTTCGACTGATACATCCTCACGCTAATACTCAATTTAGATTAGAAAGCATCAGAATACAACCTTTTTTCTCGTATTCACACATCAATTCATTTGAAAAATTACCGATTTTTAGGTATTGCCCCGACTAAATGGTCGGGGTAATTTTGTATCGTAAAAATCGGAGAATGTCATTATCACATCGGTTCATATTATTTTCAACACTATTCACCACCCTTTTACAAGCAAATGCCGTAATAAAAATCAACGGTGTCACAACTGACGCATCCACAGGTGAGCCGATGCAATACGCCTCAGTCAAGATAATCACCGAAGGCAAAGCTACAATTACCGACGGTGAAGGCAGATGGCATCTCGAAGCAGCATCGCTACCCTGCCGAATATCGGTAACATATATAGGTTATCAATCAGTTGACACCGCCATAACTGACAATAGAGCACAACAGATATCAATAGCCCTAAAACCGACATCGCTTACCACTGGAGATGTAGTGATAACTGCTCAGGAGAAAGGTGGAATGCATGGCGAAATAAAAATTGACCGAAATGCCATGGCTCACCTTCAACCGACCTCATTCGCCGACTTGCTCGAACTCCTCCCGGGGAATATGGCAAAAGACCCAGAGATGGGACATGCCAATAGTATAACCTTGCGCGAAACCGGTACCGTAACAGCTTTAGGCGCTAAAACCGAACTGTCAGACGATTATACTACCGGCGCTATGGGTACAGCATTTATAGTTGACGGTGCTTTGCTATCCACTGACAGCGACATGCAGTCGATAACCGGAATAAACTCATCAGACGCATCTGCCAAACGTAATTCCGTCAACAAAGGTATCGACATGCGCTCCATTTCTACTGACAATATAGAAAGCGTGGAAGTCCAACGAGGAATTCCATCTGCCGAATACGGCAATATAACTTCAGGTATCGTAAAAATTAACCGGCGAAAAGGTTCTACACCTTTTACTGCACGATTCAAAGCCGACCGATTCAGTAAACTTTTTTCTGCCGGGAAAGGATTTAATATCGGTCAATCGGATAAAATGATAAATATCGATGCCGGATATCTTGATTCGAAAATCGACCCTCGTGACAGCCATGAAAATTTCCAACGCGTTAATGCGTCAATAAGAGCCAATCTACCTCTTAATTGTAATTACGGCTTATGGAAGTGGCATACTTCAATTGATTATAATGCCACTATTGATGCGGCAAAAGCTGACCCTGACCTAAACGAGAACAAAATAGATATTTTCAAATCAAGCAAACATAATTTCGGATGGCAAGGTGGATTCAACTTCATTGCCGGCACCCAATCATGGTTACGCACTCTTGATTTTGACGCATCCATCAGATACGGTTTGAACAGACTCGAACGACACAAGTTGGTAGCCCCGGCAAGAGCAGCGGCAGTACCTGTAACCTCCGAGCCCGGAGTACATGATGGTAAATATCTTATGAGAGAATATATTGCCGATTACATTGTTGACGGCAAACCTCTTGACATATTTATGAAACTTAAATCTACAGCCTACTTCCCCGGCTCAGTAATCAGCCATTCACCAATGGCAGGAGCCGAATACACTATGGCTAAAAATTTAGGTGACGGACAGATATTCGAGCTTCTCCGACCGTTATCGGCATCATGGCCTACTCGCCCGCGTAAATACAGTGACATACCGGCTATGCAATTGTTGTCATTCTTTATTCAGGATAACATAACTCTGACGGCAGGAGGACATAGCTTTGATTTTCAAGCAGGAATACGAGGCTTGATGCTACCTGCCATAGATAAGAAATACTATCTGAACGGACGATTATACTTAGATCCACGTCTGAATTTGGTATGGAATCTTCCGGTCTGTAATCCCGGAGGAAAAGAATTACGCATTACTTTAGGCGCCGGTTACGGTATGACTACACGAATGCCATCATTGGACCAACTATATCCCGCTGACACTTATATTGACCTTATCCAGCTTAACCGCTATGCGCCCTCAGGTGAGAGCCGCGTAAATATTCGTACATTTATCGAAAACTCCTGTAATTACGATTTACGTCCGGCACGCAACCATAAATATGAATTTAGAGCCGCCATAAACTGGGGTGGCAACAGATTATCAGTTAGTTACTTCAACGAGCAAATGTCATCAGCATTTCGTTATGAGACATCATTCGCCCCCTACACATTTACACGCTATGATGACTCCCCATCATCTCTTCCGCTTGAATCTTTGCCATCACGACAGATTACTATACTGGAAGGCGTCAGTCGTCCTACCAACGGTTCAAATATAAAGAAAAGCGGTGTCGAATTTCAGTTTACCACTCAGCGTTGGAAAACCATAGGTACATCTGTGATTATAAACGGAGCATGGTTACATACGGAATACTCCGGGTCGCAAGGAGTATGGCGTAAAGTAAACGATGTTGTAAATAATATAGCTGTCAGCGATATGTATGTTGGCTTATACGATGATGACAACTCTCGTACTAACGAACAGTTCAACACTAATATAACGTTTGACACTCAAATTCCTCGATTCGGACTTATAGTCACAACCTCGCTACAATGCCTGTGGTGGTTATCCACCAAGCGTCAATATGTGAGCGGAATTCCTACCGAGTATATAGATACATCCGGCACTATCAGCACATTTACTTCAGATGACGCTATCCATCCTATAAAACACTTTCTTATAAAGCACTATAATTCCGAATTGTTTGACACTTTCACTGTACCCCTTAGCATGTACCTAAATGTCAAGATTACAAAGAAAGTAGGTCGGTGGCTATCCCTTTCAGCTTTCGTCAACCGACTCATTGACTATCAACCGGATTATTCCGTCAACAGTGGTATAACTATCCGCCGTACATCTACACCGTATTTCGGCATGGAAGCCACATTTACTATATGAACATCATAACAATTAATAAATCAATCCAAATGAAAAAATTTTTCTTATTATCCTTAGTCGGAGCTCTGTTGTGTACGACATCCTGCAGTGATGATGACAATATCACACCCCAAGAACCTGTATCGGTAATCATAACGCTGACACATCCTGAAGATATTGACCCCAGTTCAGTGACTGACGAATCGGTAACTTTCAAAAATCGCACCACCGGTGAAGAAACTTCAACTTCCAATATCTCTGAAATAAAAATGCTTCCGGGGCTATATGATGTAAACTATGCGGCATCAGTTACCTTGCCATCAGGAGCAAAAGGTGCGTTACTTGGCTCAAAATCCGGTGTGACCGTAAGTGGAACACAGTGCCTTCTTGAGTTATCCACTTATCAGATGATACCCACTGATGACTTGATTATAGCGGAAATTTTCTTTACCGGTACTCAACAACCATCCGGAACTCAATACCGTGGAGATGATTATATCAAACTCTACAATAACACTGACCATATAGTCTATGCCGATGGATTGACTCTGTTTGAATCAAAACTCAACACAACTGAGCGCATTGACCACAATCCGAATATTATAAATACCGATGTAAGCGTTCAGGTGCTCTACACCGTACCCGGCAATGGAACGGAACATCCTGTCAATCCCGGAGAATATCTTCTCATAGCTGACACAGGCATTGACCATCGCGATGCCAATCCTAACTCTTTTGACCTCAGTCATGCCGATTTCGAATGGTATGACCAATCCTCATCGGCAACAAATATCGACATTGATAATCCCGATGTACCCAATCTTGACAAATGGTATAGTTATACAAAATCTTATTATGTGCTCCACAATCGTGGATTCAAAGCTTACGGCATAGCCCGTATTCCGATAGATAAAGACACTTACATCAATGATTATAAATATACTTACAATTATACTCTGGTCACTCCAGCCGGCGAATTTCCTATGAGTGCCGATGCATATCGCATACCTAACGAATGGGTTGTTGATGTGGTCAACTGCAGCATTGAAGCAAAATACGCATGGAATGTGACCGCTCCCGAATTAGATTGCGGCTGGACTTATTGCGGAACTATCGACCAGGATAAAACACGTTTCTTCAAAAGCGTAAGACGCAAAGTTCAATTAATTGACCCGGCAGGAAGAGTGATTCTAAAAGACACGAATAACTCTACAGAAGACTTCAACCCCGAATGCGTACCGTCAGAAATCGAACTACAGGGAACTGCGATTTCTGCCGCCGGAGACAAAGCTACAACTATAACTTACGATGGCGTTACACCCCGTATGTAAAACCGACCCAAACTCTGAATGTTGTTACTATTAGGAATATTGACTACCTTGACGATGAGCGCTGCCGACAGTTGCATGTGGCAGCTCTCATCGCAACCACTCTCCAACCCGGCTATGACACAATGGCAGTCACCAAGCTCCGAATCGGTTGTCGGTGTTGAATACCTTCATGACAAGAATGACGCTCGACCTATTGCTGCTGAAGGTAGCGAATATTCCGGATGGCATGGTAATGCCAATACTTATATAAAATTACATGATGCCACCGTCTGGGGTAATGCCTGCTACACTAATTACACTCGCCGAGGAGTTTTATACAACGAAACTCTTCACCCTCAGATGGTATACCCATATCTGAGCGCGGATACTGTAGGAGGATCGCTCTACGGCGAATGTTACCGATTCGGTGGTGGATACGCATCATTAATTGACAAATGGGCATGGGGTATAAGCGCCGATTACGTCGCGGAAACGGGGTACCGTGATATAGACCCGAGACCCGAAAGCATTACAGGAAATCTTCACATCAAAGCTGGAGGTGCGTATAAGATAAGAAACTACTATATTGGTATAGGAGGCAATTATGAACACTATACGCAATCCCTTGATATCGATTTCAAGAGCGAAAGCGGGAAAGAAAAAATATATCAGCTTACCGGTCTGGGAAGTCATTATAAAAGATTTTCCGGGGCTTCTGAAAATTCCTTCTACAGCGGTAACTTATGGAGTATATCTACCGACATTTATCCCCATACAGGCAATGGATTTTCATCATCCTTATCCTATCAAAGTGGGAAAATAACCAAATCACTCGATGACCTCAACAACCTGCCTCTCGCAAGTATCAATATCTCAGCCATAAATTTAAGTACTGCATGGATTAATAAATGCTGGGGTATCGGATTTTATACCGCGTACAGTAAACGCTCAGGGCTTGAAAATCTGTTCGGTCTGCCTGTTGGCGATAATTATCCGTTAATAGCTACAATGGAAATGTATAGTCATCGCAATATTTCAGCAAGACTAACAGGTATTTGGCAACACGGCACATGCAGCTCTCCGTTTTATATCAGTACCCGGTTCTCTGCTGCATATAATGATGACCGTGAGGAATACGATAACGCCACAAGATTAAGGTCGATACGTAAATGCGATATAAACGCCAATATATTTCTATCACAGGCATTCAATGACAAATGGCGTATTTCAGCATGTGCCGACTGTACATTATCAATTCCCACCTCATCATCTTTAATATTATCAGGACGAAATGACTCCGACAGAGTAGAGCGGGAATTAATCGAAGCCGAAAAGCATCGCTTCGATTTACTCGGCAATAAATATTATGAATGGTTCTTTATGTTAAAATTAAACCGGCGCTTAACTCAAAAACTTACAGCTTCTATTGCTGCCAATTTCCGTCAAACAGTATATTCCGCCAATGATATCAGCGCATCAAAATTTGGCATTTTTGTATCGGTAATTTTCTAATCGATTATATTTCAATTATCAATCATGAATAAATCCTTTCTGTCTTTTATATCAGCCTTAACCATAGCAAGTTCAGCTTCAGCAGCTAATCCCATTCCGTATGATTCTGAAGTAAAAACCGGACAGCTCCCCTGTGGACTCACATATTATATCCGCCATAACGAAAACCCCGCAGGATGTGCTGACTTTTTTTTAGCCCAGTCTATCGGTTCGGTAAACGAAACTGATTCTCAGCAAGGGCTGGCACACTTCTTAGAGCATATTTGCTTCAACGGCACACGTCATTTCCCCGGTAATACTCTTATTGACTATCTGGAATCGGTAGGTGTCAAATTCGGCCGTAATCTTAACGCATATACATCAACTGATGAAACGGTATATAATATATGCGAAGTTCCTGTGACGAATTCTAATAGATTAGATAGCTGTCTCTTGATTCTGAGAGACTGGAGCCGGGATCTGTCACTCGACCCTAATGAAATTGATGCCGAACGCGGTGTAATAGAAGGCGAATGGCGACAAAGAATGGGAGCCCCGACCAGTCGACTGCTCGAAAAGGTACTTCCCGTTGCTTACGGAACATCAATCTACGGACACAGAATGCCTATAGGAAAAATGGAAATTATACGTAATTTCCCGCCCTCCGAACTCCGTTCTTTTTATAACAAGTGGTGTAATCCTATGAATCAATGCGTAATAGTCACTGGCGATATTGACGTAAATGCTGTCGAAAACAAGATAAAAGACCTATGGAGCGATGTATCGCTACCATCCTATGCTCAAAAAGCGATACGGCAAGACATTGGTGTTAATACACCGATAATTGCCGCAGTTGCTTCTGACCCAGAACAAGCCGGCTCAGCTGTACAGATTTACATAAAATATCCCGCTGTAGACTCCGCTGATACCAACACAGTAACCGAACTGACCGAAAAAATGTATGGCGACATCATAACCTCAATGCTTGTTGACCGCTTCGAACAAGTCGAACGACAACCCGGTATCCCGTTCTATAATCTCGGTATAGGCGACTCACATTTTCTGCTCACTCGCTCCCAGCCGGCACTAATGCTCCGCGCAAATTCCGCCAAAGGACGCGAAACTGAAACCATAGGATTACTCTCGACAGAGCTCAAACGAGCCGCAACACATGGATTTACAAACACCGAGCTACAACGCGCACTGCTTAATTATCGTAATAATCTCGACCGGGAATTCCTCAACAGTAAACATCTGACCAACACCGACTATGCGCGCCGCTATTCCCGACACTTCCTTGACGGAGGAGCCCTACCCTCTGCTGAAGCATATTATAAAATCATGAAAGGTCTTGTCTCAAAAACAGATACGGCAAAAATCAACCGTCACTTCCGTAATATAATCAGACCGAATGATACCGGTGTAGTAATCTTGACTTACGTAAATGAAACTGCTCCTGCACCAACTGACATATCCCAAGCTTATACTAAGATAGATAAATCCACACTCACACCATATATCGATATACCGGTTGAAGGTAACCTGCTTGAGGTCTCTCCTGCTCCAGGCAAAATAGTATCCGTGGAAGATAACCCTATCTTCAATTCTAAGGTTATGACCCTGTCAAACGGTATAAAAGTACATCTCAAGCCAATGCCGGGTAAAACCGATAAAGTCTATATACAAGGATACAGCAAGGGTGGATTGTCTCAACATTATAATCCCTCGCAAATAGCTGATTACCGACTCCTTGAAGATGCTCTATCGGTAAGCGGCTGCGGTAAATATTCATCATCTGAATTACGCCGTCGGCTTGCCTCCACCGACATCCGCTCAACAGTTAACATAGGTAACATGGATGAAAAAATCGAGATTTCGTCACCGCATACCCAACTTCCTACAGCCTTTCAACTTTTGTATCTCAAAGCCACATCACTGACTCCCGATACTATAGCATACAGTACAATGATAGAAAACCACAGACTAAAACTTGGCTCACATGCTACAAACCCAACATTCATCATGGGTGACACCATACATTATTATGTATATAACCGCCACCCGCTCGGAGGCAAATTATCCGGAAAAGACCTCGAATCCGCCGATTATTCCTCCATGTTAGCCATCTACAATGACCGTTTTAAGGATATGTCTGACTTCACATTCTACATCACTGGAGCATTTGACATAGATTCTATCACGCCATTGGTAACCACATATATAGCTTCTCTTCCGGGAAACGGCAGAACAGAACAGCCACTTGACATAAATTACGGATATGCATCGTCGTTAGATAAAAGCTTCTCTTGTCCGATGACACTTCCTCAAAGTATATCATACTCATTCTACCACTCACCATGTGACTATAACCTTACCAATGTCCTCACTGCCACTGTTGCAGGCAACATCATTCAGAATCGATTGCGTAAAATCCTGCGTGAAGAAAAAGGATGGACCTACTCGGTGAAATCACACTGCGGACTATCCGCCGGATACAACGGCAATTCTCCAAGTCAACTCATAATGCCGGTATATATAAAACTACACCCGGAAAATGTCAGCTCAGCTCTGATTGAAATAGACAACGTTCTGACAGCCCTGACCGACCCCGCCAATATTGACCCCATAGAAATAAGTTCACAGATTAGCCAATTGGAAAAAAATCACAGACAAGCCATAGAAGACCCAACATATTGGCTTATACTCATGCGGGCAAAAGACCGATTTGACCAAGACATGCACACCGGATATATTGAAACCCTACACACCATAACCTCCGAAGATATATCACAATTTATAACCAAATACATCCTTCCCGCCGAACGATTACGGCTCACAATGAATCCAACAAACTAACCCAGCAATTATATACATAATACTCACAACCATCTAAATCAAAACCACTTAAGCTAAGGCACCATCATCAAAAGCAGAAAAACTGCAGATTAGCGAATAAAAAATACCGGAAAAGCTTGCAAGGAACAAAAAAAACACATACCTTTGCAACGCAAAACCAAGATGGTGCCATAGCTCAGTTGGTAGAGCAAAGGACTGAAAATCCTTGTGTCCCC
>CAMWPX010000032.1 GCA_947176205.1 uncultured Porphyromonadaceae bacterium
TTACTCTAGCCTTAGATGTCTCGTCGGCTCGGATTTGTGAATAAGAGACAGATTATACAACAAACTGCCAATTTGATAAATAATTTATATATTTGTAGAAAAATCAAACCATATATGGCTCACATTCATAACGACATAGCGCATCTACTATTTAACGATATAAATAGTAACTCGGACTTACTAATAAACACATCAACAGGAAATCAGCTAAAAGATTACTATTACGGTAATAAACTTTATGCTACTAATTTTTTTGAAATTATTTTTTTCAGAACGGGAAAAGGTCAAATTTGGATTAATGACAGTAAAATAGAATTATGCGATAATTCTGTCATATTCCTGTCTCCATCACAACGCCATTGCTATCACATGGATGTAGCGGCTGAAGACTTCCGCTTCGTGACATTCAAGGAAGAATTTCTTTATTCGTTTTTAGCGGATAAATACATAACATTCAGACTACATTATTATTATCAGACAGCTAATCCCCCCATATTAGTAACCGATAATAACCAGATGAACCGATATTTTGAAGTATTGAATGAGATAGAACAAAAACTAACCGACAAATCATCAAGCGCATTACCCATAGTAAATTCTTTATTATACTATTTGTTGGTTCAATTAAATCATTTATATGCCAAAAGATATAATATTCCGGAATCAACCGGAGATAATAATATTGCATATCAGTTCAAAGAATTGCTTGAAAAGAATATGATTGGGAAACAAACCGTAGCCGATTATGCAAAGAAATTATGTGTCAGTCGTATTACTCTTAATTCTGCGGTTAAAAACCAATTTGGCATGACCGCAACCGAATTATTAAAAAATAAGTTGATACATAATATAAAGACAGACCTTGTAGAAACCAATTACTCGGTATCATATTTGTCTGAAAAATATGGTTTCTCAGAGGCTAATCATCTCATGCGATTCTTCAAATCACAGACCGGACAAACTATAGGCAAATATATTGAAGAATATACAAAAATGATGTCAGCGATTCATTAATGTATTTGGGAATTTATTTGAAAGATTCATAAAGTGAAATATCACGCACATTTGACCCATAATTATGATTATGTTAAATAGCGACGTGACATATTTAATTCTAGTATTATCCCCCTTATTATAAATTCCAATCTATAACATAACAATAGCGACCGAATTAATCAGTCGCTATTATAAAAATTGTATGATTAGAATTTTTTTAGAAAACTGCGTCATAACGCTCAGATACCACATCCCAGTCAACTATATCCCATAACTTTGTTAACGCGTCAGCTCTTCGATTCTGATAATCCAAATAATAGGCATGCTCCCAAACATCAAATGTCAAAAGCGGAACCAACTCATCCGTAAGAGGATTCCCGGCATTCGGTTTCTGAAGAATCATAAGTTTTCCGTCTTCATCACTTGCAAGCCATACCCAACCGCTGCCAAATAATTTAACACCTGCATCAACAAATTCCTTCTTAAAATTGTCAACAGACCCGAAATCACGCACAATGGCATCATGTAATCTACCTTCAGTTAGCTTAGTAGCTTCAGGAGAAAAACTAAAGAAGTAAAATATATGATTCCAAGCCTGAGCCGCGTTATTAAACAAAGCTCCAGAGGATTTACGTATAATCTCGTCAAGCTCCATATCAGCAAATTCAGTATCTTGTATCAATTTATTTAGATTATCGATATAAGCCTGCTCATGCTTACCATAGTGGAAATGAAGTGTTTCCTGTGATATTACTGGTGCAAGCGCATCAAGAGCATAAGGCAATTTAGGCAATGTATACTTCGGGTCTGTTTTCATATTTCATTAGATTTAATTGTTATTATTTTATATACTTCTAACGAATTAATCAGTAATAATGTTCAATAAGTGGATAACTCTCGGCCAAGCCAACTAAAAATATACTTATAAAGTGGATAACGTACACCGGCTTTAGACAGTATCAAATCATGTAATCCATTATTAACCTTCACCATAGTAAGTGTCTTGCCAAGCATCTGACCATAATGCTTTATATCATTTACATCAAGGACGGCATCGGCATTTGAAGCTGCTTCTGACCAGTCATCGGCAGAAATACTTTTATCAGAATACATCAATAATATAGGAACGTGTATGGCATACTTATGCTTTCTAAGGTATTCCTGAGCACGGTCAATAGCCCTAACCCACCCTAAGTCCACATCACGGGATGTCTCTGATTTCCAAACAGTATTATATGACCATTCACCATGACGATTTTTCAGTAATGATTCACTATAGACGGAGCTATTGCCCTGTGGGACTTTAATATTAGGAAATAAAGCACCCAAAAAACTCACAACACCTACAAAAGGCTCCATCTTACCAAGATTCCAATCAAGGAACGGACTATTTAATATCAATGCCTTAATCCCATCAGGGTTATTCTTTTCCATATAATATGAAGCCACCAACCCTCCGGTGGAATGCCCCATAAGGACTATCTCTTTTACTCCATAACGTTTCATATCACATAGAGCGGAATCGATATCTGGGAAATATTCATCAAGACTCCTTACTTGACATGGTTTCTGACCGGGTAACAACGAACGACCATATTTACGTAAATCCACAGCATAAAAATCATAACCGTGATTTACAAATTGTTGTGCCATTTCTGTCTGAAAGAAATAATCATTGAATCCGTGTATGTACAGGACTCCCCTATTCCCTCCTTTTGCACTGTCGGCAACAAGGCGTATGATTGTACTGCGAATTGCCCCTGAATAATCTGCCGGTTGATGCACATAACGCATTTGTAACCCGTTACCAAGTATATCATCCGACCAAGTCTGAGCCGACACCAATAGAGTCGACGCTATAGTTAAAAGACTTATAATTATCTTTTTCATATATAGTTATGTTACTTGTATTCAGGCAGAACTTTAACCGGAAATTTAGAAAAAAGCTCCTGCACCGCTTCATTGATTCCACTCAAATTTCTGAATCGACCTTCACCATTACTTAATATTGTGGCAACAGATGCCGAATACAACGGCAACTTTTTATCTATGTTAACAAAGTCCATGGTAAGAACACCTTCACGATACATACCTGTAATAACTTGGGCATTAGAATAATAATATTGTCTCGGATACATAAAAAATGGTGAATAAGGCGGAACTGGAAGCGGCCCGTAATAGGGATAATAGTTTGGAGGAGCCACGGGAGCCGTCTGCAGTTCATTTCGTACTGTCAAACCTATATTAATCCATAGCGGTGAGTCATCACTTTCTTCATAACCTCGCTCAACCATCTGTTCACGAATTGCAGCAGCAATATTATAATATGTTACCCACTGCATTCCGGGAGGTACATGTCCTTCCTCTGGCGATACAATATGAAATGTTTTGTAATCGGCAAGGTCAGCATTATTATATGATTCACTATTGACAAGTGCATAAGGACTACATGAGGTAACTACCAGACCTAAAACTGATAATAAACTGATAAATAGTTTTTTCATAACGGCATAAATGAAATAATAATCAATAATTTTACATTTATAACACTGATATATTCAATAAAGTTTCTAAAATATTTGTCATTATGTGGTGTATCTCGTATATTTGAGCGTTAAAAATCATGTTTTACCATAAGTCAGCCAATAAATTAGAAACTTATGTTAGAAGAAATTGAAGATATTTTCCAACATTTTCTGACTCAATACGACAGTGTTGACATTGCTGAATTCGAATTCAAAAAAGCCATACACGAGGATGCCGACTTGAAAGAAATGTATAAAAATTGGTGCCACATGCAAGGAAGTTCTGAAAAAAACGGATTCAGAGATTTTTGTCAGGACTATATCGAATCACGCAATGATGTTTGGAACACGCTTAAAGATTATGACGAATAATATAAAACTCCCCGTACGATTACCCGCTGAGTGGGAATATTCCGGGGCCATTCTTCTTTCTTGGCCTCATGCTAAAACAGACTGGGCATATATGCTTGATGAAGTTCAAACATGTTTTATAAAAATAGTTGAAGCTATTTCGACTTATCAAAAGGTAATAATCGCCGCCCCCGACATTGAGATTCCTCAAAAACAGCTGACCCATATCGCTAAAGATAAAATTTTTTACTTCAAGACCCCAACCAATGATACGTGGGCACGTGATTTCGGTCCGATAACCATTCAGGATGCTAACGGGACTTTTCACCCGCTTGATTTTAGATTTAACGGATGGGGGCTTAAATTCCCATCGTGCTTTGACAACTGCATAAACCGCAATGCAGCAGCTTGTCGACTAATATATTCTCCTCTGATTGACAATCAGGATTTCGTACTTGAAGGTGGAGGTATAGAGAGTGATGGCAACGGTTCGCTTATGACCACTGCTTACTGTCAGCTTTCGCCCAACCGTAATTCCCATCTCACAGCGTCTGAAATAAAATCACAACTTATTAATCGGCTGGGCGGCAAACAAGTACTCTGGCTTGAGTACGGATATCTTGCCGGTGATGATACAGACAGTCATATTGATACATTGGCTCGATTCGCACCGGATAATACTATAGTATATGTAGGATGTGACAATCCTGACGATGAACATTTTGACGAATTAATGGCAATGAAAAACGAGTTATGCAGAATGCGTACACTCGACCACAAACCATATAATCTTATAGAATTACCCTTGCCGGACCCCATATACGATGATGACGGACAAAGACTCCCGGCTACATACGCAAACTTTTTGGCACTTCCGCAAGCTGTAATAATGCCAGTGTACAATCAACCGCAAAAAGACAGATTGGCGTCAATGATTATTAGCGTAGCCTACAACAGACCGGTGATAGAGGTTGATTGTCGAGCTTTAATCAAGCAACATGGCTCCCTACACTGTGTTACCATGCAAATTCCTCAATCCGTATTATCTATATAAATATGGCTATGACATCAACCAAATATAAACACTTTATCACAACGATAATAACGATTCTATTTTTAATTACCTCATATATACCAGCACTTGCCTACAGTCTGAAAACTGTATCAGACAATATTTTGACACGGTTTGACGGAGGGAAAGAGCAATTAAGGCGTTTCAATCCGTCTTCTGAACCGGAAAATATAACAACGACCGCCGGTGAAATATCTTTTTCATCAGATATTGACACCGTAACAATCAAGCTGAACCACTGGGAGTCTGCCATGCTACAAATTACCAATGCCGATAATGATTCTGCTTTCATACATATTTATCGTAGAGCAGTAAACCCATATGAAAACCCGCCTTTAGATATACAGACTGTCGCATCATCTGGGATGTTGACCCGTCAGCAGGCAATTTTTGACATTGATGCTCTTATAGATGGCATCAGTAATGTACATCCCGACATGTTCTCAGTTTGTAAGCAAACTGAGTTTTTCCATGCTGTAAACAAATTAAAGCAATCGATTCCGGATTCAATCGGAATTCCCGAACTATATCTCAATCTTACCAGAATAGTGTCAATGTTAGGCGACGGACACACACATCTTCTTCTTCCTGAAGAAATTGTCCTAACTGATTCTGAGTATTTTATGCCACTCTTTATCAATGTTACTCCAGAAAAGAGCCTAAAAACAATATGGTGTAAGGGAAACATGATACCATATAACAGTGACATAATATCTATTAACGGTATTTCAGCCGATTCACTGATAATCAATATGCTACCGCTGGAAAGCGGTGAACGCGACCATTTTAAGTTAATGCGTGTCAATTATGATTTTACCGGTTTGTTCAAGCTGATGTATCCTGCTGATAAATACGACATTGCGTATCATACTAATAAATCAAAAAACGTTAAAACCGTAACTCTATATCCAGAAAAATGGGACAAGATAAAATCACATTTTGCCGTTAATCAAGATAATTTATCAACTACACCTTATTCATACACTATAGACACATCCCAAAATCTTGCTATACTGGATTTCAAGTCTTTTCGTGATGAAAATCAAATGAAATTTTTTGCTGACTCAATGTTTCGCGAACTCAGAGATAAAAATATTGATAATCTGATTATTGATTTAAGAGAAAACGGTGGCGGCAACAGTATGGTGGGAGATATTTTATTGAGATATATATGCCCTACACCATTTATTCAAATGGATAAAATACTGATTCGCATAACTCCGTTGACAACGCGTTTGCTTAATGCAAGAAACGACACTGCTGAATTTACCCTTATCGAAAGTCCGGAATCCGATTATATTCAGCCTCTGTCAACTGATAACGGTTTCTATAAAGGTAACATATATCTGCTGACATCTTCCAAGACATTTTCTGCCGCTGCGTCATTTGCATGGTTATTCTCACAATGCGGTATTGGAAAAATCATAGGCGAAGAAACCGGTGGCATGAATGTGAGTTTCGGAGATAAGGTATGGTACAAACTGCCTGTTTCAGGATTGGAATGTGGCATCTCGTTCAAACGATTCTGGCAATTTCAAGCTGATGAATCATCTATACATGGAGCGATTCCCGATATTTATGTACCGGCAAATGACGCTCTTTCCAAAGCAATATCTTTTATTAAATCGAAACAATAATCTACCTAAAATCCGCTTGCAAGATTTATATAATCTGATTAATTTTGTCATAAGCTATATATCATCAATAAAATGAAAACCATACGTGTTGGGCTGATTCAACTAAAAAAGACATCGGACGTAAACGAGAACAGAAAGATATTGGCAGAAAAGATTCAACATCTTGCTGCAACTGAACACCCTGACCTGATTGTTAATCAGGAATTACACGATTCTCTATACTTCTGTCAGACAGAAACACCTCAAGCATGCGATTTGGCGGTAGATATCCCATCAGAAGCCACTGAGTTTTATTGTAAGTTAGCTCGCGAAAACCGTGTGGTAATAATTACTTCCTTATTTGAGCGCCGTGCACCTGGGTTATATCATAACACCGCGGTAGTTATTGAGAAAGATGGTTCTATAGCCGGCATATACAGAAAAATGCATATTCCTGATGACCCGGCATACTACGAGAAGTTTTATTTTACACCCGGAGATATCGGTTTTGAGCCGATAAACACATCTGTAGGTAGGCTCGGAGTACTTGTATGTTGGGATCAATGGTATCCCGAAGCAGCCCGCATTATGGCTTTACGTGGTGCAGATATTCTTATATACCCCACCGCTATAGGATGGGAGTCAACTGACGATAACCAGGAAAAGAAACGTCAGCTTGATGCATGGATTACTATTCAACGGTCACATGCAGTTGCCAACGGCATTCCTGTAGTATCGGTCAATCGTGTCGGTCATGAATCAGACCCTTCAGGCATGACCAATGGTATAAATTTTTGGGGAAATAGTTTTGTGGCAGGCCCACAAGGTGAAATACTTTACCATGCTCCGGCTGACACTGAAGCAGTAACATCAGTGGAAATCAATCTGTCACGCTCAGAAAACGTACGCAGATGGTGGCCTTTCCTGCGCGACAGACGTATAGATTTCTACGCTCCATTACTCAAACGTTATGATGATTAACGACAATACCGTTGTGACTATTCTACAACGGTATGATTTTCAAAACGCAAAATACGTCCGGGGAATTTATTGACCAACCCCATATTGTGAGTGGCTATAATGACAGCTGTGCCGGCTTGAGCTATTGCGTGCAACACTTTTATAATATGACTTCCCGTTGCCGGGTCAAGGTTTCCAGTCGGTTCATCAGCTATTATTAGTTTCGGACTGTTTAACAACGCTCGCGCTATAACTACACGTTGCTGTTCACCTCCGGATAATTCATAGGGAAACTTGTAGCCTTTATTAAGCATACCCATGTCACGCAACACGGATTCAGCCCGTTCAGTAATTTCATATCTGTCAGTCCAACCCGTAGCTTTAAGTGTAAACGTAAGATTATCCATCACGCTTCTATCTGACAACAATCTAAAATCCTGAAAGATTATCCCCATCTCCCGTCTTAAATACGGTATCTCGGAATAAGGTATATCATCAAGATTCCACCCCAATACATTTGCATCACCCGAAGCTATAGGAACCTCGGCATACATTGACTTAAGCAAAGTGCTTTTACCGCTGCCTACCTTACCTGTAAGATATACCACTTCACCACTGTCTACAGAAATATCAACATGACGTAACACCATAATATCATTACGGTGAAGTTCTACATCATTATATTTTACTACATCTTTCATCAATCAGCTCAATATCCCATCTCCGACAGGAATTTTATCCTCATCATGCGAATTTCTTCCTCGGTATATTCATCACCAAGTTCTGAATATGCTTCTTTAAGATCTCCGCTTTCACTTTCCTTGAAATAATCATAAATTTCATCCTGTTGATCTTTGTCAAGGATTTCATTGATGAAATAATTGATATTGATTTTTGTCCCTGAATTTACTATTATTTCAATCTCATCAAGTAATTCAGAAAATTCTATATCCTTAGATCTGGCAATCTCATCAAGAGGCACTTTATGGTCAATAGCATGAATTATGGCAATCTTGATATTACTTTTATTGGCAACTGTTCTGACTACCAAATCTTCAGGTCGGTCTATCTCATTCTCTTCAACATGACGCTTGATTACTTCAACAAACTCCTGTCCGTAACGACGTGCTTTACCGACCCCTACACCGGCTATATTGGCAAGTTCATCAATAGTTACAGGATATGTTGTAGCCATAGCTTCAAGTGACGGATCCTGAAATATCACGTAAGGCGGAAGCCCGACCTTTTTAGCTATTTTTTTCCGTAAATCCTTGAGTATTGCATATAATTCGGGATCAGCCGCACACCCGGCGCCGCTCTTGACTACTTCATTTTCGTCATTATCCACAAATTCAATGTCTTCCACAACCTTAAATGTTTGAGGTTTGTCCAAAAACTTTTGTCCTTTTTCCGTAATTTTAATTACACCGTAATTTTCAATATCTCTTTCAAGATATCCACCTATGATAGCCTGACGGATAACCGAATTAAGAAACCGTTCGTCACTATTGTTTTCAATTCCGAATACTTCTAATTCATCATGATGATAGGATTTCACATCTGATGTAGACTTCCCTAACAAAACATCGATGACATAATCCGGTTTGAATTTTTCTTTGAGCGCTTTAACCGCCTCCAAAACGGACGCGAGTTCATCACGAGCTTCCACTTTTTTCTTGGGAGCAAGACAGTTATCACAATTTCCGCAATTATCCTGACTATATTCTTCTCCAAAATAATGAAGCAATGACAACCGACGGCAGACACTTGATTCGGCATAGCTTGCCGTCTCCAACAAAAGTTGCCGACCGATTTCCTGCTCGGCAATCGGTTTATTCTGAATAAACTTCTCCATCTTCTGGAAATCCTTTGCCGAGTAGAATGTTATACACTGCCCTTCGCCACCATCTCGTCCGGCACGTCCGGTCTCCTGATAATACCCCTCAAGTGATTTAGGCATATCATAATGTATGACAAACCTGACATCGGGCTTATCTATACCCATACCGAATGCTATCGTAGCTACAATTACATCCACCTTCTCATAAATAAATGCATCCTGATTAGCTGAACGCGTAGCGCTATCCATACCGGCATGATACGGCAATGCCCGTATACCGTTGATGACAAGCATTTCGGCGAGTTCTTCAACCTTCTTACGGCTAAGGCAATAGATAATACCTGATTTGCCTTCCATGCTCTTGATAAATTTTATAATATCACGGTCAACATTGGCTGTCTTGGGTCTTATCTCATAATACAGATTAGTACGATTAAACGATGATTTGAAAACATTGGCATCGAGCATACCAAGATTTTTCTGAATATCATGCTGCACTTTCGGAGTTGCCGTAGCAGTTAATGCTATCACTTGAGCTTGCCCTATTTCATTTATTATAGGACGTATGCGCCGATATTCCGGACGAAAATCATGCCCCCACTCTGAGATACAATGAGCCTCGTCTACAGCATAAAATGATATTTTTACACTTTTAAGAAATTCTATATACTCTTCCTTAGTCAACGACTCAGGCGCCACATACAGCATCTTGGTCTTACCGTCTAAAATATCCTGCTTTACTTTATCAATAGCGGCCTTGTTCAACGATGAGTTCAGAAAATGCGCGATACCATCATCTTCACTGAAATTTCTCATGGCATCGACCTGATTCTTCATCAATGCAATTAATGGCGATATAATTATGGCTGTACCTTCCATTATCAATGAGGGCAACTGATAGCATAATGATTTTCCACCGCCAGTAGGCATTAACACAAATGTGTCATGCCCATCAAGAAGACTGTTCATTATTGCCTCTTGATTACCTTTGAACGAATCAAATCCAAAATGCTTTTTAAGCGTTTCAGCGAGAAGAGATTTCTTTTCCATCGTGATTATATGTTCCGGGGTTACACGTTTGCGATTTCAAAATTTGCTTTTCGAAGTTTTTCCAAAGCATAATCAGCCGTAACTATAAAATGCTTGGTATCCGTCGAGGGCATCTCAAACATAGCGTCCATCATGATAGTTTCGACTATCGAGCGGAGCCCGCGAGCACCAAGTTTGTATTCTATAGCCTTATCAACAATCAAATCAAGAGCGGCTTCATCAAACTCCAATTTCACGCCATCCATATCAAACAATTTGATATACTGCTTTATGATAGCATTCTTGGGTTCTGTCAAAATCCTACGTAGTGCGCTCCTATCAAGCGGCTCCAAATGCGTTAAAATCGGCAAACGACCGATAATTTCAGGTATTAATCCAAATGATTTCAAATCCTGTGGCGCAACATACTGAAGGAAATTATCTCGATTCACTCCTTTACGAGCATTATTGCTGTAACCCACAACGTGTGAATTAAGACGCTGGGCAATCTTTCGTTCTATGCCGTCAAACGCCCCACCGCAGATGAATAATATGTTTTTCGTATCCACCGGTATCATACGCTGCTCAGGATGTTTACGACCACCTTGTGGCGGAACATTAACAATCGAGCCTTCAAGTAGCTTCAATAGACCCTGTTGCACACCTTCACCACTGACATCACGGGTTATTGACGGATTATCACCTTTTCGGGCTATTTTATCAATCTCATCTATAAACACTATTCCGCGCTCAGCTTTTGCCACATCATAATCTGCGACTTGGAGAAGTCTGGTCAGCAGACTTTCGATATCCTCACCGACATAACCTGCCTCAGTAAGTACAGTAGCGTCAACTATGGTGAATGGGACATCAAGAAGTCTGGCAATGGTCTTGGCAATCAAAGTTTTACCAGTACCTGTCGGACCTACCATTATGATATTGCTTTTCTCAATGTCAACATCATCTGTCCTATCTTGTGCAAGACGCTTATAATGGTTATAGACAGCTACTGAAAGGAATCTTTTTGCCGCATCCTGACCTATGACATAACTATCAAGAAACTCACATATCTCCTGAGGTTTCGGTACTTTTTTCAATTCATCAGCAGATGCAGCATTATTCTTTGTCGATGATTCTGACTGTAAAAATTCTTTCACTGCAACGTGGAGATGCTCTATACAGTCCGAACAAATGTAACATCCTTCCTCCATTGGACTCGGAACAATAACTGAATCCGAAGACTCCTGTCCGCAGAAAGAGCATCTGTATGGAAAATTCGTGCCTTTGTTATTCTTTTTTGCCATAAAGCGCAAATCTCATATCCGACATTAATGTTTGGCTTTAATAAGCACATCATCAATCATGCCATATTGCTTGGCTTCCTCGGCTGTCATCCAGTAATCACGGTCAGAATCCCGTTCTACTTTTTCAAACGGTTGTCCGGAATGGTCGGCTATTATAGTATAAAGTTCTTTTTTCAGTTTCTGTATCTCGCGAGCTGTAATTTCTATATCAGATGCCTGACCTTGTGCACCACCCATGGGCTGATGAATCATAACACGTGAATGACGTAATGCGAAACGCTTGCCGGTGGTACCGGATACAAGCAGCACAGCAGCCATAGACGCCGCCATACCCGTACATATAGTAGTCACATCACTTGATATATATTGCATTGTGTCATATATTCCAAGACCGGCATATACTGACCCGCCAGGTGAATTTATATATATACTTACATCTTTGCCCGGGTCTGTTGAATCAAGATACAATAATTGTGCCTGAATAACATTGGCTGTATAATCGTTCACATCAGTACCGAGAAATATCACTCGATCCATCATCAATCGGGAAAACACATCCATCTGCGCTACATTGAGCTGACGCTCTTCTATAATGGTAGGTGAGATGTAACTTGACGTAATTGCCGATGCGTACTGGTCAAGAGCCAGTCCGTTCATACCTAAATGTTTTACGGCATAATTTCTAAAGTCTGTATTATTCATTTTTTATTTCTATCGTTTAGTTTATTCAAAGTTAATAATAATTTATCAAAAAATCAAAATTACAAAGTGTGACTTAATACCACACATGACCCTGCTCGGAAGTCATCTCCAATTCCACAGAACTTCCGCTCTCAATCATATCATGAGTAATAAAACTCTTTTTATACGGCTGTCCATCAACTTTTACCGACTTGATATAAATATTTTCCCTGGATAAATTATGAGCTGTAATCGTAAACACCTTCCCATTTGCTAGATTAATACGAGTCTGTTTCATCAGGGGTGAACCCAGCTCATATTCGCCGCTTACGGCATCAATCGGATAAAAGCCCATGGCACTAAACACGTACCATGCCGACATCTGACCGCAGTCTTCATTTCCGCAAAGTCCGTCAGGAGCATTAAAATAAAACTCTCTCATCACTTTTACAGCATACTCGGCAGTTTTCCATGGTTTGCCAATTTTATTGTAGAGATATATGACATGATGTCCCGGTTCATTCCCATGAGCATATTGCCCAATCATACCGGTAGAAAATATAGGCAAATCCGATTCCGCAGGAGTATAAGTAAACATACTGTCAAGCTTGTTACTGAATTTTTCAGTACCGCCTACAAGTTCTATCAGAGCCGGAATATCCTGCTGTACTGACCAAAGGTACTGCCACCCGTTACTCTCACAGATATGCTCGGTGTATTCATCGGGATTAAATGCCGGCTGCCATTCGCCATTTGAATTACGTGGCTGCATGAAACCAGTAGCCGGGTTAAACACATTCCTATAATTACGTGAACGCGCGTAGAATTCATCGGCCAACGGCTTGTCGCCAAGTTTTTCCGCCATTTTAGCTATGCAATAATCATCATATGCATACTCAAGCGTACGTGATAATGACCAATTGTCAGAATTATATGGGTCTGTCACATCATACGCGATAAACCCGTTTTTCTTGTATTCGCCAATACCTCGATATTCATCGAGGTTGGCAGATGCTACACAAGCTTCAAGAGCCTTACGTACATCAAAATCACCAATGCCCTTAAGATATGCATCGACTATAACGGGCACTGCATGATAACCTATCATCATATCCGTTTCGACACCTTGAAAATTCCATACCGGGAGTCTTCCATTCTGCTCGTAAAAAGCTATAAATGACTTTATCATATCATTTACACGCTCAGGCTGAGTATACGTAAGCAGTGGATGAGCGGCTCTAAATGTATCCCATAAAGAGAATGTAGAATAATCTGTCCATCCATCAGCTACATGAATTTTATTATCAGGTCCACGATATTTTCCATCTACATCACTGAAAATAGTCGGAGCAATCATAGTGTGATACAATGCAGTATAAAATACCACACCATCATCATTACTATCATAATCCACATTGATAACTCCAAGCTGCTTATTCCATTGGGCCTTAACATTAGCCACATATTTATCGAAATCAAAATGGGAAGCCTCTGCCTTATGATTGAGTTCCGCTCCACTTACATCTACACCTGAAAGTGCTGTGGTCACCACTATCTGTTCGCCGGGTTGAGTGGCAAAATTAAATTGTGCTATCACCGATTCACCTATTGAATCACCGTTTTCTTCTATGATTGGCTTACTGTCAATAGTTACAGCATCCCATGGACGAGAAAACTTTGCATAGAAATATGTGCGCTGGTCACGAGCCCAACCGGTAGAATACCGATATCCGCATACTGTAACCGAATCGACTATTTCCAATCTGGTATCTAATGTTTTATCCCAGTTCATAGCTTTACGCAGATTCAATAACACAGCGCCATCGCCACCGGGAAATGTATATCGCTGTACACCGGCTCGTTCAGTTGCGGTAAGCTCCACGTCTATATCATAATCTTTCAGTTTTACGCGATAATACCCGGCCGACGCTTCCTCTTCATCGTGGGAAAATTTAGAATATATACCCAGTGGAGCTTCTGCTTCTTTATACGGAAGCATGACAGGCATAAAAGATATATCATACAAATCTCCGGCTCCTGTTCCCGACAAATGCGTATGACTGAACCCGGCTATAGTACTGTCAGGATAAAAATAACCGGCTATACGATCCCAACCAGGCAATCCATTATCAGGACTTAATTGCACCATTCCGAATGGAGCTTGAGCCCCGGGATAAGTATTACCGGTAAAATCAGTTCCAATAAGCGTATTAACCATTGACGAGTAATCCGCACCCATGTTTACATCCTTATCCGAACATGCTACAGTAATAACCGAACAGCACAATACTCCCAAAGTATAAATGGTAGTTTTCATATAAAAGTAGATTCTATTTATTCATTCAAGCATTGCTTTATACAAGGTTATAATAATTCCAAATATAAAACAATATCATCATATATAAAAAACAAAGAGAGCGACAACAAATATCGCTCTCTTTTATAGTTGTTATAAATCTATTATTATCAGCTTGCTGCAACAAGTTCCTTAAATTTATCAAGGCTTACAGTCTCCTCTTTAAGCGTCACGGCATTTTTTACGGCATTGTAAAGTTTGGCATCACCTACCTGCTCTACCAGACGCGGACGGAAGTTTTTATCATCAAGTATATTCTGAGCATAACGGGTTATTGTCTCATCATCGATATTTGTCATTCCATACTGAGCGAACTGACGAGCAGCCATCACCTTGGCAAAAGCGAGTAAGTCAGCTTCTTCAATCTTTAAGTCAAGCGTAGATGCTATATTTTCCTTAATAAGCTGCCACTTCAGGTCTTCCTGTACTTTTACATATTCCTCATCAATGTTATCGGCATTAAGCGCTTTATTACGACTGATGAGCCATGCCTTCAGTATGGCGTCAGGCAATTGCATATCACCATACTTGGCAAGGAAGTCCTTACGCGCATCGGCGCTGAACAGCATATCGCTATTCTGTGACAATTCACGCTGAATCATTTCCTTGACTGCCTGACGATATTCTTCCTCATTATGCACTTTATCAGGACCGAACACATTAGTAAAGAATTCATCATTGAGTTCTGCCGGACGCACAACAATAATTTCAGAAACAGCAAGCTCAAAATCACCTTTTACATCAGCGGCACGATTCTTGTCAATGTTAAGCATCGAGGAAATCTCAGTCAGATTCTCACCGGCAGCGGCTCGTGGATTAAACACCACTTTATCACCTACCTTTTTACCTACAAATTTTTCAGCCTGACCTTTATCTACAAAATACATAGGAGCTACGATTCCGCTAACTACCTGAATGGCATCTGCACCTTCTTTTACAGAACCATCTTCGTTAAGTTCCATTATAGCACCCTTTACAAGAGCATCTTCCTCAAATTCTTCTCCCGGAACTTGAGCTCCGAAACGTTTACGGAACGCTTTATCCTGTTCATCAATCATCTCATCGCTCACCTCAATATTGTAATAAGGTATGGACATATCCTTATTTACTTCCACATGAAGCTCGGGAGCAAGAGCCAAATCAAACTCAAAAGTAAATTCTTTATTATTCTTCAGGTCAAGTTCTTTCACCTCTACAGGCATAGGAGAACCAAGTACATTCAGCTTGTTTTCCTCAACATATTTCATTACAGCATCATATACTTCATCATTGATTACATCACTTGTAACCTGTTGACCGAAACGACGCTGAAGGTCAGGAAGCGACACATGCCCTTTACGAAAACCGGGAATCTGATGAGTCTTACCTATTTTTTTAAGTTGCTGGATTACTTTTTCTTTGTAATCAGATTCTTCAACCTTGATAGTGAGACGCAGACTCACCTCATCGGCTTTATTTGCAGTTATATTCATAATTGAATTTATGAGTAATTTATAAAGTTATTTCTTAATTTGACATGCAAATTTAATACTAATTACATTAATGAGCAATTTCGTTTAACCATTTTTATCACACAACGATGCTGACAATAATTATTATATAAATTATAACTCACAGATAGCTGATTTTGCACATAAAATATGTAACTTCGCGAAAAATATCATTATATGTCAGACAACTCTCTACTTGCGCGCCTTGAAGGTATTGATGCGCGATTTGAAGAAGTAAGCACTCTCATAACCGACCCTGATGTAATAGCCGACATGTCGCGTTACGTCAGACTCACTAAAGAATACAAGGATTTGCAGCGTCTTACC
>CAMWPX010000033.1 GCA_947176205.1 uncultured Porphyromonadaceae bacterium
ACTCACGACCCTAACATCGGTGCTCAGACCAACCGTATAATCCGTATATCTGACGGATTGATAATCCCTGACAATGAAATAACCATATCACCGGCTGCCGACACACTCACGACAAATGCTTGACCTTCTAAGAGAAATACTTCAGACCCTTCGTAACAACAAATTACGTACAGCTCTTACCGGTTTTGCCGTAGCTTGGGGCATATTCATGCTTATAATCCTGTTAGGCATGAGTCGTGGTGTTTACAATAATTTCCAGTCATTCGCATCTGCCGACCGCTCCAATACTATGTCGGTATGGGGCGGATGGACCATGCACGCACATAAAGGATATAAAGAAGGCCGACGAATCCGCCTGCTTGACTCCGACCGTACGCGTATCTATAAGGATGATGCTGAACATATATCAAGTGTACAAGGGTCGATTGTGCTTGATTCGGCAAAGCTCAGCACATCACGCGATTATATTACAGAAGCGGTGTATGGCAGATTTCCTGATGAAGTGAAATACGCCAAACTCAACATGCTCAAGGGTCGATTTCTCAATCAACTTGACCTTGACGAAAAGCGCAAAGTAGTGGTTATCTCAAGCCAAAGCGCAAGGACACTTTTCGGTGATGAAAACAATGCCGTGGGTAACTATGTCAAAGCTATGTCCCTTGCCTGGCAGGTAATAGGAGTTTATCAGCATGAATGGGAAACCGGCTCATACGTACCCTACACTACTGCCATGATGCTTAACGGCAATGACGGACGTGTAGGCGAACTGATAGTCAGAATCAAGAATGTCAACTCCGTGGAGGACGGAGAAGCCGTAGAACAATCGGTAAGAAATTCGCTTGCAGCCACTCACGAGTTTGACACATCGGATCGTGGTGCCGTACATATATGGAATCGCTTTGTCAATTATCTGACTAATCTTGAAGCCAATAACATTCTCAATATGACGATATGGATTATCGGACTACTCACCATGCTTTCCGGAATAGTCGGTGTCAGCAACATCATGTTTGTATCAGTGCGCGAACGTACGCATGAAATAGGTATTCGCCGTGCCATCGGGGCCAAACCGCGTTCTATCCTGCTACAGATTGTTACTGAAAGTATTGCAATAACTACAATTTTCGGCTATATAGGTATCGTATGCGGTACATTTATCACTGCTATAATAGCAAAGATAAGTGAAGGCACTGATTTTCTTAAAGACCCTACCGTAAATCTATCGGTAGCGCTCGAAGTTACAATAGTTTTGATTATAGCAGGAGCTCTTGCCGGACTATTTCCGGCAATCAAAGCCACAAAAGTACGTCCGGTGGAGGCTCTGCGTGATGAATAATATACAGGGAATATGAAAAATGCTATATTTGATTGGGAAAACTGGCGTGAGATAGGCTCGACGCTATCGCGTAACAAGACGCGCACATTCCTCACTGCATTCGGAATATTCTGGGGAGTGGCAATGCTTGCCGTGCTATGGGGTGGCTCAAGTGGTCTGGAAGGGATGATGAAACGTAATTTTCAGGGTTTTGCCACAAATATGGGTGGTTGCTTTCCGCAACGCACCACTATGTCATACCGCGGATTTAACAAGGGTATGGACTGGTCCATGAATCAGGACGATGTGGATTTTATTCGTCGTACATGCCCACTGATAGAATATTCTTCGACGCTGAATTTCTACGGTTCATCAGTAAAATACGGAACCAAAAGCACTGCCGGCAGAATTATGGGTGTAGAAAGCGATATGTTCGATATTCAGATACCTGTGCTCCACGAAGGCAGAGTTATTAATCAAAGTGACATAACCCAGACACGCAAAGTAGCTGTGTTAGGTAAGAATAAAGCCGATGAACTATTTTCCGGAGAATCTCCTATAGGTAAATTCGTTTCCATAGACAATATTTATTTCAAAGTAATCGGTGTAGTAAGTCAAAAATCCGACGCCAGCATAGGCGGCAATATGGATGATTCAATAATAATCCCGTCAACCACCATGCGTAGGACATTCAATATGGGTAAAAATATCAACTTCATGATATATACCATGAAGTCCGGACATACACCGAAAGATATAGAACCCTACGTATGGCGTGCCGTACGCTCCAATCATCCGCTCAATCCTAATGACAATCAGGCTGTATGGTTTATGGATATTTCCGAAAACTTCAAGATGGCTGACAACCTGTTCTTTGGCATAGGCATACTGGCACTCTTTGTCGGGATAGGAACGCTTCTTGCCGGTATCATCGGTGTTGGGAATATAATGTGGATAATAGTAAAGGAACGCACGCAAGAGATAGGTATCCGCAGAGCCATAGGTGCCAAACCGCGTGACATAATCGTACAGATTCTGTCAGAAGGCATGATTCTTACCGCCATAGCCGGTATAGCCGGTATATGCTTCGCTACTTTAATATTATATGTGGCTGACCAGCTCACCTTTGACCCTATTAAAGGTTCTGCTAATTTTCAATTACAATTTCACTCCTCCGTAACTATTATGCTCCTGTTCCTCATCTTAGGGACAGCCGCCGGTCTGATTCCGGCCATAAAAGCCATGAGGATAAAACCGATAGAAGCACTTAACGATAAATAACCTGACTAAAAAGAATAATAAAAAACCACACTATTTTCACGATATGAAAAAATTTTTCAAAATCCTGCTCTGGACTTTAGTTGCCTTGATTTTCTTAGGAACATTTGTGTATCTGTATTTCAATTCGCAGCCTGAAGAAATACATTATGCCATAGTTAATCCTGACATGGGTGTTATCGAACGGACTTCCGTACTTACCGGTAAAATCGAACCCCGCGATGAGATTCAAATCAAACCGCAGATTTCAGGTATCATAAGTAAAATTAATGTAGAACCCGGAGATAAAGTCAAGGTAGGTGACGTAATAGCGGTAATCACAGTAATACCTGACGCTTCGCAACTTTCAAATGCCGAGAGCAATGTCAGCAAAGCATCCATTGCGCTCGAAGATGCCCGACTAAAGCATGAACGCAACACACTGCTATATGACAAACGCCTTATTTCAAAAGAAGAATTTGAGACCTCAAAGGCTACCTACGATAAGGCTGTCGCCGACCTTGAATCAGCCCATGACGCTGTGACTATAGTAAAACAAGGCGTATCACGCTACAATGCATCGGAAGCCAATACTCAAGTCCGCGCCACTATTGACGGTCTGGTGCTTGACGTCCCTGTCAAAGTGGGAACTTCAGTTATACAAGCGAATACGTTTAACGACGGTACAACTATCGCTACCGTAGCCGATATGAACAAATTAATATTCAAAGGCAATGTGGATGAAACCGAGGTAGGAGCCTTGAAAGTAGGTATGCCTATGTCTATCTCAATAGGAGCTATACCTGATTTCATATCCGAAACTACTATTGAATACATCTCGCCGAAAGGTACAGAAACCAACGGTGCCAATACTTTTGAATTAAAAGCAGCTATTGACCCAGCTGCCGCGTCCGGCAATCTTCGCTCAGGTTACAGCGCCAATGCCAAGGTGGCACTTACTCGTACCGATACTGTGCTTCGCGTACCGGAAAGCGTAGTGGAATTTGTAGGTGATTCTACATTTGTGTATTGCCTGACCGATTCTGCTGCCATACAGCAACAATTCACACGCACACCTATTGTTACAGGAACCAGTGATGGTATCAATATTGAAGTCAAATCAGGCATTGACCGTAATGCCCGGCTACGCGGTGCCCGCATAACCAATATGTAATAACCACGTCATCAACACTAACAATACTGATATGAGACTTAAATCCTTATCATTAACGGCTATTGCTTTTGCATCTGCCATATGCGCCTCAGCTATGCCATGGTCACTTGACAGCTGCATCAATTATGCCCTTGAACACAACATACAGATTAAACGACAGGCATTAAATCGTCATAACGCTGAATTATCAGTAACCGAAGCTAAAGACGCGTTTCTACCTCAACTCCACGCCGGGGCAGACCAGTCATTCAACTTCGGACGCGGTCTGACATCCGACAATACATACGCCAACCGTAATACGAGTCAGTTCGGATGGAGTGTTTCTCTTTCATTACCGTTGTTCCAGGGACTTTCGGCTGTGAGACGTCTTGACTATTCGCGAACATATCTTTCAATGATTACACAACAGTGTGAAGCGGCAAAGGACGATGTCACTATAAATGTAATAGCTCAATATCTGCAAGTGCTGTATTCTCGTGAAATGCTTTCGGTAGCACGCGAACAAGTCCACATGTCGGAAATAGAATATTCTCGTAGACAAGAACTTCTTGATGCAGGTAAAATACCCGAACTTGACCTGATTCAAGCTGAATCACAATTGGCACAGGACAAACTCACGGAAGTAAATTCACAGAACGATTACGCCACCGCCCTTCTTGACCTTGCTCAACTTCTCCAGCTTCCCTCTACTGAAGATTTTGACGTACTGCCTGTAGATGATTGTACTGATACTCCCCTATCGGCTCAGGAAGTTTACAGAAACGCTCTCAGCATCAATCATTCACTTAGTGCTGCACGCATGACGATAAAAGCTGCCGAAAAGAATATCTCCGTAGCAAAGACAGGTTATATCCCACGTCTGTCGTTCAACGCCGGGCTTGGAAGCAGTTACTATAACCTTTCCGGCGAAACGACACCGCCGTTTCACCGACAGATGCGCGATAACTTCAATAAATCACTTGGATTCTCGCTCTCAATACCAATATTTGACGCTTTTTCCACCCGCAATTCCGTACGTAAAGCTGAAGTTCAAAGGCTTGCCGCAGAACTCGACTATGAAGATGCCTGCAACTCTTTATACAAAAGCATCCAGCAAGCCTATCAACAAGCCACAGCCGCTCTTGACAAACAGACGGCAAGCCGGATAGCTTGCTCCGCGACAAAATCAGCTCTTGAAGCCATGACTGAAAAATACAATTACGGACGTGCCAACGCTACTGAATACGAACAAGCGAAATCCGACTATATCAAAGCCTCATCCCAAGCTGTTCAGGCTAAATACGAAGCTATGCTGCGTATGCGTATCCTCCGGTTCTACAATGAAAACCGATAAAGCTCTCATTAACAATCTCTACGATAGACATCGGCACACAGAAATTTGTATAATTTAAGGATATTGCTTAACTTTGTCACCGTGTGTAACAATGGTTTATATTGAGATTTAATGATAAAGCGCGCTTTGGAAAAAGTAATGAGCGAGGACATGTCAGAAATATGGACTCTGCTCAACGGTGATGAAAAGCGGAAAATTACCGACAATTTCACCCTGCACCATTTCAAAAAGAATCAGATAATATATGCCGAACGCGAAGAGCCTGAATTTCTGTGGTGCCTACTGAAAGGAAAAGCCAAATTATATAAAGATGGTGTCGGTGGGCGTCAGCAAATCTCACGTCTTATCAGTCCTGTGCAATATTTCGGTTACCGCGCTTACTTCGCAAACGAACCGTACGTCCATACAGCCGCAGCCATGGAAGCTTCAGCTATCGGAGCATTCCCATTGTCAGTAGTACGTGAACTCATTGACGGAAACCGTGCTGTAGCTTGGTTCTTCCTTCATGAACTATCGCGAAATCTGGGTAGCTCCGATACCCGATTGGTCAATCTAACTCAGAAACATATCCGCGGACGTCTTGCCGAGGCGATAATGGTGCTCGTAGAACATTACGGATATGAAGATGACGGCATGACCGTACGCATGTATATGTCACGCGAAGACCTTGCCAATCTGTCAAATATGACGACATCCAACGCCATTCGCACTCTTACGGCTTTTGTCACTGAGCATCTTATAGTAGTAGACGGCCGACAAATCAAAGTGCTCAATGAACCATTGCTACGCAAAATAAGTAAATTCGGCTAATCAACTTATCGGTACGTCACATGACTTCAGACCATCTGAAATCCATGGTTATTGACATCATGGGTATAGAATCGCTCAATGATATGCAACTACGCATGCTTGATGCTAAGGACAGGCATATTATTCTGACTTCCCCCACCGGTACAGGAAAGACTCTGGCTTTTGCATTGAAACTGTTGGAACGCATGCCCCGACCGATGCATAAGACTGAAGCTATCGTTATAGTACCAACACGTGAACTGGTCAATCAGATTGCAACTGTACTTCGACGCCTGATGCGCGGATATAAGACTGTGGAATTATATGGAGGTCACAGTACGGACGATGAAATCAAATCACTTAATCCGGAACCGGAAATAATCGTAGCCACCCCCGGGCGTCTTCTTGACCATCTGCAGCGAGGAACACTATCAGTACGGTCACCGCGGATACTGGTATTCGATGAATATGATAAAACACTTGAATTAGGATTTGAGGAAGATATACGTAAGATACTGCGACGCATAGGAATATCCCATGACATAATTCTTACCTCAGCCACATCTCTTGACCCGTTACCGGAGTATTTAGGATTGCACGAGCCAAAGATTATTTCTGATTCCGATGTAGAGAATCCAAGGCTCCGTACAGATATAATCGAGGTACCGAGTCATACTCCCGACAAACTCGATGCTCTTGTCAATCTGCTGCATTCACTTCCAGCCAATAGCAAAACGATGATTTTCGTCAATCACCGTGAAAGCGCATCAAGAGTTTACGACCGATTGAAAAAGGAACGTATCACAGCCGGATTATATCATGGAGAACTTGACCAACAGGACAGAGCTATAGCCATAAAACTGTTTGAAAACGGCACTTACCCAATACTCATATCTACCGATTTGGGCGCCCGTGGTCTTGATATAGCTGGTGTCACCGATATCATTCATTATCATATTCCTGTAGGAAACGATGTGTGGACACACCGTAACGGACGCACCGCACGCGTTGACGCGGAAGGAACAGTATATGTTATCGTATCCGAACATGATTCCATACCAGAATATATACGGTTTGACCGCAAATTTGACCCGCAATACGTTAGTGCCGCTCCTATTTTATCACCGATTGCCACACTATATTTCAGTGCCGGTAAAAAAGAAAAAATATCACGGGGCGACATTGCCGGATTTCTCATGGCCAATACTCAACTTTTACCTGATGAGATAGGTAAAATCGACGTTGCAGACCATTATGCCCTCGCTGCAGTACCGCGAAAATCGACTTCAATAGTGCTTGAGAAGATAAAAAATCTGAAAATCAAAGGCAAGAAAGTAAAGATTTCCATTATAAAATAACCACATCACCAACATAGCACACTTGCCATAAAAATGTGCCATTAGTTAAGATTGCTGAAAATTCTTTCAACTCTGAAAGTTTTCTATATTTTTGTATTTATATTATTAATTAAACTACCAAGCATATTTATATGGCAAAAATATCAGGAGCTGTAGAGATTAACCGGGAACGCTGCAAAGGGTGCAATCTTTGTGTAGTGGCTTGTCCGGTAGATGTGCTCAGCCTACAGCCTAAGGAGGTCAATGACCGAGGTTATCACTTTGCATATGCAGCCTATCCCGATAAATGCATCGGCTGTGCATCATGTGCACTTGTATGTCCCGACAGTTGTATAGAAGTCTACCGCGTGGTAGAAAAATAATCCGAAATCACTGTATCAACATGAAAGAAGACGTAAAATTAATGAAGGGTAATGAAGCGATAGCCCATGCAGCCATTCGTTATGGTGCCGACGGTTATTTCGGTTATCCTATCACGCCTCAAAGTGAGGTACTTGAAACACTTGAAGCACTGATGCCCTGGGAGACCACCGGAATGGTAGTCCTGCAGGCTGAAAGCGAAGTGGCATCGATAAATATGGTATATGGCGGAGCTTCTACCGGAAAAGCGGTAATGACATCTTCATCAAGTCCGGGCATAAGCCTCATGCAGGAAGGTCTTTCATATATAGCCGCCGGCGAACTTCCCGTCTTAGTGGTTAACGTAATGCGTGGTGGTCCCGGTCTGGGCACCATACACCCTTCGCAAAGCGATTACTTTCAAGCCGTAAAAGGTGGCGGCCATGGCGACTACCACTTCATTGTTCTTGCGCCGTCAACAGTTCAGGAAATGGCTGACTTCGTAGGATTAGGTTTTGACCTTGCATTCAAATACCGCACTCCCGCCATGTTGCTTGCCGATGGTGTTGTCGGTCAGATGATGGAAAAAGTAGTGCTGCCTCCGGCACGACCACGCCGTACCGAAGAAGAAATAGCCATTCAGTGTCCTTGGGCGGTAACTGGTCATTCTGCTCATAGAAAGCCTAATGTACTGACTACCCTTGAACTTGACAGCGCTAAAATGGAAGTCAATAACGAACGCTTCCAGCGCACCTACCGTCTTATCGAAGATAACGAGGTCAGATATCAGGAATACTATACGGACGATGCCGATTATATATTTATAGCTTTCGGGTCCATTGCCCGCATATGCCTAAAAGCTATAGAAGATGCTCGCGAACAAGGCCTGAAGATAGGCTTGATACGTCCGATTACACTGTGGCCATTCCCATCAAAAATCATTGCTGAGATGAGCCATAAATGTAAGGGCATAATGGTGGTGGAACTTAACGCCGGTCAGATGATAGAAGATGTGCGTCTGGCTGTGGAAGGAAGGGTTCCAGTATGGCACTACGGTCGCATGGGTGGTATAGTACCCAATCCTCCGGAAGTCCTTGATGCTCTTAAATCTCATATTGATAATGCTTGATTTCAGTAAGCGCCAATTTAACTCAAAGAGAAAAATATCATGAATCCTGAAGATATAAAACGTCCTGAAAATAAGGTTTATTCCCGTCCGGAACTACTCTGTGACGTATCTATGCACTATTGTCCGGGGTGCTCTCACGGTGTGGTCCATAAACTCGTAGCCGAAGTGCTGAAGGAAATGGGAGTGGAGCATAACTGTATAGCCGTAGCCCCGGTAGGATGCGCCGTATTTGCTTATAATTATATAGGTGTCGACTGGATTGAAGCAGCTCACGGACGAGCTCCGGCTGTAGCCACCGGTGCAAAACGCCTTAATCCCGACCGTCTGGTATTTACTTATCAGGGCGACGGTGACCTTGCAGCCATAGGTACAGCAGAAACCATACACGCTGCCAACCGTGGCGAAAATATAACTATAATATTCATAAACAACGCCATATATGGTATGACCGGTGGGCAAATGGCTCCGACCACTCTCGAAGGTCAAAAGACAGCCACCACCCCTTACGGTCGCAGAGTAGACCTTAACGGCTACCCATTAAAAATAAGTAACCTGCTTGCCCAACTTGACGGGACATGTTATGTAACACGCCAGTCAGTACATACTCCAGCTGCCGTACGTAAAGCTAAAGCAGCCATCCGTCATGCATTTGAAAGCTCATACAGCGGTCACGGCACATCGGTAGTAGAAATCGTGAGCACATGCAACAGCGGCTGGAAAATGTCGCCCGCCAAAGCCAATGAATGGATGGTGGAACACATGTTTGAAGCGTATCCAATCGGTGACCTTAAAAATACAGTTGAAAAATGAAAAAAGAAATTATAATAGCCGGATTCGGCGGTCAGGGAGTTCTATCGATGGGTAAGATACTTGCTTATGCAGGGCTAATCGATGACCTTGAAATAACATGGATGCCGTCATACGGTCCTGAACAACGCGGAGGTACAGCCAATGTCACCGTAGTTCTCAGCGATGCCCCTATCAGCAGCCCTGTACTTGACACCTTCGATACGGCAGTGATACTCAATCAGCAAAGTCTTGATAAATTCGAATCAAAAGTAAAACCGGGCGGAGCTTTGATATATGACCCGTACGGCATACATCGTGCTCCCACGCGTACTGACATCAACATTTATCCAGTCGATGCGATGGATGCCACCCTCGAACTGAATAACTCCAAAGCATATAATATGGTAGTGCTCGGCGCTTTACTGAAAATCAATCCAGTTGTGGATATCGAATCAGTAATGGCTGGATTGAAAAAAGCTCTTCCCGAACGCCATCACCATTTGCTGCCGCTCAACCGTGAAGCAATTTCACGCGGCATGGAATTAGTCAATCCATAAATTAAGTTCCGATTTATAATGCGAATTTTGTAAGGTTTTTTTGCAAAAAATGCTCCTCATTCAAAAAAATATCTTACTTTTGCGAGTACATTTTATTCGCTAATCTAAATTCTAATTTTAATTCATTATGGCTTACGTTATTTCTGACAAATGCGTTGCTTGTGGAACTTGTCTTCCCGTTTGCCCCGTAGAGGCTATTTCTGAAGGCGACATCTATCACATCGATCCCGACACTTGCATCGAATGTGGTTCTTGTGCTGAAGTTTGCCCCAGCGAAGCTATCTTTCCGGGCTAAGCAACTTTAGAAGCATAGCAAGAATTCAATGAGGCGGTTCGGACATGAGTTCGCAGCCGCTTCTTTTTTGAATTTATGTCATTTTCAAGAAATAACTATCTCTCTTTTCACGTTAATTCTTACATGAGACATTACATATATTTATTTTCTATTATCATCTTCGTATCATTAGGAGCATGTAAGGGTCCGAAACTTTCTACCGCCGATGCTCAAATGCAACGCGGAGAATACTTCGATGCCTCCAAGACGTATCGCCAGCTTTATAACAAACTTACAAAACGTGAAGAGCGTCCGTTACGTGGTGAAGTAGCATTCAAACTTGGAGAAGCCCACCGCATGCTCAACCAGTATGCACGAGCATCAGCTGCATATCAAAATGCCATACGTTACGGATATCCCGATGAATCGGCACAACTGCACATGGCACAGATGCTACACGCCGAAGGTAAATATACACAAGCGATTAGAGCTTATGAAGAATATCTTATGGTAAAGCCTGAATCAACAGCAGCTTTAACCGGACTTGAAGGAGCTCGCAAGGCACAATACATAAAGGAACACCCTACCCGCTATGTGGTCAAATCATCCAAACTGTTTAATTCCCGCAGAGCTGACTTTGCCCCGATGGTACAGGGTGACATGCTGTATCTGACTACCACCAACGAAAAAGTGACCGGTGATAACAAAAGCGAAATAACCGGTATGAAAAAAAGTGATATTTGGGTAGCCAAAAAGAACGAACGCGGCGAATGGCTTCGTCCCGAACCGGTAGAAGGAGAACTTAACTCAGCCGATGATGAGGGTATCGTATCATTCTCACCTGACGGAAATACGATGTATCTTACCAAAGCTCGCCGAGCACCGAACCATAATACAAGTGTAGAAATTTTTACTTCTCAGCGTTCAGACGCAAAATGGAGTGCTCCGGTAAAATTCGATATAACAGCCGACACGATATCTACTTTCGGTCATCCTGCCGTATCTCCTTCAGGAGAGTACCTATACTTCAGCAGCAATATGCCCGGTATGGGAGGTAAAGACATCTGGCGTATCAATATTAACGAACGCGCAGGCTCCCTTGAGAATCTTGGTGAAGACATCAATACCGGTGGCGATGAAGAATTTCCCTACATGCTCACTGACAGCATAATGTATTTTTCGTCTGACGGACATCCCGGTATGGGCGGACTTGACATATTCCAAGCCGTCTTGCAACCTTCCGGTAAATGGGTAGTAACCAATATGGGAATTCCGATGAATTCATCCAATGATGACTTCGGCATAACATTCATTCCGGGCGATATTCCACAAGGATTTTTCAGTTCAAACCGTGGCGATAATCGTGGATATGACCACATATTTACATTTGAACTTCCGGATTTGAAAATCAATCTTTCCGGATACATCACCGACATGGATGAAGAACCTATAGCCAATGCCGTGATACGCGTAGTGGGCAACGACGGAACAAACCGTCGTACCACATCACGTGACGACGGCTCGTTCTCAGTGCCTTTACAACGAGGCATCACCTATGCCATGATGGCAGGAGCCAAAGGTTACCTTAATGCCCGACAGGAATTCACCACTGACACTACAGAAGTTGATGCCGATTACGGCGTGGACTTTATGCTTGCATCACTGTCGAAACCCAATATTGTAGAAAATATATTCTACGATTTTGACAAAGCCACACTTCGCCCGGAATCACAGGAAGCGCTTGACGGGCTTGCACAAATGCTACGTGACAATCCTAACATAACTATAGAGATGGCATCACACACTGACCGTATCGGTAGTGATGAATATAACCTGAACCTCTCGCACCGCCGTGCCAAATCTGTAATTGATTACCTGATAGCCGCCGGAATCGCTCCGGACAGGCTTCAATATCAAGGCTATGGTAAATCACGACCTATGGTGGTGACCAAACGTGTAGCACGATTATATCCTCTATTTAAGGAAGGTGATACTCTGACTGAGGAGTTTATTCTTGCTTTGGATAATGAAGCTGACCGCGAAGCTGCCGACCAGATTAACCGCCGCACTGAATTCAATGTTCTGTCAATAGATTATAATCTATATTGATATAAGACACATGTCTTTATGGATTTCCGAACTATAATCAAACCACTTGATTTCGCCGGAACGCTTAATCACACTACTCCGATGATGCTGTTAGGCTCATGCTTTTCAGATAACATCGGTCAAAGACTTAAACAGCGTTTGTTTCCGGTAATGGTAAATCCATTTGGAACATTATATAATCCGGCGAGTATACTTGCCGTACTCCGGCGTATAACCTCCGATGATGAGTTTTCGGCTGAAGAGTTGTTTTTGCATCAAGGTCTATATCGCAACTTCCTATGCCACTCCTCTCTATCCGGAACAGAAGCCGAAATCACTCTGGCTACAATGAATCAAAGACTTCATGATGCCAGCCGCTTCTTACAATCAGCATCCGCTATATTCTTAACTTTTGGGACTGCCTGGGTATTCCGACATAACAAATCCGGAATAATCGTAGCCAACTGTCATAAACTTCCTGCTTACGAATTTACCCGCAGCATTCTATCCATCGCTCAGGCTACCGAAAATATCACTCAGATTGTAACCGAAATCAGAAGAATTAATAATAACGCTAAAATATTTTTTTCCGTAAGCCCGATACGTCACCTTGCTGATGGTGCTCACGGTAATCAGATAAGTAAATCCACTCTGCTTATGGCTGTGGATAGTGTCATATCCTCCACTTCTGATATAACCTATATTCCTGCATACGAAATTCTAAATGATGATTTGCGTGACTACCGGTTTTATGAAGCAGATATGTGTCACCCTTCAGGAGTAGCCTCAGATTATGTGTTTGATTATATCTCCAACTCATTTTTTGATTCGGAAACAAAAAACTTAGCCCAAAAATGCGCTAAATTCACAGCCATGCATTCTCATCGTATTTTAAGCGATGACAGAATTTCAAAAGACGCACATAATTCCTTATTGGAACTTAAGCGCCATGAATTGCTTACAGCATATCCGCAACTATCTATGTCGCTAAAACTATTTAATCTATAATATGCAGTATTCCACTTCAGATATCAGTAAGATACTCTCCCTACCTTCAAATAATATTGCAAAAGAAATCAACGTACTTCTTACCGACAGCCGTTCACTTTCTTTCCCGGAGAAAACTCTGTTTTTTGCCCTGAAAACTAATACAAACGACGGTCACCGCTACATACGCGACCTATACGAAAAGGGAGTGAGATGCTTCTGCGTTACGCATATTCCTGAAAATATGCACGGTATAACCGATGCCATATTTTTTATAGTCGACAACACTCTTGACGCGTTGCAGAGTATTGCCGCTTACCATAGACGCCGGTTTAATGTACCCGTTATCGGCATAACAGGCAGTCGGGGTAAAACCACTATAAAAGAGTGGCTTAACACCCTATTGAATGATGACTACAACATTACCCGCAGTCCGCGCAGCTATAATTCACAAACCGGAGTACCTTTATCAGTCTGGAAACTTCATGAAGAAACCACACTCGGTATCTTTGAAGCCGGAATATCCCAAAAAGGTGAAATGAAAGCGTTAGCCGAAATAATAGCGCCTGAAATCGGCATATTCACGACATTAAACAGCGAACACAGCGACGGATTCAGTTCAATAGCTGAAAAATGTCATGAAAAAGCTATGCTGCTCAAAGACTCCAAATGCGTAATATACTGTGGTGACAATCATATCATACGCGATGTAATCACTACGACTCGTCCCGCTCGTGAGGATTTATGGTGGTCAACTATAAATCAGAACGCACCATTGTATATCAATATTGCTGAAACCGACAGCAACTCCTCTACTCTGAAATATAGGTTTAATAGTCAAGAAAATACTCTTTGCATTCCGTTTACCAAATCTGCCGATATAGAAAATATCTGTCATTGTTTGGCTACATTGCTTTACTTCGGTATTTCCAATGATATTATAGCAGAACGAATAAAGCGATTAAAACCGGTAGAGACACGTCTCAACGTAATTGAAGGCAAAAACGACTGCATGATTATACATGATTCGTTTACGTCCGATATCGATTCATTATCACCGGCTCTTGATTTCATGACCCGCAGGCTTACTCCTCATCACTCCACTACCGTGATTATAAGTGACCTTGACCACCATTCTTTACCAGAAAATGAAGCCTACGACAGATTAAGTCAACTTCTGAAAAGCAAACGAATCAGTCGAATGATTGGAATCGGTCCGGTAATAAAAAAATATGCTGCCATTCTGCCCGCCAATGCCGAATATTATACTGATACAGCTACATTCCTGTCGTCCGCATCGGACAAGGACTTCATATCGTCACTAATCCTGATAAAAGGCTCTCCTGAATTTCAATTTTACCGCATAGCCGATATGCTTGAAGCCCGTCAGCATGAAACTGTATTGGAAGTGAATCTTGATTCCATTGTACATAACTTCAATCTGTTTAGAGCCAAGGTCAAGCAGACCACAGGAATAATCTGCATGGTAAAAGCTTCAGGTTACGGAGCCGGGTCATACGAACTTGCCAAGACACTGCAGTCACAAGGTGCAGCCTATCTGGCTGTCGCCGTACTGGATGAAGGAGTTGACCTGCGTCGTGCAGGCATAACTATGCCAATCATGGTACTCAACCCTAAAGTAGTCAATTATCATCAGCTTTTCACACATAAGCTCGAACCGGAAATATTCAGTTTTGATATACTGAATGAAATTATCAGTGAAGGAAAACGCCACGGAATAAAGAATTATCCCGTGCACATAAAACTTGATACCGGTATGCACCGTCTTGGTTTTTTGGAAAAAGATATACCCCAAGTATTGGAAACATTACGTAATCAGGATGTAATAAAAGCCGAATCTGTTTTCAGCCATCTTGCCGTTGCCGATGCTCCTCAGATGGACGACTATACTATGGAGCAATTCGCGATATTCGATCGATGCAGCACTATGTTGCAAAATGGTCTGCCTTATTACGTAAAACGCCATATCCTCAACTCTACAGGCATTTCACGTTTTCCGCAATACCAGTATGACATGGTTAGATTAGGCATATGCCTTTACGGAATCCCTACCATGAATGACGGCTCACAAGCCGGACTTCGTCAGGTATCATCATTAAGCACCGCAATCATATCCATAAAAGACTGGTGTTCCGGAACCACTATAGGCTATAACCGTAATGGCGTGTGCCATCGTGATTCCCGAATCGCAACCATACCTATAGGATATGCCGACGGCATAAACCGACATCTTGGTAACGGACACATGCTTGTGATGGTCAATGGTCACCGTTGCCCTACTATAGGCAACGTATGCATGGACGCTTGTATGATTGATGTGACAGACGTGGAATGCGCCGTAGGTGACAGGGTGGAAATATTCGGTGAAAATATTCCAGTAACGGAAATAGCCGAAACACTTGACACTATACCCTACGAGATTCTTACGTCGGTATCGTCAAGGGTCAAACGCACGTACTATCGCGAATAATCGTTGTACGTACGTTAACGCAAACGGTCATAGGAACGAAGAAGCTTCTGGTCCGCACTGATGCCTCGGTAAGCTGCTATCTCCATAATTATTGCAGCTACAGGAATCAGTCCGCCACAACCCCATTGTGCAGTTAAGACTATATTAGAATCCGTATCGACATAGCCTGCGGTCAGAAGATAGATAACCATAGCCACAGTTACAAGCGTTGCTATGATTGACAATACCACCAATCCTTTCTGCAGCGCGGATTTCTTAAAAAGAAATATAGCCACAAATGATAAAAGTGCCGCGACACATAATGGTATCAACAATCCGGTCTGTGCTGAAGCTCTAAGTGGTGACAAGCCCATTTCTACACCGGCATCCACTATATTCCAATAGCCGAACGGTACAAAAATAAAAACGATAAGCAATGCCGTGGCAATGAGCAGAAACAATGTCTGAATACGCTGAATGACCATATTATTTACGTTTTGATTGTTATTACTGTGATGTTATGATATCACAAAGTTAAAAATTTCCTTTAGAGATAATACAATTATTTTTTTACTTTTGTAAAATTTTAAGTTTATGACTCATACCAGACC
>CAMWPX010000034.1 GCA_947176205.1 uncultured Porphyromonadaceae bacterium
AGGGTTCCATCGGAGTCGAGCAGCCAGAGTTCGTCAGCCCACGGCTCCCAACCCAACTGACGTGCGGCGGGAAGCGGCAGGATGGAGGTGACGGTGGCGCCTTTGAGCCTGCAGAGCACACCTGACAGCAGTGCCATGACTCCCGAGGGGGTGGCGACGACGGCGCCGGGCGAGAGGATGTGACGGGGGTCGACACAGGATGCGGAGAGCAGCCGGCAGTGGGCTGAGAGGGTGACGGTGTAGACTCCGTCGGCACAAAAGGCGTAGAGCCGTCCGCGAGAACTGTTGAACGACGAGCGTGCCCCGGATGCGGGCAGCAATGCCGTGATCTGACCTGTGGCGCAGCGCAAGAGCGAGAGCGGCAGCAGGGGCTGTGCCAGCGTGGCGGATACCAGCGTGCCTGAAAGGGGAGCGGATGAGGCGGGATATTCAGCTTCGGGCAGGTCATCACCGTAATAAACAGTGGACACGGGGGTAAAATCGGGGGATACCCATGCCGATAATCCCGCACCATCTACGGGCGAGAGTGTGAATCCGGCATGGTTTACCTCACCCTGCAGATTATCGATATAAATGTCGATGCGCGATGCGTTGCCGTGGGGATAACACACCAATGGCCCGAAGCTCAGCGGCATGCCGGTGGTGCCGCCTACGGCAGCGCCGGTCACTGTACCGTCGGCAAGGGTGACCCTGACGGTGCCGAGCCACGGGTGAGGGCTGGTAAGAGCTACCATCTCGCTGAGGGAGAAGCCGCCACGAACCAAGGGGGTGACATCGCCCCACACCACGGCATCGCCGTCAGCCACCACGGTGCGTGCCAGAAATCCGTTGGGCGGCGAGATTAGCGCCAGCAGTGAGTTGTCATCATCAGAGCCGGCAAGGGTGGCACGGGCTTTGTCACGGAGCTTGAGCGTGTCGGCGGGTGATTCGGACGCGGGACATTTGAGAGTCATCACGGCACCGGCGGCGGGAGCACGCAACCGGAGCGCTACGGTGGAGGTGGAGTCGGTAAGGGCTAACTGCGAGGCTATTATCTGCGAATAGCGCGAGGCGGTGTATTCGGCTCCGGGCATACGCACTATAGCCACGGGTGCCGATGTGGAGGTGCGGGCAAAGCGGCATGAGCAGAGTCCGGCGAACTCCACGGGGTGAAACTGCGGCGTAACGGACACTTCTATCTCGTCGGTCAGGCGGAGCCATCCTCTGAAATCATCATCGTCAGGGAGGTGCATGGCTATGGTCCAGCTGTGTGCCAACAGGGTGAGTGACGAGATGGTGTAAACGGTGGAGTCGATGCTCACCGGGGCTTCGAGGCTCTGATGACACTGCATCGGATAAGGGGCGAGCAGCACGGGAGCGGAGACGTAAAGCAGGCGGTGAGACGAGGCGTAAAGCCGATAGCGCACTATGACGGGCTGTAGCCAGCTGCCGGCGGATGTGGCTGTGCGGACAAGGCGCGTGTAGGCATCGGTGAGCGAGGTGGTAAGACGCTGCAGTTCGGCTGCGGGGATATTATGGAGCGAGCCCGAGGCTGTGACTCCGCGCAGGGTCACCGAGCCGGTGGATTCGCTGAGAGTAGCCGAGTCAACGGTGGTAAAGGATATACGCGGCGGGGCGGGATTCATGTCGGTCAGAGTCCATAGGGAGCTGCCGGTATCGGGACTGAGACGGTACATGGTCCGCTCCCCGGCTATGATAAAGCCTTCAGCCACGGCAAGAGCACAGCTGACTGCGCCCGGAATGTCAGTGTGATGAATCCATGAGCCGGCACATTCGGTCCAGAGCGCGGTATCGTGCCCGGACTCAGCTGCGTAGAGCGTGACGGTGTCACCGGAGTCCGAGGGGGTGAACAAGGAGAGCGGACGCATGGGCACGGAGTGGTGTACGGCGGCACGGTGCCCTACCACAAGCCTTCCGGCGGCATCGGTGACAAGGGCATGGCGTGATGTGGTGGCTGAGACAAGAGGCAAGGATATATGGCCGAGGGGGGATGAGGAGTTTTGTTTCATATAATATGGTAATACGGGATGAAAAAGTTTGCCGCAAAATTACAACCGCCCAACACCCGGGGAGTGCGAATGATTCACGAGACAGAAGCAACAGCGTAAAAAAACTTGACAGAGGCTCAAGAATGTATTATCTTTGCACTTACATGAAACAACGCGTATTAATAGTAACAAAATTCTACTACCGCCGCGGCGGTGACTGTGTGTGTGCCCTGAATCTTGAGCGACTTCTTGCCGACAATGGTCATGAAGTGGCTGTCTATGCCATGGAATATCCTGAAAACGAGCCATCGAAGTGGAGCGGCTACTGGGTAAAAGGTGTGGATTTCGGCGGCGGGGCAAAGGCTAAGATAGAGGCTGTGAGGCGCACTCTCGGTTACGGGGGAGTGAAAAAGTCGCTTAACCGAATGCTTGACGAGTTCAAACCGGATGTGGTGCATCTGCACAATATACATTCGTATCTGTCGCCCGAAGTGGCGCGCATAGCCCATAAGCGCGGGCTGCGGGTGGTGTGGACCATGCACGACTACAAACTGCTGTGCCCGTCATATTCGTGTCTGCGTGAGGGCAAGCCGTGTGAATTGTGCTATACGTCGAAAACCAATGTGCTCCGTCACCGCTGCATGAAAGGGTCAGCGGCGGCTTCGGCAGTGGCATGGTTAGAGGCGAAGAAGTGGAACCGCAAGCGCCTGCAGAAGTATACCGACACGTTTATCTGCCCCAGCCGGTTTATGGCGGAGAAGATGGTGCAAGGCGGTTTTGACAAGACAAAGACGGTGACCCTGTCAAATTACATAGAGCCATCACTTGCCGAATCATACAGGAAAATCGACCTTGAAAAAGGTGCTCGCGACTATTACTGCTACGTAGGGCGTCTGTCGCCTGAAAAGGGGGTGGCCACGCTGCTGGAAGCCGCGTCGCGACTCCCCTACAAGCTTAAAGTGGCAGGCGACGGACCGCTTGCTGAGGAGCTCCGCAGCCGCTATGCGGGATGTGGTCAGATAGAGTTCACCGGACGCCTTACAGGCAGCGAAGTGCTTGAGCTGCTGAGTGGTGCCCGGCTGTCGGTAATGCCGTCGGAATGCTATGAGAACAATCCGCTCGGTGTGATAGAGTCGCTGAGCGCGGGTGTGCCTGTGGTGGGGGCACGCATAGGGGGTATACCCGAGCTTATATCTGCGGGAAGCGGAATTACTTATCCGGCGGGCGATGCCGATGCCTTGGCCAAGGCGATAACCGAGGCATGGGACGCCACATACGACCGCGAAGCCATACGCACCGACGCCCTTGACAGATTCTCGCCCCAAGTGCATTACCGCACGCTCACAGACGTCTACAAGTGACGATTTTATGACCGTCGGTAAGGAGAGTTGAATTTTTTATAGTACCTTTGTGAAGAAATTTGATAAAAGCTGAATTCATGGCAATAAATCTACTCGAACTAAGTGAGCAGGAAATAGTGCGCCGCAACTCTTTAGACGAGATGCGCCGCCTGGGTATAGACCCCTATCCTGCAGCAGCATATCCGGTCAACGCCCACACGGTGGAAATCAAGGAGAATTTCGATGACGAGGCTCCGCGCCGCGATGTGACCGTGGCAGGCAGAATAATGAGCCGCCGCATCATGGGCAAGGCTTCATTCATAGAACTTCAGGATGCCGACGGCCGCATACAGGTGTACATATCGCGTGACGACTTGTGTCCGGGCGAGGACAAGGACTTGTATAACGTGGTGTTCAAGAAGCTGCTCGACATAGGCGACTTCATAGGCGTGAAGGGATATGTGTTCCGCACCCAGACGGGTGAGATATCGGTGCATGCCCGGGAGCTGACCGTGCTGTCGAAATCGCTGCGCCCGCTGCCTATAGTGAAGGTGAAGGACGGTGTCACTTATGATGCTTTCGATGACCCTGAGCTGCGCTACCGCCGCCGCTATGTGGACCTTGTGGTCAATGACGGGGTGAAGGATATATTCATCAAGCGTACGAAGGTGTATAATTCGATGCGCGAATATTTCAACGCCGCCGGCTACATGGAGGTGGAGACTCCTGTGCTTCAGTCGATACCGGGTGGCGCGAGTGCACGTCCGTTTATCACGCACCACAACGCGCTGGATATTCCGCTCTATCTGCGTATAGCCAACGAACTATATCTGAAACGTCTGATTGTGGGCGGTTTTGACGGTGTGTACGAGTTTTCGAAAAACTTCCGCAACGAGGGTATGGACCGTACGCATAATCCGGAGTTTACCTGCATGGAAATCTATGTGGCTTACAAGGATTACAACTGGATGATGGAGTTCACCGAGCGTATGCTCGAGAAGATATGCCGTGATGTCAACGGCTCGACAGAGGTGAAGGTGGGCGACAACGTGATATCATTCAAGGCTCCTTTCCGCCGTGTGACCATGATAGACGCCATACGCGAACATACGGGTATAGATATAACCGGCATGGACGAGGAGCAGCTGCGCGATGTGTGCCGCCGTCTGGAGATAGAGGTGGAGCCGTCGCTGGGCAAAGGCAAGCTCATAGACGAGATTTTCGGCGAGAAATGCGAGGGTAATTACATACAGCCCACATTTATAATAGATTACCCGATAGAGATGTCACCGCTGACCAAACGTCACCGCTCCAATCCTGAACTGACCGAACGCTTCGAACTGATGGTGAACGGTAAGGAGCTCGCCAACGCTTATTCGGAACTCAATGACCCGATAGACCAGTATGAACGCTTCGTGGAACAGATGCGTCTGGGTGAAAAGGGCGACGATGAGGCGATGATAATTGACAAGGATTTCGTGCGTGCGCTCGAATACGGTATGCCGCCGACTTCAGGCATGGGCATAGGCATGGACCGTCTGGTGATGCTCATGACCGGGCAGACCACGATACAGGAGGTGCTTTTCTTCCCGCAGATGCGCCCTGAGAAAGTGCAGCAACGCGACGGTGCCGAGGCTTTCGCCAAGGCGGGCGTGAGCGAGGAATGGGTGGCTCCGCTGCACAAGCTGGGCGTGCTCACGGTAAAACAGCTCGGCGCTACGGCTTCGGCCGGTAAACTCCAGCAGGAGCTTCAGGGATTGAACAAAAAGTTTAACCTCGGGCTGACTCCGCTTCAAATAGACACCGTAAAGGCTTGGGTGACTGATGCTGCCGCTCTCAGCACCGAACCTGAAGCCTGAACCATATAACCGCGAGTCTCGCTAATATAATTATGGAATTTCCCGGAAAAATAGCAGTGATGGGAGGCGGAAGCTGGGCTACCGCCTTGGCTAAACTGCTGCTTAACAACTGTGAAGAAATTCTCTGGTATATGCGTCGCGATGACCGTATAGAGGATTTCAAACGTCTGCGCCACAATCCCGCCTATCTGAGCGATGTGGAGTTTGACATCAACCGCATAGAGTTTTCATCTGACATCAATTACGTATGCTCACAGGCTGACACGCTGCTGCTGGTGATGCCGTCGCCTTATTTCAAGTCACATCTTGAAAAAATCACGGTGGATATATCGCAGAAATTCGTAGTGTCGGCTGTGAAAGGTATAGTGCCCGATGACAACGAGATAATATCAGCCTACATGCAGCGTGTGTACGGAATAGCTCCGGAACGCATGCTGGTGGTGGGGGGTCCGTGTCACGCCGAAGAGGTAGCGCTCGGACGCCAGAGCTATCTGACCGTGGGGTGCAACGATATAAACCACGCCCGGGAGTTTGCCGACATGCTTACAGGTAAGGCGTTACGGACCATTACATCATCGGACGTGACGGGCATAGAGTATGCCGCCGTGCTTAAAAACGTCTACTCCATAGCTTCGGGCATAGTGCACGGACTCAAGGCGGGCGATAACTTTCAGGCTATGCTGGTGAGCAACGCCCTGCGCGAGATGGAACGGTTTATCGACACGGTGAGCCCGTGTCCGCGTCAGATTTGCGACTCGGTGTATCTGGGCGACCTGCTCGTGACTTCCTATTCCCGCTTCAGCCGTAACCATAACTTCGGCTCCATGATAGGTCGCGGCTACTCTGTGAGCGCAGCCAAAATGGAGATGGAACAGACCGCCGAAGGATATTACGGCGCCAAATGCGTGCATGAAATCAACCGCAAGTGGGGTGTGGCGATGCCGATACTCGACGGGGTGTACGATATACTCTACCGCAACGTCAAACCGCTAAACGCCATACGCCTTATAAGCGAAACATTCATCTGATACTTTAAGTAATCACAATAATAACTCTCATCCTTTCACCTCATAATCCGAATTATGTCATCAGCTATCCAACTCTCAGTAGACAATGCCGCAATAGCGGTAACCAAAGCCCAGCTCGACGCCATAGCTCCCGAAGCGGTGAGCGCCATGCACACTGTGGAACAAGGCACAGGCGCCGGAGCCGATTTCCTCGGCTGGGTAAATCTTCCCTCGACCCTTCAGCCCGCGCTTATAGCCGACATGCTCGCTACGGCAGCCGTGTTGCGTAACGAATGTGAAGTGGTGGTGTCGATAGGTATAGGCGGCTCATACCTCGGTGCCAAAGCCGTGATAGAAGCCCTCAGCGACTCATTTGCAGCGTATCGCCATGACCACAAGGGTCCGAAAATGCTGTTTGCCGGTCAGAACATAGGCGAAGATTACCTCTACGAGCTGATGGATTATCTTGACGATAAGAAATTCGGCATAATAGTCAACTCCAAATCAGGCACTACCACCGAACCGGCTATAGCTTTCCGCCTGCTCAAGGAACTGCTCGAACGCAAGGAGGGTAAGGAGGCAGCCGCCCGCCACATAGTGGCTATAACCGATGCCCGCCGTGGCGCTCTCCGCACTATGGCTGATAAGGAAGGTTACAAGTCGTTTGTAATCGATGATAACGTGGGCGGACGTTTCTCGGTGCTCACTCCGGTGGGTCTGCTGCCGATAGCCGTGGCAGGATTTGACATCAAGGCGCTGGTGGAAGGCGCCGCACAGATGGAAAAGGTGTGCGCTACAGAAAGTTATGACACCAACCCCGCACTGCTTTATGCTGCCGTGCGTAACTGCCTGTATCGCTCGGGCAAGAAGATAGAAATAATGGTCAACTACAATCCGAAGCTCCATTATTTCGCCGAGTGGTGGAAACAGCTCTACGGCGAGAGCGAGGGCAAGGACCACAAGGGTATTTTCCCAGCAGCCGTGGACAACTCGACTGACCTTCACTCCATGGGTCAGTGGATTCAGGACGGCGAACGCACAATATTTGAAACCGTGCTTTCGGTGGACGCCACACATCATGAAACTATCATTCCTACCGACGCCGCTAATCTCGACGGACTTAATTTCCTCGCAGGTAAGCGTGTGGACGAGGTAAACCATATGGCTGAGATAGGTACACGCATAGCTCACGTGGACGGCGGTGTGCCAAATCTGCGCGTAAACGTGCCTATGCTCACCGAGCTTTATCTGGGTCAGCTCATCTACTTCTTCGAGAAGGCTTGCGGCATAAGCGGCTACATGCTCGGGGTGAATCCATTTAACCAGCCGGGCGTCGAGGATTACAAGCGCAATATGTTTGCCCTGCTTGACAAACCGGGCTACGAAGCCGAATCGGCTGCCATCAAGGCGCGTCTCTGACAAAAGCTAAAGCGCAGACTGTAGCCACTCTGCAAACGAGAAGACAATGCGACCGATATTTCTCATAGGGTTTATGGGCAGCGGCAAGTCGACGCTCGGACGTGCGCTGAGTCGTGTGACCGGACTGCAGTTCATAGACCTTGACACTTACATCGAAGGTCGTTTTCATGCCAACGTACGTGATATTTTCGCCACCCGGGGCGAAGATGGCTTCCGCGACATGGAGCGCCGGATGCTGGCAGAGGTAAGCCAGTTTGAAGATGTGGTGATAGCCTGCGGCGGCGGTACGCCATGCTTCTTTGACAATATGGCGGTGATGAATGCTGCCGGAACTACAGTGATGCTTGATGCCTCGCACTACCGGCTTCACGAACGGCTGATGCGCGGCAGGCACAAGCGTCCGCTGATAGCAGCCATGACTGACGACGAGATTTACAATTATATATCGGAAGCCTTGCAACACCGTAACCAATGGTACGAACTTGCCCGATACAGATTTCCGGCGGACAGGCTCGATGATGCCGGACAGATAGCTGAATCGGTGGCAGAGTTCATCAAACGCTTTTTCCCCGCTGATTTTCAATCAAAACCATAAGCACACCAATGATATTTTCCGATGCCGAACCAATCCCTGCGCCCGCAATGGCTCCCGTGAAGACTTCACGGCGACGCCTTACCATAGGGTTGCCACGGTCAGCCGACGCTGCCGAACGCCGTTTTCCGCTCACTCCCGAGGGGGCTGCTATGCTCATAGAGCGCGGTCTGGGAGTGAACATGGAGGCTGGCGCCTCGGAAAGCATTCATTATACCGACACACGATATTCCGCAGCGGGAGTCAGCATAGTGCGCCGCCCGTCGGCTTTGGGGTGCGACATGGTGATATCGCTGGCTCCGCCAAGTGTGGACGACATAAGGGCGATGCGCCGCGGAGCCGTGCTGTTCATGCTGTTCGATGCATCGCGTCTTTCAGCCGAGTCAACCCGTGCGCTGCTGGACCGGCACATAATAGTTATAGCCATAGATTTGATACGCGATGATGCCGAGCATACCCCGTTTGCCGACATTCTCGCCGAAATAGACGGCAGGGCAGCTCTGGCTTGCGCCGGTTCGCTGCTTGCCGATTCGGTGCATGGCAAGGGTATTCTTCTGGGAGGAATAGCCGGCATAGTGCCCTGCGAAGTGACCGTGATAGGCTCGGGTATCGCAGCCCGTGCCGCAGCTCGTGCCGCATCGGGTGCAGGTGCCATGGTGAGAATGTTTGACAACGATGTGTACCGTCTGCGCGATGCTTCGCGCGAACTCGGGTCGTGGGTTATAACGTCAGCCATTCACACCCACGTGCTGCACAATGCCCTGCGTTCAGCCGATGTGGTGGTGTACACCGGTTGTCAGCCCGCCGATGTGGTGATAGGCTCCGATGTGGCAGCCACCATGAAAAAAGGTGTTATAGTGTTTGACCTCACCAACGGTCGCGGAGCGGCATTTCCATCGATGCAAACGGTGGACTTGGCGAAAGCCTCTCCTGCCGGCACCGGCAATAAAATCAATACACGACTATGTTATATCAATGCCGGTGGCGCCGTGCCCCGTACGGCTGCCATGGCTCTGAGCAACACGTTCTTCACGCTGCTCACGCGTGTGGTGGACTTCGACAGCATAGACAATGCCCTTAAATTTATCCCCGGACTGCAGTGTGCAGCGCTGGCGTTTTTAGGTAAGGCTGTCAACCCAGCATTTGCCCGCATAGCCGATGTGCGTTCTGTGGATATAAATATTTTCCTTAACCTTTCGTAATCACGCACTATGGCACGACGGAAATTTTACGTGGTGTGGAACGGTCATCACACAGGCATATTCGACTCATGGGAGGAGTGCAGGCTGCAGATTACCAACTTCCCCAACGCCCGCTACAAAAGCTTTGACTCTCAGGAGGAAGCGATAAGGGCTTATCGCGGTCACCCCGATGAATATCTGGGCATATTCCGTGCCATGGCCTCACAGCACACTCCGGTGGTGAATCATGCCGCCAATCCTGAGATAATACGCAATTCGATAGCCGTGGATGCAGCATGCAGCGGTAATCCCGGTCCGGTGGAATACCGTGGGGTCGACATAGATTCCGGCATAGAACTGTTCAAAGTAGGTCCGCTCCCGGGCGGCTCCAATAATCTGGGTGAATTTCTCGCCATAGTTCATGCTCTTGCCATGCTTGAGCAGCAGGGACGACCTAATGTGGCGGTGTACTCCGACTCACGCACGGCTCAGGCATGGGTGCGTAACCGCAAAGCCAAGACCACAATCACACCTAATACTCATAACAGCAGGATAATGACTCTCGTAGCCAGAGCCGAAGCGTGGCTGCAAACCCATCACAGCCCTAACCCCATAAAGAAGTGGGACACCGAACGGTGGGGCGAAATTCCTGCTGATTTCGGACGAAAATAGTAGGTGTAGAGTTAAACAATGTTAAAGATAAGGGTTTGTAATTAATGTAATAACATCGTAACCCGGTAGTCATGATGTTGTGAAAAAGCGAATGTACTTTTGTAGCGTAAAAGTTAGTATTCATTCTCGCTTAGATAATAACCACCTAATAATACCAACCCTTATCAATCTAATCTAATTAATACCTTAAAAAGAATTTTGCAATATTGTAATTAAGAGACAAAAGCCAATAAAAGTCACGCGAACGGTCGATGAGATAGCTCGCGTGATTCTTTTTTATATGGCAGCAGTCCGTAACAAAAACGGGTCAGTAGAAATTTCCGGTTGGTGAGGGTGACGGACTAACCGTATAATGCACTCAGCCGGAATAGAAAGAATGCGGTGTCATTGATACCCCGGAACTGCCTGCGCAAGTCTTTGATTTTTGCATTGAAAGATTCTGCGGACGCATTAGTGAGCCTGTCGTTGAAATAGTTCACAATCGTGTCGCTGTGTGTTGTAAACGTGTCAATGACAGTCTTGAATCGGACATGATCAAACAGCTCAAGTTCGTTGTACCATCTCGCCAGTTTGAGCCTTGCCACTGGCGCAGTTATTCTTTTGTTGTATATATCAGTCAGTTTCATCGCCAGAGCGTACGCAGTTTTAAGTTGAGGATAATGCCCGAAGAGGATTTCGGCACGTTTACGCTGGGAGTCACTCCATCTGGATATGTTCCGTGTCATGATGTGTTTCGACCGGGCCATTATCTGCCTTAGAGTCTCTCCGTTGGCTTCGGTCTTAGGTCGGTATTGTACTTTTTGTTGTCGGCATATCCTGATCTGCTCGTTTTCAGCCTTTATGACTTCCCAGCGTAGCTCAATGCGCATCTCGTCAATGGCCTGGTTCATCAGCTGCTGTACATGAAAGCGGTCACTTATCTGTTCTGCCGATGGGAACACCTTGGATGCGATATGCTTCATCGAACCGGACAGGTCAGAGGTTACCGTCCGGACCTTACGTCGTTTTGACAGGCCCAGTAGCTTGAGTTTCTCTATGACGTTATCGCTTGCCACCCCCTTTATCATGGCCACCAAAGTGCCCTTACGTCCCTTGGCAGCCTTGTTGGTGACAACAGTGTAGACCTCTCCATTGCTCAACGAGGTCTCGTCAATACTTAGATTTTCTCCGATATTGGAGCCATGAAGCACATACTCCTCAGCGTGCGCCAGCTGTTTCCACTGGCGGTAACCGCTCAGCTTATCTTTGTACAATCTGGTGAATGTCCGACCATTGACTCCATTGGTACACGCTATGGTAGCAATCGGTATGGTTGTGGTCTCAACAGTCCTCTTTTAAAAAAGTCACGAACTCCGCATTGAGCCGCGTACCTTCATATTCGGAGGTGTCGATACTATACCTGAATATCTCTCCTGTGCTCTTATCAAGCCATTTCCTTTTGCGAAGATGCAGATGGGTCAGTCTCCCTCGCAGAGGAAAATCCTGAATGACCTTGTAATCCCCGAAACCGTAAGCTATGATGTTCGCATTCTTTGCATCACTCTCTTCCTGAATCTTCTTCTCATCAAACCAGATGTCAAATCTCTCATCCGTCTTTTCATAGCGGATGAGGTCGAAATTGTCTACTATTTCCGTAGGCAGCAGTTCCCGCAGTAAATCTATAAGTTCCATGCACAAAGATACGCATTATACGGTTAGTCCGTCACCCTCACCAACCGGAAATTTCTACTGACCCACAAAAACCAAATCAATTCACAGGCCATGAAGAAGATATTGTTGCTTATAGTGATAGCGGTGTTAGTGGCGGCAGCTGCGACCAATCCTTCGGAATCAAAAGCCAAGGAGATGATAACAAATGAAATGTCAGGTAGACTCAAACAGACAGTGAACAACTATGTGGAGAGTGACGAGAGCTCCGGCAGCACTGGGCAACTGGTGTCGGCTCTCGCCGGACTGTTCGCGCCATCGATAGTGGAGCTATGCACCAATGTAAAGGTCAACAACTATTTATTCTTCACCACCTACGAAGTTACCTATGTGATTGACCGCCGGCAAGCCGACGAATCGGGCTACATCCTCTTCGGTTCCCTCCACCGCCACTAATCATTTTTTTAGTTTTAATCGAATTTTTCTATCCGCCCTACCCTTCAATAGTTAATATTGATGGGAAACAGGATGGAAAAGTGACGAATGGGTGGTGATTTGGGTAAATTGGCGGCATTTTTCTGTGTTTTTTAAGAAAAATGATGATTTTTGTAAATATTTGACGTATCTTTGTGGCGGCTATGAAAAAGTAATGAACCATAGGTGCAATATTTTTCCCATAAACCAAGTCAATCTAATTAAAAACTAAATCATTATTACGTATGAAAGTATCTTTACAACGTTTGTTTCTAACATTGTGCGGCATCGCCGGCGTCATCGGTGCTCAAGCTCAGGAGGTGACCTCGCTTCAGATTGCAGTTAGCACAAAGCCTACCGTGGCTGTGACCGAAGGTAAACTCGCCGTGGGCGGTACTCGCACGCTTGTCACTATAGTAGAGCCGGCATCTGCAGCGTCTCTACCCGTGACTTGGAGTATCGACGATGAATCAATAGCCGCATTCGTAGCCGGTACTCCCGGCAAAATCCGCGGTATGGGTGCCGGTGTGGCTGTGGTAACGGCTGAGGTGGGTGGTGTTACTGCCGACTATACCGTGACCGTATCACAAAAAGATGCCAAGGTGGGCGACTTCTATTTTTCCAACAATTCATGGGAGGCTTCAGGCATAGTGGATGGCAAGGAATGCATCGGCATGATATTCTATGTGAATCCTGACAATAAGCAAAGCGGTAAAATAGTGTCGCTCGATGAAGCTACCCAGCTGAAATGGTCGCTTGCCGAGACAGCTCAGCCGGGCGCCGTTTCAGATATAGACGGTGCCGCCAACCTTAAGGCTATAAAGGGTGTCAGCGGATGGGAATCCAATTTCGAAGCTGAAGCCTGGTGTGCGGCTAAAGATGGAGGCAACCTCAACTGGTATCTGCCAGCTATCGATGAATTGCGTCAGCTGTTTGCCGCATCCTGTGGTCTGACCTGGGTGGAATCAGGCGCCGATGAAGCCAATAAGGAAATCAACAACTGGACCGGCATATCAGTGACCATGCTCCCGGGTGATGAAACCAACCCTTATCCTGAAGAACGTGCCGCGTTCAATAAGAAACTCACCAACATAGGTGCTACAGCTCTCAATGCCGACGGTACCACCCGCTACTGGTCATCGACCGAATATGGCGACGACTTCGCTCAACTGCTGTCATTTGAAGGCGGCTATGCCATGTCACAGCCCCGTCAGTATTTCCATGTGGGCAATACCCGTGCCATAGCCACTTTCCCTTCGGTGAAAGAGGATTTGTCAGCTATCGATTCCATAGCTGCCGATGTAGCCAATGCTGAAGAGGTGGGCGAAGTGGAGTTCTTCAATCTTCAGGGCGTGAAGGTGACTGCCGAAAATATGACATCAGGCATCTATGTGATGCGTCAGGGCACAACTACCGCCAAAGTTTTCGTGAAATAGCAGACCCTTATAATATAACTGAAAAGCACTCCCGCTGCCGGGGGTGCTTTTCCTGTGTATATCCCGCAGCTTCCTATTCAGGCAGCAGGTCAGGCAAGTCAATGCTAACGTCAGAAGAAGGCTCATGGGAGTCCTCGGCTGGAGTGGACTGGGTGGCGAGGGTGACGGTGCGGGGATGGGCGGCGTTGAGGGTGTCGACCACCTGCATCAGGCGGGTGCGGCGGGCAAGGCGGTCAGGGTCGGCAAACAGGTCGCCCTGCAGTCCGTCGCGGCTGTGAAGATGGGTTAGTGTGACCCCGGTCTTTTTGTAGGCGTAGCCGTGGCGATATATGTCGTCAAAAGCTTTGTGTGCAGCAGTAACTATGTCGGGGGTGTAGTCAGTAGGGGTGGAAAGACGGACCGTGGCGGTGTTGGCATACTGTGGGGCTGCGGTGCGGAAGCGGTTGGTACGGATATATACGGTAATTTCTCCGGCTACGAGCCCGTGACGACGCAGCTTGCGGCACACTTCGGTGCAGTGGTCGGTGATAGCCTGCCGGAGGGCGTGTACGGATGTGACGTCGTGCGGAAGGGTGCGTGAGCAGCTGATGGTCTGTCGTTCGGGTGGTGTGTCTTCGTGGATGATACATGGCTCTCCGTGGAGTTCGCGCCATGTGCGTAATCCTGTGACATTGAGCAGTTGGCTGACCTGTGTCTGAGACAGGGAGTAGAAGTGCCATGCGGTGGCTATGCCGCGTTCGAGCAGGCGGCGTGACAGACGTCGCCCTATGCCCCAGACATCACCGATGGGTGTCAGCTGGAGTGCCTTTTGACGCTTTTCGTCGGTGTCAATGAGGCATACGCCATGGTAGCCGGGATATTTCTTGGCAAAATGGGCTGCAAGTTTGGCAAGGGTTTTGGTGGGTGCGATACCTAATGATACGGGTACCCGTGTGCGCTGCATGATTTCCTGTACCACATAGGCTCCATACTGTGCGGGGTCGCCCAAGGCTGGAGGTACGGGGATGAAGGCTTCATCGATGGAGTAGACTTCGGTTGCGTCACCGGCAAGGTGACGCAACACCGCCATGACACGGGCTGAGATTTCGGCATAGTACCGGTGGTCACCCGAGAGGGCTTCGACTCCGTGACGGCGGCAGAGCTGACGTATCTTGAAGTATGGGTCGCCGCGCTTGATGCCAAGGGCTTTGGCTTCGTTGGAGAGAGCTACGGCACAGCCGTCGTTGTTGCTGAGCACGATTACCGGGCGCCCGATAAGGTGGGGGTGGCGCACGCGCTCACAGGATACAAAGAAGTTGTTGCAGTCAACGAGTCCGATCATCGGCTCAAAGTTAGCATGAGGGTGTGCCTGCGCGGTGACACAGGGGGTTATTTTTTGTTAACGGAATAAGATTGCGGGGTGGATTTACTTGTCGCGGGTGATGATGTAATCGAATATCCTGCGGAATGCCGTCGTAACATCTGACTGCGGGAATGTATCAAGTATCTCCATAGCCTGAGCCTTGAGTGTCTGCATGACCGTGTAGGCGTAGTCGATACCGCCGGCTGCTTTGGCAAAATCAATAAGAGTGTTGATTTCACCGGTGGTGAGTGATTCACTGCGTGACAGTTCTATCATCCCGTGCTTATCAGGGTGGGAGCTGCGAGTGAGAGCATAGAGGAGCGGGAGGGTGATTTTGCCTTCGCGAAGGTCATTGCCTGTGGGCTTGCCTATGCGGGTATCTTCGTAATAATCAAATATGTCATCCTTTATCTGGAAACAGAGTCCGAGTTTTTCGGCAAATTTTTCGAGGTCGGCAAGCCTGTGGTCACTGACCCCTACGGAGTAGGCGCCCATGTCAACGCACGACACGAAGAGTGATGCTGTCTTTTTGCTGATTATCTCGAAGTAGGCTTCTTCGGTAAGTTTGTGATAGCGTGCGGTGTAAATCTGGTCGATTTCGCCGAGCGAGAGAAGACGTCCCAGACGTGCGAGACAGTCGACTATACGGAGGTCACCGGTGGATATGGCTTGCTGCAGCGAGGTCGACACGAAGTAATCGCCCACGAGTACGGCGATATGATTGTCCCAAGTACTGTTGATGGTGGGTTTGCCTCGGCGTGTGGGGGTCTCGTCGACGATATCGTCGTGGATAAGCGAGGCGTTGTGAAGCATCTCTACGGCTGCCGCCGAGGCTATGACATGGTCGTTGACCTGACCCAGCAGCTTGGCGGTGAGGATTACGAGAATCGGGCGTATGAGTTTGCCCTTGGATTTAAGATAACCTTCTATCACCGTATTCATCAGTGTGTTAGACGAATAGAGCGACTGCTTCATGCGTTCATGAAGCCGGTCTAATTCAGGGCGAATGGAGAGTTGGATATCCTCTAAGGCAGACATATTCTACTGTTATGAGCTGCAAAATTACAAAAATCATTCCATATTAGCGTAATAGCGGTGACAGTTTTCTTTACCCTGAGCCCGAAACGGCACCGATATTTATAAAATATTTCGGCACTAAAAGCAGTAAAAATGTCTATATATGTAGCATATCAGTGTGTCTGATCTCTGTTTCTTTTTGGATTGACGTATTAGGGACGGGGTGGTCAGTGGCGGCGGTGGAGCTGGGGGGGTAGCGGGGGGTGGAGTTGGGGGATGAGGAGGACGGGGGAGGTGC
>CAMWPX010000035.1 GCA_947176205.1 uncultured Porphyromonadaceae bacterium
GTAAAAAAGAATAATGAAAGCAAGTGAAGTATTAGCAGATTTGCGCCGCAGATTTCCCAACGAACCGGAATATCTGCAGGCAGTGGAAGAAGTAGTAACCTCTATAGAGGAAGTGTATAACCAGTATCCCGAATTTGAGCGCTATAATCTTATAGAGCGTCTTTGTATTCCAGACAGAATCTTTTCGTTCAGAGTTTCGTGGGTAGATGATAGCGGTAAGGTGCGTAACAATATGGGTTACCGTATTCAGCATAATAACGCTATCGGTCCGTATAAGGGCGGTATACGTTTCCATTCGTCGGTCAATCAGTCAATCTTAAAATTCTTGGCTTTTGAGCAGACATTCAAAAACTCACTTACTACACTTGCTATGGGTGGAGCCAAAGGAGGAAGTGATTTCTCTCCACGTGGCAAGAGTGATATGGAGGTGATGCGCTTCTGTCAGGCTTTTATTACGGAGTTGTGGCGTCAGATAGGTCCGGATACCGATGTACCCGCCGGAGATATTGGTGTTGGGGGTCGTGAGGTAGGTTACATGTTCGGTATGTATAAAAAGATGGCACAGGAATTTACAGGGACATTTACCGGTAAGGGTCGTGAATTCGGTGGCTCGCTCGTGCGTCCCGAAGCTACCGGTTATGGTAATGTCTATTTCCTTCAGTCTATGCTTGCCACCCGTGGTATAGAGCTCAAAGGTAAGCGCGTGGCAATTTCCGGTTCAGGTAATGTGGCTACTTATACAGCTGAAAAACTGCTTGAACTCGGTGCAAAAGTTATAACCATGTCAGATAGCGACGGTTCGATATACGTGCCTGACGGTTTGACACGCGAACAACTTGATTATATATTCAAACTTAAGAACATATATCGTGGTCGTATCCGCGAATTTGCGGAAGAGTACGGGTGTGAATATTTTGCCGGAGAGCGTCCCTGGCAGCGTGTACAGTGTGACATAGCCATGCCTTCTGCCACTCAGAATGAGATAGACGGTGATGATGCCCGTGCATTGCTCGCAGGTGGATGTGTAGCTGTGAGCGAGGGCGCTAATATGCCATCTACACCTGAAGCGATTAAAGAATTCTTGGCTGCGAGAATACTTTATGCTCCCGGAAAGGCAGCCAATGCCGGAGGTGTATCGGTGTCAGGTCTTGAGATGGCGCAGAACTCTCAGAAACTTTCATGGAGTGCAGCTGAAGTCGATGCCCGTCTTAAAGAGATTATGGCGGAGATACATCACCAGTGTGAGAAATATGGTAAAGAGCCCGACGGATTCATTAATTACGTCAAGGGTGCTAACGTAGCAGGTTTCATGAAGGTAGCTCGGGCTATGATGGCTCAGGGTATCCTTTGATAGATAAATTCATAATAAAGAAAAGCGCACGGATTTTATGGTCTGTGCGCTTTTCGTTGTCCTTTAACCGATTAGTTCCAGAAACTGTTCTTCATTGATTATCGGTATACCCAATGACTGGGCTTTTTGTAGTTTTGCCGGACCCATATTGTCACCGGCAAGTACGTAGTCGGTCTTTTTGGATATTGAACTTACATTCTTGCCGCCGTTGGCCTCTATTATCTCTTTGTATTCATCACGCGAATGTCGGGTGAAAGTACCGCTTATTACTATTGACTTGCCTGCGAGTAGGTCTGATTGGCTTTGGTTGTCGTTAACCGGATTGGAAAGTGTTACACCATAACTACGCAGACGCTCTATGATTTCACGGTTAGCGGGCGATGAGAAATAGTCAATGATGCTCTCGGCTATGCGGGGACCAATATCGTCGATAGCTGTAAGTTGTTCTACGGACATATTCATCAAAGTGTCAATGTCACCACACGCTTTGGCAAGTTTTTTTGCTCCCGTTTCACCGACGTAAGGTATGGACAATGCGAAAATCACACGTCCGAAAGGCACATTCTTGCTTTCCTCGATACCTTGAATGGCTCTTTGGGCACTTTTCAGTCCGAATCCGTCGAGGTATTCAAGGTCACTGACTTTTAGAGTATATAAATCAGCTATATTTTGTAATAATCCTTTGTTGTAGAGCATTTGCGCGGTTTCGTCGCCTATCCCGTCAATATTCATCATGCGCCTTCCCACGAAATGTTCTATTCGTCCCGTGATTTGTGGCTGACAGCCGTATTTGTTGGGACATATCCATGCTGCTTCGTCATCTTTTTTCACCAGCGGAGTGTGGCACGAGGGGCATTCCTTGACAAATGTTACGGGTCTGCTGTCAGTCTTACGGGCATCTGTGTCCACACCTGTGATTTTCGGGATGATTTCACCGCCTTTTTCTACAAACACCATGTCATGCTCATGGATATCAAGCTGACGGATAATATCCTCATTGTGTAGTGACGCACGTTTGACAATGGTTCCGGAAAGCAGTACCGGATCAAGATTGGCTACCGGAGTTATGACACCTGTACGACCTACTTCGAAGGATACATGGTTCAGGCGGGTAAGGGCACGTTCGGCTTGAAATTTATAGGCTATGGCCCAACGCGGTGATTTGGCTGTGAATCCCAGATTAAGCTGTTGCCTGAGAGAGTTGACCTTGAATACCAGACCGTCGGTAGCTACCGGTAATTCTTTGCGGGCGGAGTCCCAGTATTTTATGTAACGGTCCACATCTGCAATATCGGTGAGTAAAGTCATGGCGTCAGATACCTTGAAGCCCCATTTGCGGGCAGCCATCATGTTGTCATAATGATTATCGTACGGAAGGTTGTCGCCAAGCAGATAATATAAGTATGCATCAAGTCCACGCCGGCTTACTTCAGCTGAATTCAGTAATTTCAGTGTTCCTGAGGCTGCGTTGCGTGGATTGGCAAACAATGGCTCTTCATTGAAAGCACGTTCTTCATTCAATCTTTCAAATGCTTTCCAAGGCAACACGATTTCACCTCTTATCTCAAATTCATCAGGCCATCCGGAGCCCTGCAGTCGCAATGGTATGCTGCGGATGGTCATTACGTTTTCAGTGACATCGTCACCGCGTTCGCCGTCACCGCGAGTAACCGCGCGCACAAGTCTGCCATGGCTGTAATGCAGCGAGATGGATGTGCCGTCAAATTTTAGTTCACCTACAATTGTTACGTTTTCTCCCGGCAAGCCGTCTTTACACCGGTGTACAAAATCGTCGACTTCTTCCACGGAATATGTGTTGCCGAGCGACAGCATGCGGCGTGTATGTACAAATTGCTTGAACCCTTTCGACAGGTCGCTGCCCACTCTATGAGTCGGTGAGTATGGGTCATCATATTCAGGATATTGATGCTCGAGATTTTCAAGCTCGTGCATCATATCATCGAATTCCTTATCGGTAATGGTGGGCGAATTCAGTACATAATAATTATTATTATGGCGGTCAAGTTCTTCGCGCAATTGCTCTATGCGTTGTTTGGCTGATTCCATAGCAGATAGTGTTTATGTTTACAAATATAGCTGAAAAAATCGGCTCGGACAAAAACAGAAATGATAAGGATTCCGAATAAAAAGCGGTGTGAAGTCAGACGACCTCACACCGCAGTGTCTCTATAAAGATGTGATTAAGAATCAGTCTTTGAGTTTGGCTTTGATGAACTCGCGGTTAAGACGGGCGATGTTGCTCAACGGAATGTTTTTAGGACATTCGGCAGCGCAGGCACCGGTGTTTGTACAGTTACCGAATCCGAGTTCATCCATGCGGCGTACCATGGCGCGGGCGCGGCGGGCACGTTCTACCTGACCCTGAGGAAGGAGTGCGAACTGGCTCACTTTAGCTGATACGAAAAGCATGGCAGAACCGTTTTTACATGCGGCTACGCAGGCGCCGCAACCGATACATGTAGCTGAGTCCATGGCTACGTCAGCCACTTCCTTAGAGATAGGTGTGGCATTGGCATCAGGAGCACCGCCGCAGTTGAACGATACGTAACCGCCTGCCTGCTGGATTTTGTCGAATGCATTGCGGTCAACCATAAGGTCGCGGATTACGGGGAATGCAGCCGAGCGCCAGGGCTCTATGGTGATAGTATCGCCGTCAGCGAATTTACGCATGTGGAGCTGACAGGTAGTAATGCCCTGAACAGGACCGTGGGGGTGACCGTTGATGTAGAGCGAGCACATACCGCAGATGCCTTCGCGGCAGTCGTTATCAAACACTACGGGTTCTTCTCCTTTTTCTACGAGCTGCTGATTGAGCATATCGAGCATTTCGAGGAATGAGCTGCCTGTAGAAACATTGTCGAGATGATACATGACGAACTGGCCTTTTTCTTTAGGACCACGTTGACGCCAAATTTTCAAGTTTACGCTTATTGTAGTTTCCATTGAATCCTTTGATTAAAATTATTGACGTGGTAGAAAAAGTAATTACGATTTGTAGTTACGTGTCTGCACCTTGATGGCTTCATATTTGAGCGGTTCTTTGAGCAGCACGGGTTTTTCGTTGTCGCCGGTATATTTCCAGCAGCTTACGTACATGTAATGTTCATCGTCACGAGCGGCTTCACCGTCAGGTGTCTGGTATTCTTCGCGGAAGTGTGCGCCGCATGATTCGTTGCGGTGCAGTGCGTCGATAGCCATCATCTTGGCCATTACAAGGAAGTCTTCGAGACGGAGTGCTTTTTCAAGTTCGGTGTTGAGGTCTTCTGCTGAACCAACTATGCGGAGGTCAGTGTAGAATTCTTTCTTCACTTCTTCGAGTTCGTCAAGAGCTTTGACGAGGCTGCCAAGTGTACGACCCATACCTACGAGTTCCCACATCACGTGACCGAGACGTTTGTGAATCTGGTCGGGGCTCTTGGTACCATTGATTGCCATAAGCTTCTCGATACGAGCTTTTACATCTGCTTCAGCTTTGTCAAATTCGGGAGTATCTGTGGTGAAATGAGGTACTGCAATCTGGTCGCTCAGATAGTTCTGCATAGTGTAGGGGAGTACGAAGTAACCGTCGGCAAGACCTTGCATGAGTGCAGATGCGCCCAGACGGTTTGCACCGTGGTCAGAGAAGTTACATTCGCCTATAGCAAACAGACCCTTGATGGAAGTCTGGAGTTCGTAATCCACCCAGATGCCGCCCATGGTGTAGTGAGAAGCGGGGAATATCATCATGGGAGTTTCATATGGATTGTCATCTGAAATCATCTGATACATGTCGAAGAGGTTGCCGTAACGGTCACGCACGGCATCTTCGCCAAGACGTTTGATGGCGTAAGAGAAGTCAAGATATACGGCATTGCCTGTACCTACACCGAAGCCGGCGTCGCAACGTTCTTTTGCAGCACGGCTGGCGATGTCGCGGGGACAAAGGTTGCCGAATGCCGGATAACGGCGTTCAAGATAGAAGTCGCGATCCTGGTCGGGAATGTCGGTAGGTTTCTTTATGCCATTACGTATGGCTTCAGCATCTTCTTTCTTCTTGGGAACCCAGATACGTCCGTCGTTACGGAGCGATTCGCTCATGAGTGTCAGCTTCGACTGGTCTTCACCGTGTACGGGGATACAGGTGGGGTGAATCTGGGTGAAAGCAAGGTTACTCAGATAGGCACCTTTCTTGAATGCCTGGATGGCGGCTGAGCCGTTGCAGCCCATGGCATTGGTTGAAAGGAAGAATGTGCGCCCGTAACCACCGGTGGCGAGTACTACTGCGTGAGCTGCATATCGTTCGAGTTTACCAGTGATGAGGTTACGGACTATGATACCGCGGGCACGACCGTCGATAATGACGAGGTCAAGCATTTCACGACGGTTATAAGAACGCACCTGACCTTTTTCTATCTGGCGGTTGAGTGATGAGTATGCACCGAGAAGAAGCTGCTGACCGGTCTGACCTTTGGCGTAGAATGTACGTGATACCTGTGCGCCGCCAAATGAACGGTTGGCAAGAAGACCTCCGTATTCACGTGCGAAGGGTACACCCTGCTGAACGCACTGGTCGATGATATTGTTTGACACTTCGGCAAGACGGTAAACGTTGGCTTCACGTGAACGGAAGTCGCCGCCTTTAACTGTGTCGTAAAACAGACGGTACACCGAGTCACCGTCATTCTGATAATCTTTGGCTGCATTGATACCACCCTGAGCGGCAATGGAGTGAGCGCGACGGGGAGAATCCTGGATGCAGAAGTTGAGTACGTTGAACCCGAGTTCAGCGAGTGATGATGCAGCTGATGCACCTGCAAGACCGGTACCTACAACTATGATATCGAGTTTGCGTTTGTTGGCTGGGTTGACGAGTTTCTGATGAGCCTTATAGTTTTTCCATTTGTCGGCTATAGGACCTTCGGGAATTTTTGAGTCAATCTGAAACTCGGGAAGGTTTGCTGATTCGATATCGGCATAATCCTTCATGATGGGGGTAGAGTCAATCATACCCTCTAAGTTCTTTATATCTGCCATAATGGTTTAGATAGAATCTTTGTTAGTAATTAATCAATAGTTTCAGTTGCTTCTACTACTTCCACTACCATTGAGTGTTCGCACTGGTGATTGCATTCTTCAGTAGCGGATTGCTGACAAGCATGTTCACAGACTTCTGTGGGACAGGGCTGTGATTCGCAGCAGTTGGCATTTACGGTAAACACTACAGCTTCAGCTACGAAGAGAAGCACTACAAGTGAAGTCCACCAGCGTGAGATGCATTTGAGGCGGGGGAGCCATGTGCCGTTGTCCCAACCTGCTGACTGGAACATTGACCAGAAGCCATGATTCATGTGGAACCACAAAGCTACGAAGCCGATTATGTAGATAACCGGGGTGTACCACTGTGAAAAGGCGATGTTGATGAAATACATGCCGTTCTGAGGGTCAGGTTCATGGCAACCCATGATTTCGGCGAGCTGCATTTTTGCCCAGAACTGTATCATGTGTACGCACAGAAATGCCAGCACAACGATACCGAGCACGAGCATGTTCTGTGATGACCACTCTACATCGGCAGGTTTTTTAACTACGTTGTAAGCATCGTTACCACGGGCTTTACGGTTTTGAAGTGTAAGCCATACTGCGTAGCAGATGTGAATGATGAAGAGTGCTGCGAGTCCCATCGAGGCTATGAGCGCGTACCAGTTGGCGCCAAGGAAAGCGCACACTGCGTTATAGCCTTCGGGAGAGAAGATGGCAACACCATTCATCAGCGCATGAAATGTGACAAATAGGACGAGACATGCACCCGTGATTGCCATCACGAGTTTTCTTCCTACAGATGAATTAATTAACCACATAGCGATTAGAAATTATTATTGTTGTTAAATTAGAAAATATTGATTACGGTTATATTACTGCAAATTTAGCAGAATTTAACCGTGTTGGCAATATTTATGGAAATTTTTCTGTAAAAAAAGTAGTGATGAAGTTGATTGGACTTTGCTTATAAATGGTATATAAGTAACCGGCGTCGTGAGTCCGTGAATTACGGATTACGACGCCGGTGTTTATCGGATAAGAGTCAGCCGGGTGTTTTCGGCGGCTCGTTTGTGACTGAAGAATTAAGCGTTGTCGCTGAGTTTTTCTTTCAGGGCAGCGAGGGCTTCAAGGTCGCCGAGAGTAGCCTTTTCCATGGGCTGGTTGAGAGCGGGAGTCTCTTCAGCGCGTTTGGTGGCGGCAGCGGCACGTTTGGCCTTGCGGGCTTCGTTGCGTTCAGCCTTAGCCTCATCTTCAAATATGCGGCTGTGTGACAGGATGATGCGTTTACTGTCCTTGTTGAATTCGATAACCTTGAAGTTGAGTTTTTCGTCAACCTGAGCCTGAGTTCCGTCCTCTTTAACGAGGTGCTTGGGAGTTGCGAATCCTTCCACACCATAAGGAAGGGCGATAACTGCGCCTTTTTCCACCATGGCTACGATAGTGCCTTCGTGAACGCTACCGTTAGTGAAGATTGTTTCAAATACGTCCCAGGGATTTTCTTCAAGCTGTTTGTGACCGAGTGAGAGACGGCGGTTGTCTTTGTCGATTTCAAGAACCTGAACTTCGATGTCAGCACCGATTTCGGTGAATTCCATCGGGTGTTTGATTTTCTTGGTCCAAGAAAGGTCAGAGATGTGGATAAGTCCGTCAACGCCTTCTTCTATTTCAACAAATACACCGAAGTTAGTGAAGTTACGCACTTTGGCTGTGTGTTTGCTTCCTACGGGATATTTGGTCTCGATATTTTCCCAAGGATCGTTCTTAAGCTGCTTGATACCGAGGCTCATCTTGCGTTCGTCGCGGTCCAGGGTGAGGATTACTGCTTCGATTTCGTCACCTACCTTCATGAAGTCTTGAGCTGAACGCAGGTGCTGGCTCCATGACATTTCGCTTACGTGGATAAGACCTTCTACACCGGGAGCGATTTCGATGAATGCACCGTAATCAGCCATAACCACTACGCGACCTTTGACTTTGTCACCCACTTTGAGGTCGGGGTTGAGGGCGTCCCAAGGATGAGGCATAAGCTGCTTCAGACCTAAGGCTATGCGCTTCTTCTCGTCGTCGAAGTCAAGAATAACTACATTGAGCTTCTGGTCGAGCTGGAGTACTTCTTCGGGATGGTTTACGCGACCCCAAGAGAGGTCGGTGATATGGATAAGACCGTCAACACCGCCGAGGTCAATGAATGCACCGTAGCTGGTGATGTTCTTGACGGTACCTTCAAGCACCTGACCTTTTTCGAGCTTGGCGATGATTTCGCTCTTCTGTTTTTCAAGCTCTGCTTCGATGAGTGCTTTGTGTGATACAACCACGTTCTTGAATTCCTGATTGATTTTGACAACCTTGAATTCCATAGTTTTGCCTACGAACATATCGTAGTCGCGGATAGGACGAACATCGATTTGTGAGCCGGGGAGGAATGCTTCGATGCCGAATACATCTACAATCATACCGCCCTTTGTACGGCACTTGATGTAGCCCTTGATGATTTCGTCGTTTTCCAAAGCTTCGTTAACGCGTTCCCATGAACGTGCGGCACGTGCTTTGCGGTGTGACAGGATAAGCTGGCCTTTTTTGTCTTCCTGATTTTCGATGAACACCTCTACTTTGTCACCCACTTTGATGTCGGGGTTGTAGCGGAATTCATTCATAGGTATGATACCGTCGCTCTTGTATCCGATGTTAACCACAGCTTCACGTTTGTTGAGTGCGATGATGGTACCTTCGATTACATCTTTGTCTTTGACGGTGTTAAGTGACTCGTCGTAAGTTTTGGTAAGCTCTTCACGAGTCTTTTCGCCTTGAGTTTCACCTTTCTCATAGGCGTCCCAATCGAAATCGGCGATTGGCGAATTTTTTAATTCTTCAGTCATTTAATAAGTTAATAAATAGGTTAATTACAAAAAGTGCTTTGATTTCAGTCACGACCATAAGCCGTGGCTTGAGGTCAATGCGACTGCAAAGGTAATTATAATTTTCTAATCCACAATCATTTTGCGGCAGTTTTTTCTACTGTCGTTTCATGGAATTATACCTGATGTGATGATGGGGCGTGCGGCTGCTTATTCCAGACCGTATTCTTTGATTTTACGGTAAAGTGTGCGTTCAGATATTTTTAGCTGACGAGCTGCCGCTTTACGTTTACCGCCATTGTCTTCCAAGGCTTTACGTATAGCTTCGCGCTCGGTGTCCTCAAGGGTGACTTCGTGAGTTTTACGTGTGTCAGCCATTAATTCCATAGGCTCAGGGGTATACTTGACTAATGAAGTGCTTATGGGATGTTCGATGGTATCGGCTGGTATGCACTTTAGTGTTGTATGGGATGCGGTCTGTTCTGCCGCGTTTTTCTTCAGCAAGTCTATTTCGGCTTGCAGACGGAATATCATGTTGAACAGCAGTTCACGCTCGCTTTCGTAAGAGTGCGAAGTTCGCGCAGTGGCTGGAGTGTATGACATGGTTGCTTCCGGCAGATAAGGCAGCATATCCGCTGCTGTGATAGTTTTTCCGGCGTCAAACAGGGCTACCTGTTCCACGATATTCTTTAATTGCCGGACATTGCCGGGCCAGCGGTAATGAAGCATGGCTGACCGGGCGGCATCATCAAATGTGACCGGAGGCATGGTGTAACGTTCCGAGAAATCCGAGGCGAATTTTCGTGACAGCAGTAATATGTCATTGCCGCGGTCACGTAGGGCGGGTACATGTATCTGTACGGTTGACAGGCGGTAATACAGGTCTTCACGGAATTGTCCCCGGGCTATGGCTTCAAGCAGATTGACATTTGTAGCGGCGACAATGCGTATGTTGGTTTTCTGTACGGTTGATGAGCCTACTTTGAGAAATTCCCCCGTTTCGAGTACGCGCAGCAGTCGCGCTTGTGTGGTGAGCGGTAGTTCGGCTACTTCATCAAGAAAAATCGTTCCTCCATCGGCTTCTTCGAAATAACCTTTTCGGGCAGCAACCGCACCGGTAAACGAGCCTTTTTCATGTCCGAACAGTTCTGAGTCGATTGTGCCTTCCGGGATAGCTCCGCAGTTTACGGCTATGTAGCGCGAGTGCTTTCTCGGACTGTAAGCATGGATGATTTTCGGAAAAAATTCTTTTCCGGTGCCGCTTTCGCCGGTCACGAGTACCGACAGGTCAATCGGAGCTACCTGTATGGCACGGTTGATGGCTGCTATTAGCGCCGGAGCATTGCCTACGATGCCGAAACGCATTTTCGCTTGCTGAGTTTCAGGCGATAAGTCGGAGGAAAGATTTATTTGCATGAACTTAGGCTGTAGGTGGTTTTTTTCAGAAATTCGCCGAGCATTTCCACCGATTCGCTGTGAGCTTTTATTTCATCTGGCATCAGCGGTGAGCCCACAGAAATATGGATTGTAGAGTGTTTGCGTCGGAACACTTCGGCAGGAAGACGCATGGTACGCAATTTCCATGAAATCAATCCAAGAAAGTTGAACCAGCGTGAGTTACGTCCGTGGAAGTATATCGGTATGACCGGCACTCCGAGTTGCATGATGAGTCGTATGATTGACGTTTGCCACTGGCGGTCTTCAAGATGACCGCGTAGATTCATCTTCGATACTGCACCTGCGGGGAAGAACCCGATGGGATGTCCGCGGCGCACATGCATAATGGCTTGTTTGATGCCTTGCATCGATACCGCTTTTTTCTTGGGGTCACTGGATGCGAGCGCATCTACAGCTATGAAATTCTGGCGCATGGCGGTGATTTGATTCAGAATCATGTTGACCATCACTTTGAAGTCGTTACGGTGATGTCCTACCAGATTTATAAGTGATATGCCGTCAAGTGCTCCGAAAGGGTGATTGCTTACTGTTATGAAGGCTCCTTCGGGAAATAGAGATAGATTTTCCTCACCGTCTACGCGCAGCGTTATATCAAGGTCATGCAGCAGCCCGTCGGTAAACGGTATGCCGGGAGTGTGATAGTTGTCAGTATGCAGTTTGTTGACTTTATCTATCGATAGCCAGCGGAATACCCGTTCCACAAGTTTTCTGTGACCTTTAAGTTTGGGCACGGCTTTTGCCACATCGTCAAAGTCAAGGACTGCGGGACGTATGTATGACAAATCCTGTTTTTCTGTTGATTCTGTAGCCATAGTGATGTTTATTGGACAGGGTTAGCCTCGGTCATTTCTCCGCATAGGGAGTGTGTCAGGCGTGTGCGTATTTCAGATTCCGATATGCCGGCTCCGAGAAGAAACATCATTTTGGTCAGCGCTGCTTCGGCTGTAATATCTCTGCCCGATATTATTCCAGTGGCTGCGAGGGCGTGTCCTGTAACATATCGTGGCTGGATGCTTCCGTTGACACATTGTGTTACATTCAGCACTATTTTACCCGCATCCACGGCGTCTTTCACAGCTTGGGTAAACCATGATGCGGTGGGTGCGTTACCGGCTCCATAGGTGCGTAAAACCACACCCTTGATGCCGGGAGCCGAGAGCTGATGGCGGAGGGTACGCTCATCGAGTCCGGGAAAGAGGTCGATTATTATTACTGAAGTGTCAAGCTTGGTGTGTACTTTCAGCTGGCGTCCGTTGTAAGGCAATCGCAAAAGAGCGTCCTCGTGAAAGTTTATGCCAAGTCCTATTTTGGCGAGTTCGGGATAGTTGTGACTTTTGAACGCATTGAAGTTATCGGCTGAGCGCTTCGTGGCACGGTTGCCTCGCCAGAGGTAGTTTTCAAAAAGTATGGCTACTTCCTGTACCATGGGGGCGCCGTAGCGGTCAGTAGCCGCGGCTATCTGTATGGCGGTGATGAGGTTTTCCTCTCCATCGGTTCTCACCTCGCCTATAGGCAGCTGCGAGCCGGTGATGATGACCGGTTTACGCAGGTTCTCAAGCATGAATGACAAGGCGGAAGCCGTATAAGCCATTGTGTCGGTACCGTGAAGCACCACGAAACCGTCATATTTGTCATAATTGTCTCCAATGGCTTTGGCTATGGTCACCCAATGTGTGGGATCCATGTCGCTCGAATCAATGGGCTCGTCAAATGAGATATTGTCAATCACATAGTTGAGCAGTCTGATTTTCGGCACATTGTCAATGAGATGTGTGAAATCGAACGGTTGCAGTGAGCCGGTGGCGGGATTTTCAATCATACCGATTGTGCCCCCGGTGTAGATTAGCAATATCTTGGGTTGAGATGTGTTCACGTCAGTACTTGAATATGTTATAGTTACTTAACTTGAGCGCCGGGCACTACAGGCGCCGAAGGACCTATTACCACCAACGAGCCATCGGCATTTTCAGCTGAAAGAATCATACCCTGAGATATGATACCCTTGAGCTTGCGTGGAGGCAGATTGGCAATGAAGCATACCTGCTTGCCTATGAGTTCCTCGGGCTTATAATACTTGGCTATACCGGAAACTATGGTGCGTTTCTGTAACCCGTCGTCAATGAGGAAACGCAGCAGGCGGTCAGCTTTCGGTACTTTTTCGCACTCGAGCACGGTGCCTACGCGCAAATCCGAGCGGGCAAATGTGTCGAAATCCACATCTGGAGCTTGCGGCTGGGCTTTGAACGAATTGACTTTGTTTTCCTCCTTGATGCGCTGAAGGCGTTGAAGCTGGGCGTCGATAGCTGCATCATCTATTTTTTCAAATAACAGATGAGGCTGCTCGAGTGTGGTGCCTGCCGGGAGCAGATTTTCAGAGCCGGCGGCTTCCCAGTCGCGACTTTCAAGGTGCAGCATTTTACTTAGGTCTTCAGCCATAAAGGGCAGGAACGGTTCGAATACCACAGCTATGTCGGCGCATACCTGAAGCGCGCAGTAAAGCACGGTGGCTACGCGAGGCATATCGGTTTTAGCCACTTTCCACGGCTCGGTTTCCTGCAGGTATTTATTACCTGTGCGGGCTATATCCATAGCGCAGCGCAGTGCCTCGCGGAAGTGGAACGTGTCTATGCTTTCGCTTACCGATTTGATGGCTGAGCGTACATCGGCAAACATCTGTCGGTCCACCTCTGTAAATTCGCCCGGCTCAGGAACTATGCCATTGAAATATTTATGGGTCAGCATCATGGCTCGGTTAACGAAGTTACCTAATATGGCCACGAGCTCATTGTTGTTACGAGCTTGGAAGTCAGCCCATGTGAAATCATTGTCCTTTGTCTCGGGGGCAGTGGCTGTGAGTACGTAACGGAGTACGTCCTGCTTGCCCGGAAAGTCACGGAGATATTCGTGGAGCCACACGGCCCAGTTGCGCGATGTGGATATTTTATCACCTTCAAGGTTAAGAAACTCATTGGCAGGAACATTGTCGGGCAACTGGAATCCGTCGCCGTATGCCATAAGCATGGCGGGGAACACTATGCAGTGAAATACTATATTGTCCTTACCGATGAAGTTTATGATGCGGGTTTCAGGGTCTTTCCACCATTTTTCCCAAGAATCGGGCAGAATCTCCTTGGTGTTGGATATATAGCCGATAGGAGCGTCAAACCATACATAAAGCACCTTACCGTCAGCACCTTCTACCGGTACCGGAACACCCCAGTCGAGGTCGCGGCTTACGGCTCTGGGTTGCAGCCCGGCGTCAAGCCATGATTTGCATTGACCTGCTACATTTGTTTTCCATTCGGTGTGCTCGTCAAGAATCCAGTGGCGCAGAGCATCTTCCCAACGGTTGAGCGGCAGATACCAGTGTGAAGTCTCGCGCATGGTGACAGGAGCGTCGGTCAGACTCGAACGTGGATTGATTAAATCCGTAGCGTTAAGCGATGTGCCGCAAGCCTCGCACTGGTCACCGTAAGCACCGTCATGACCGCAATGCGGGCATGTGCCTGTCACATAACGGTCAGCTAAAAATTGTCCTGCCTGCTCATCGTAAGGCTGCATGGATGTCTGCTTCTCAAACTGGTCGTTGTCATACAGGCGACGGAAAAACTCTGAAGCCGTCTGACGATGCAGTTCGGAAGTGGTGCGTGAATACACATCAAATGAAATGCCGAGCTCCTTCATAGAGTCACGGATTATGGCATGATAACAATCTACGATATCCTGAGGAGTCACGCCCTCCTTGCGGGCTTTGATAGTGATAGGCACACCATGCTCATCGCTGCCGCCTATCATCACCACTTCGTCACCGCGGGAACGCAGATAGCGGGCATAGATGTCGGCTGGAATATATACACCTGCCAGATGTCCGATATGCACCGGACCATTGGCATAAGGTAAAGCTGTAGTAATGAGAGTTCGCTTGAAATTCTTTTGCATAACGGTAATAAATCAGCGTTAACGTTAATCAGACTGCAAATATAATGAAATATTGCGAGCACATCGCAACTATTTCATTATATTCGCGGGAAAGCAAAGAGTGCAAGTCGGGCATAGCCCGGTGCACGATACCTTCAGGTGCTTTGACTTTCCGCAAATATTCATTTATTGCGAGCATGTCGAAACAATTTCATTAGATATATTCTTCCCATTTTTTTGCAATGATAGGTGCATCAAAAGTTTCAGCGTATCCTTCAGCATTTTGTAGAAGTGTCTTTCTAAGACTTTCGTTAGTCATAAGTTCGTGAAGTTTGTCAGCATACTCATCCTCATCAAAAGGGGTTACAGCTACACCTCTACCATTGGAAAGAATTTCAGTTACACCTGCGCTACATGCAAATGCGATTGGAATTACCTTTTGAGCTAAAGCTTCAATCAATACCATTGGCCAACCTTCAAACGTTGAAGTGAGGCATAATATAGTTGCACTTGAGTAGTGTATTCGTGGATCGGGAGAATAATTAATAAATTCTACTTGTTTAAGACCAAGTTTCTTTGATTGATGGATTAAATTATACTTTTCTTTTCCGTCACCTATGATTTTGAGTTTCCAATCTGGGACTTTATGTTCGATTTTAGACCAAATGTTTAATAGTCGGTCTACTCGTTTATCTTCATATCCAAGTCGTCCACAATAAATAATTTCTTTAGACTCTTTGTCTTGAGTATTTTGTTTGAAAAATTTGTAATCTATAGGGTTGTTTATGGCGATGATTTTATGTATATACTTTTGTAGGAGGTTGCGTGATAATAGGTCTAGGGTTTCTTTACGATACTGTTCGCATAATACCCAAAAATAATCAACATGTTTGATTATATGTTTATATCTGCGTGTGTATCGGTGCGTGTATACTTTCAAAAAACGTTCCTTCCCGTATTTGAGTACTAACCATTTGATATATGCCCACTTAGAGTTCTTTCTAAGGACAATCCCTTTGCTAATAGCTAATTTAGCGATAACTTCCCAAAGAATTTTGCTATGCAGATGAAATATAATTTTTGTGGATTCAGGAATGTTTTGTTTTAATAAATTGAGCTTTGTTAAAGGAACCACAGACATAATAAGAGTGTCTATTTTGAGTGAATTAATGATGTCAATCACTTCAATTGTTGTGCATTCTGCTGTGAATTTTTTTGGGTCAGATAGTTGTATGACTTTGAAACCTATATTTTTTGCTCTTTTAATAGACTCATCAGAATATGATGCTGCTATTAATACAAAATTGTATTTTTGACTTTGGTTGAGTTCAGTCACTATTGTATCTATGACTTTTTCAGCTCCACCTTGAAGATAAGCCGGTAATACAAAACCAATGTTTATTTTAGTCATAATATTTA
>CAMWPX010000036.1 GCA_947176205.1 uncultured Porphyromonadaceae bacterium
GAGAAAGTGCTGCTCGAAGCCGAAATGCTCGAACTCAAAGCTAACCCCAACCGTCGTGCCACAGGCTCCATCATAGAGTCATCACTTGACAAAGGTCGCGGTTACGTAGCCACAGTACTTGTGCAGAACGGTACGCTAAACGTGGGCGACTTCATCCTCGCCGGAACACATTACGGCAAAATCAAGGCAATGTTCAACGAACGTAACCAGCGCATCACATCGGCAGGTCCCGCCACTCCGGCTCTCATCCTCGGACTTAACGGCGCACCCACCGCAGGTGATACCTTTAACGTGATGGACGAGCACGAAGCTAAAGAAATAGCCACCAAACGCGAACAACTCCAGCGCGAACTCGGTTACCGCACCAAGAAGATACTCACCCTTGACGACATCGGTCGCCGCCGTGCAATAGGCAACTTCCAGGAACTCAACATCATCGTCAAAGGTGACGTTGACGGCTCTATTGAAGCGCTCTCTGACTCGCTTATCAAACTGTCTACCGAAGAAATACAAATCAACGTGCTCCATAAAGCCGTGGGTGAGATATCCGAAAGCGACGTCACACTTGCTGCTGCCTCTGACGCCATCATCATCGGCTTCCAGGTACGTCCCTCGCTCGCCGCACGCCGTGCCGCCGAGCGCGACGGAGTCGAAATCCGACTTTACTCTGTCATCTATCAGGCTATCGAAGAAGTCAAGGATGCCATGGAAGGTATGCTCGCCCCCGACCTCAAGGAAGAAGTGCTCGGTACCGCCGAAGTACTTCAGACTTACCGCATATCGCGCGTCGGTACCGTGGCAGGCTGTATAGTGCGTGAAGGACGCATCAAACGCTCCGGCAAGATTCGTCTTATCCGTGACGGTATCGTACGCTACACCGGCGACCTCGGCTCACTCAAGCGCTTCAAGGACGACGTTAAAGAAGTTGTATCAGGCTATGACTGCGGCTTGAACATCAACGGTTACAACGACGTTCAAGAAGGCGACATCATCGAATGCTTCGAAGAAGTTGAAGTAAAGAAAACACTCTAATTGGCTAAAGCATATATCAACATAGGCTCCAATATCGGCGACCGCCTGCACTATATAGATGCGGCGGTCGCTGCCATTGAAGCACGCATGCTTGTCACAGCCCACCGCTCCGCAGTCATATACTCCTCACCTTGGGGCTATGATTCTCCCAATGACTTCGCCAACATCGGCATCACAATCCACACCTCACTATCTCCGGAAACACTGCTCCGTGAACTACTTGACATCGAACACACTATAGGCAGCGGTGCGCCTCACCGTAATCCGGACGGCACGTACTGCGACCGACCCGTCGATATCGACCTGATAGCCGTAGACAACATTACACTTCACACACCTCATCTCACACTACCACATCCACGCATGCACTTGCGCCCTTTTGTCCTTATCCCTATGACACACCTTTGGGCTGACTGGCACCATCCCCGCACCAACCTTACCCCGGCACAATCCCTCCGGCTCATCACACCATGAACCGGCTCTTTACACTCCGTTTACTAAAACATAACCAAAAACAGCCCGAACACAAGCAGTCCTGCCATAGCTGAATCCGCGTCACCGTCCTCATCATCAACAGATAATCCAACGGTGGTTGACTTGTCTTCACACATTTCCACATAACTACTGTCGGTAAATTCATCGAAGCGATTACTATCCTCTTCCGAACATGAAACCAGTAACAATACCGACACCACTAAAATCTTGATAATCCTCATAAGTCTTTTTTATCCCCTCAGACAGCCAGATATCGGAGACTTGTTATATAAAAAGTGGGCTGTCATCTATGTAAACCTGAAAGCATCGCCAAACGCTTGTACATACACACAGACAGACAGCCCATATTTCTTACGGACTATTCAACCTGTGCTTCGATGTACTTTCTTTCAGAGTTGGCGATTCTTCAAGTTTGAAGCACTTTTTTGTTTAATCAAAATGTTGTCACTCTTGACAAATACAAAAATACAAAGTTTTTACAAATTTTGTGACAGAAATACTTGACAATCGGATTATTTATACTATATTTGCTTGATATTGTATAAATCATTTGATGTCAAATTTTCGCAAATACCTGATTTTCTGTCTGCTTTCACTTACAGCAGCCGTAATATATGCCGCTCCGCGTTCACTTGAAGAAGTGGACCGTATGCCCGGCATAGTTATGCCACAGAATCCGGATAACAGCGATAAAGTCACAGCCACAGTAGCCGACGGCTACATATATATCGCTGTGACAGAGCCTACCAATGTCAGAATATTCACTATTTTGGGCGAAATGATAGTTCAGGAAAACGTCGCTCCGGGTGTTTACCGATATCAGATGAAATCACGCGGCATATATCTGCTCAAAGCAGGTAATTACACACTACGGGTCACCCTCTGATTACTTTACTTCTTATATATACAAAAAAACAGGTTGTCAATCAACCTGTTTTTTTATTCCGGTGTCTTCCCACACATACAGTCGGTCCGAGGGACGAATCTTCTGCGGTACCTTCATTGAGAAACTCTCGCCTTTACGCGCCACCGGCACACTCTTCAAGTCCACCCTTAGTTCATCGACAGTAAGAATAAGAGCACCCGTAGTGGGTCCGGTTATTACTACTTCATCCCCCACATGCACCTCACCGCTTTCCACATAAAACTCAGCCACACCGATATTCGAAAAATATCGCACACCTTTGGCCGCATAACACTTAACCCGCGTAGCTGACGAACCATATTTCGATGACCATTCGCCAAGACGCTGCCCCAGATAGTATCCGTTCCAGAACCCACGGTTAAATATCTTCTCCAATTGAGAATCCCAGAAAGCTATCTTTTCATCCGTATAATCTCCCTGACATATTGACTCTATAGCCTGCGAATAGCACTCCACAGCCACCCGCACATATTCCGGACCACGGGCACGCCCCTCGATTTTGAACACCCGCACTCCGGCATCAATCATCTTGTTGAGAAAATGAATGGTTTTCAAATCCTTCGGTGACATTATATACTTGTTATCCACATTCAGGCTATCGCCAGTCTCCAAATCAGTCACCTCATAACCACGACGGCATATCTGGGTACATGCTCCGCGGTTTGCACTCGAATTCATCTGGTGCAGACTCAGATAACACTTTCCTGACACTGCCATGCACAGTGCCCCGTGACAAAACATCTCTATCCTTACCTGACGCCCCGACGGTCCGCAGATATTTTCCTCCTTTATGGCACGGTAAATAGCAGCCACACGCTCCATGTCCACTTCGCGCGCCAGCACCATGACATCGGCATACTGTGCATAGAACCGTACAGCCTCGATATTGGTAACATTGACCTGAGTGGATATGTGCACTTCCACACCCACCTTACGCGCATAACTTATAGCAGCGATATCCGAAGCTATAATAGCCGACACACCAGCCTGCTTGACCGCATCGATTATGGCATGGCATGTAGGAATATCATCGTCAAACATTATAGTATTGACCGTCAGATACGATTTCACCCCATGCTCATCACACACACGGGCTATATTATGCAAATCATCAAGTGTGAAGTTGACCGATGAACGGGCACGCATATTCAATCCCTCCACTCCGAAATACACAGCGTCAGCGCCTGCATCTATAGCCGCATATAGTGATTCATAGCTCCCTACGGGAGCCATTATTTCGAAATCTTTTCGTGTAAGCTGGTCGGTCATAACTTTATTTTTAAGGTAAAAACGACCGCCCCAATCGGTCTATTCTGTGGGGCGGTCGGGTATTTGATTGAATACTGATTATTTTTGAGGAGCGAAATAGAACGTAAAGTCATACGGCTCGATAGGCAGATAATACTTATCGAGTACATCCGGACCGCAGGTAGCCGTACCCACACCTGTCTGGGCGGCATCGATATGCACTGTCACCTTGTCATCAGGCACGAGGTCACCCGTATGCAGAGCTTTAGTAACCTCCGCGTCACTGTAAGGATACACACTGAACTGGAACGGAGCATCAGAATAAATCTTCACACCGGCACCATCGAGTTTCACCATACGTGTATCCATATGATTGCCCGCTTCCGAAGGCTTCACATATATGTGGAAATTATCCACAGGTCTCACCGTGTATTTGCCAATCCTGCCGGCTGAAGTACGGTCAGCATATGATTCCACGCCACGACCCACATAAGTCACGGTAGGAGCGTTGACCTCTTCTGTACGGAAAGTAAGACCCACACGCGGCATATTCTTTATAGCGGCGGTATCGGGGACAAACTTGCAGTTGACCGCCAACACTCCGTCGGTATTTACCGAATAATTGAATTCGGCGTTACCGAGGATATTCCCTTTGCGACCATATATTTCAGTCACCGCTTTAAGCACATTATCCTTAAGTTTCAGTGAAGTCACTTTAGGAGTGATGCTGTCTATACCTTCTTCTTTCCACAGGCGGTCTTTTCCAGCCCATGACAAATCATTCTCAGTAGCCACGCGATAGAGTGTCAGGTACATTGGTGTAGCGAGGAGTTCTCTGCCATCCATGACCACAGATGTAAGTTCGCCTGTAGCCGGATTAACGGTATATGAGACGCCTTGAGCCGTATAGGTATCTCCCTTGCGTTTAGTTTTTGCATTCTTCACGTTCTTGGTAGCTTCAGCTACATACGGCAGTGCAAACTGGTCATAAGCCACCTCATATTCATGGCTCACAAACGGTGCATCGGCTTTAGGTGTCCAACTGAGGTCTAAATAAGCCGGCTCTGCGCCGGGGGTATAATTACCAAGACTTACATTGACTGTCTCGTATGGCTTGGCAGACACAGTCTTGACTCCTGACTGCAGCTCTTTGCCACAAGCCGTGGTTACCTTCCATGTAAGCGTGTACTGATTAAGATTGGTAAAGTCAAACCAGTTTTTCACCGCCACTGTAAGAGTAGCAGGGTCTACAAGTTTGCACTTGATATTCTGGTACACCTTCTTTACCTCATTGAGCGCCGGGTGAGGGGTACGGTCAGCTGCTATCAGACCATTGCAAAGGAATGAATTGTCCGACGGTACATTTTCTGGACCGTAATCACCACCATAAGCCCAGAACTTACGTCCCTGAGCATTGGTTTCCTCAAAACCCTGGTCCACCCAGTCCCAGATGCAGCCACCCTGCAACTTGGGATAAGCTTCAAAGATATCCCAATAGTCTTGCAGACCACCCACACTGTTACCCATGGCATGGGCATATTCACACAGCACATACGGGCGTACCATAGTGGAATCCTTGCCATATTTCTCCACCTCGGCATGCGAACGGTACATGTGGGCATACAAATCGGAATTCCAATCCTCGAGTGTACGTTCGTACTGAATCGGACGACCCGTATCAAGCATCTTCATATACTTGTAAGCTTCCTCAAAAACTATACCGTTGCCACATTCGTTACCGAGTGAGTAAAACACAACCGAAGGAGAATTTTTTGACTTTTCATACATACGGCGTTCACGGTCGATAACCGCCGGAATCCACTCGGGACGTTTAGCCAGCGAGGCATCATCATAGCCATAACCATGTGACTCGGCATTAGCCTCATCAATCACATAGATACCATATTTGTCACATAGATAATACCAATAGCGGTCCTGCGGATAATGGCAATTACGCACTGTATTTATATTGTTCTTTTTAAGAAGCTCTATATCCTTAAGCGCAAGTTCGCGGGGCACGGTACGTCCCATCTGCGAATGTGCGTGACGGTTTACACCCTTCACCTTAATAGGCTGTCCATTTAGCAGATACAGACCATCCTTCACTTCACTTGTACGGAAACCGACATTGCACCCTACTGTTTCTATCACTTTCCCCTCGCCATCTTTGAGATTTATGAGCAGTGTGTAAAGATAAGGTGATTCGGCACTCCAATGATTAACCGGAGCTATCACGGTATTGAAGCGCAAGTCAGCTTTAGCCTCGGCATCGCCTGAAGTCACGGGCTTGCCGTCTGCATCATACAGCGTGTAACTCACTGACATAGGATTGACTACCTGTTTCTTTGACTTTTTAGCCTTCTTAGCCGGAGCAGCAGGCAGATTAGCCACATCGATATCTATATCCAGAATACCATCCTTGTACTCCTTATCGAGGGGAGAACGCACAGTGAAATCCGATATGTATGTATCAGGAGTGGAGTAGAGATATACATCACGTTCCACACCGCTCAGACGCCAGAAATCCTGACATTCAAAATAAGCACCTGCCGACCAGCGGTATATCTCAAGTGCTATTGTATTGTCACCCTCTGTAAGCAAATCGGTTATATCCCATTCGGCTGCCGTCTTCGAATCCTGATTGCAACCGATATATTTACCGTTAATCCAAGCGTAATAAAACGATATCGCGCCTTCTATACATAGCACCACACGTCGTCCCTGCCATGATGCCGGCACGGTAAACGTACGGCGGTACGAACCCACTTCATTAGTTTCTTCCGGTACATTCGGGGCATCTTTCTTGAAGTTTGCCCACGGAGTATCGAACTCGTAAGTAGTATTTACATAAACGGTGGTTCCATAACCCTGACGTTCCCAGTTGCCCGGCACATTTATTTCATCCCAAGCCGATACATCGAATGCCGGTTCCTGAAATCCCTGCGGGCGATTTGCCACATTTTTGGTCCAGTGAAATTTCCATTTACCATTAAGCGACTGATAGTATGGCGATTTGTCATATTCCATTGCCGACACCGCTTTAATATCATTGGTTTTGTAAGGGACAACGAGAGCATGCGATGGAATCTGTCCGTCACGAAATGCCTCTATAGTCTGCCATTCCGGTTTCTGACCGGTGGCTACAGCAGCCAATAGCAAAACGATAGCACTGATAGCTGTTTTCATGGTCATTTTATTGAAGATGTGATATATTGATTGATTATTATTTCGTTTAGTTCATACAAATTTAGGATTTTCACCGCATATTTACAAATTTAAGCTCCATCGCGGCTCCGGGAATATCGAACAGTACTCCGTGGCGATACACTACTTTTCCGTTTACCATAGTCATATCCACCTTATTGCCTACGCTGAGTCCGTCAAGAGGTGTCCAACCGCAACGACTAAGCACCCAACTGTCAGTTATAGTATACGGTTCACAGTCCGGATTCACAAGCACCATATCGGCATAATAACCCTTGCGGATAAATCCTCGGCGGTCTATACCATATACACGCGCAGGATTATGGCACATTTTTTCCACCACATCGGTCATACTGAATATTCCCTCTTGCACCATCTGTATCATAAGCGTAAGCGAGAACTGTATCAGCGGCATACCCGAAACAGCGGTAAGCGCCGTGCCACGTTTTTCCTCAAGCAGATGAGGGGCATGGTCAGTGGCTATCGTATCTATAAGTCCGATTCTCACCGCTTCGCGCAACGCATCGCGGTCAGCCGGACGTTTGATAGCAGGATTGCATTTCATCCGTGACCCCAGCATACCGTACTGTTCATCACTCAGAGCCAGATATTGCGGACATGTCTCGGCTGTAATCCGCTTACCCGCTACCGATCCGGGGGTAAAAAGCTGCAACTCATCAGCTGTAGACACGTGCAGTACATGAAGCCTCGCATCATATTCCCGAGCTAATTCCACAGCCTTGCGTGATGCTGTTAGGCACACTTTATGATTACGTATCACCGGATGAAATTCCATGGGCAAATCCTCACCGTAACGTGCTGTCACAGCCTCGCGGTTACTTCGCAGAAGCGCCTCGTCCTCGGCATGCACGGCTATCAGAGCCGGCACCTCGGCAAACAACCGGCGCATCATTGAATCATCATCAACAAGCATATTGCCCGTCGACGACCCCATAAACAACTTCACACCTGCAATACGCGAATAGTCAGCGCGCTTAAGTTCATCGATATTTTTATCGGTAGCACCTATAAAAAAAGCATAATTTGCCGCTGACACATCAGCAGCCCGACGCATTTTATTCTCCACCTCAGCCACACTCACCGTGGGCGGCTTGGTATTAGGCATATCTATAAACGAGGTCACACCTCCCGCCACTCCGGCACGGCTTTCTGTAGCCATATCGGCTTTATGGGTAAGACCCGGATCGCGGAAATGCACATGCGTATCTATTACTCCGGGTAAAAGCAATCTGCCCCTGCCGTCAATCACCTCACCACATGACATCAATACCTCGGGAGCATCCCCTTCACCCACCTCGGTTATCATCCCGGCAGACACGGTCACGTATCCGCGCACCGCTCGTCCTTCATTGACTATCTCTACATTATGAATCAGTATGTCTGTCTGCATAACATTATTATTGCTTGACATATCGGGGATATTTCTTAAACCAGCTTCCTACCTTTAACCGAACCACACCCAGCACTGCCTCTCCGAATATTCCGCTTGACATCTTGCTTGTCCCGAGCACACGGTTTACAAACACTATCGGCACCTCTTTTATCCTGAATCCGCATTTCAATGCCGTAAATTTCATTTCTATCTGAAACGCATAGCCTTTGAAATGAATTTTATCCAGGTCAATGGTTGACAGTACCCTACGGGTGTAGCACACAAATCCTGCCGTAGTGTCACGCACCTTCATGCGTGTCACAAGCCTTACATACGCCGATGCATAATATGACATAAGCACACGCCCCATGGGCCAGTTGACCACATTGACTCCTGTAATGTAACGCGAACCCACCGCCACATCATATCCCTCACAGGCACAAGCCTTGTAAAGCGCCGGAAGGTCAGCAGGATTATGCGAGAAGTCCGCATCCATCTCAAATATATATTCATAACCGTGTTCCAAAGCCCACTTGAATCCGGCTATATATGCGGTACCGAGCCCGAGTTTACCCCGGCGTTCCACCAGATACACTTTGCCCGGATACTGCTTCATCTTCTCACGGACTATGGCAGCAGTCCCGTCGGGCGAACCGTCATCAATGATAAGTAGATGCAAGGCGAGTGGCTGCCTTAACACTGCATCGATTATATCGGATATATTTTCTCGCTCGTTATACGTAGGTATTATCACTACGCTGTCAGCTTCGGTATTTTCTATTGACATCTGTGTGTTTTATTTAGAATTTATATGAAAACCCCACCAGACCGGTCACACCCTGTGCAGGCAGGTTTCCTATCAAATCATACTTATGATTGAGCAGATTGCTCCCTTGAGCCATTACGCTCCAGTTATCATCTATACGATAAAGAACTTTGATATATACATCACTTACCGCACCGAGTCCTTTCAGGCTGTATGTCACAGACGATGTTTCCGGTTCAAATCTCGCCATTGCCACTGCACGGTCGGCACGCAGATTCCATCCAGCCGTAAAATCAACACTTTTTATCGGTGTCACAAGTACTCTTAGGTCAAGACAATGCCGTGCACGGTCTGTATTATAAATCCACCCCCGGTTCATATCCTGAGGCGATATTCTGTAATCAGCCGCCACATCCACCAGATGCCGGTAATTGTATCCCGCTTTAACTCCGGTATACCAGCCTTGTATATCTATTTTCTGCCATGTCACAGGTGATACGAATCCATGATTTTCGTAACCCGATTCATATGTCAATGGCATAAGCATGTTGCCCGATGTCATATAGCCGCCAAACAGCTCAAATCTGACTCCGTCACGCGGACCATACACCACACCGGCTTTCAAATCAATAGGCATCGAGGTAAATCCACCGGTATAGGCAAGTTCAGTATAAGGTGCTCTGTAATAACACGTGGTCATATTATTGTTCAACACCTTGCCGTCAGCCTCCAGATACAGCTTGACATAATCGCCAGTGTGCCATGTGACATTGACATCCGGAGCTACCAGCACCTTGCTGTCGCCGCCGAATACGGCATTGAGTCTGATACCGAGCCGGAGATCTACCTTATCGACTGTACCTGTATAAACCGGATTGATTTCCAGTTCCGAACGCGAATCATCAAACCAATCCACAGCCGTGGAATAATATTTCCATCGTGCCCCCACTCTCACTTCAGAATTATCACCCGTACCGTAAGCGCCATAAGCCCTAATTCCGAGTTCGTTTTCATTAGCGGAAGCACCTTTAACATTGATATCACCGCCTGCCGCCACGGCATCAGGCAATTGCGACCATTGATAATCTATGCCGGCACCATAACTCCACTTATTTGAAGTAGCTGACCACAATCCGCTGAAATTCAACTTATGTGCATCCGTATCAAACCATCGGTTGATGACAGCATCATCTAATCCGACATATTCTGACTGCACCTTATTCCTACGGATAAAATTATAAGCGACCGAAGCATCTATCATCGAGTTTTTTCCGGCAGCATAACGCACCTGCACACCCAATGCACCCGAATTACTGCGTAATATACCGTTGACTCTGTCAGCCTTATATGCCTTACCGTCATACTGCAGCCATGCGTTAAGCCTTACGCGGTCAGTATCCAAAAACTTATACCCGGCTGAAACAGCTAAATTATAGCGTACCATAAACGCGAGCGAAGCGTAGCCACGCAAAGATGAGTCAAAAAGCGTATCACCGATAGCCGACGGACGTAATTGTGTCAGCATTGATGTAGGCGGAAGATTTAACTTACGGTATGTAGCTGCGAGATTTTCCAGTGTATCGGCACGTTTCACCTGACCCGGAGCTATGCTCAAAGGTGCAGGCGTAATATATTCAGGTTCGTAATCATGCACCACCGTAATCTCTTTTTTGAGATTCTGTCCGTGGAGTACCGCAGCACTCACGGCTATTATTACGGCTGTCAAACCACACTTCATATAATTTCTTTTCATAACGCTAATCGTGAAGAAATTCTGTTAGGTATATCATCTTCGTCATCGGCAGCAGGATAATTCTCACGCAACAGACGCAGATATTCATCGGCATCAAATATCTCACCCTTGGCTCGCAGAGCATCGCTCAGAAGCAGATACGCACGAGCAAGCCAATAATTATTGTCAGAGCCTTCGCTCACCACCTCCGACGCTATATCCCGGGCGCTATCGGCATCTCCCTTCATAAGCAGGGTCTCGCCGAGACGAATCTTACTCATTATCCCCACATCATCTGTTTTCGATTTCGTCAGAGCCGACCATAAATCACAAGCTCTGTCCGGATAACCGAGAGCCGCCAGTGCCTCTGCCCGATAAAAGTTTATCTCGTCAGCACCCACCACTGCATCGGTGGCGCCATTTAGCAGACGGTCAGTAGCCTTAAGTACTGTCGGATACTCCCCTGTCCGGTATGCCGTAAGCATAATTCCGCGACGGGCCACCGCCATAGTAGACGGAGTAGTGGCCTTATCTTCCAGACGCAAATATGACCGCAATGCCTCGGCATAATCTTTGGCATCGCTTTCCAACTCCGCTTTAATCTGCAAAGCCACTTCGGCATATTCACTGTCGGGGTAACGTGACACAAGCTGACGCGCGGCATCAAGAGCGAGAGCATTATCACGATGCTCGTAAGCATAATCGCATACATAATATAAAGCCTGCACTTCATAAACTCCTCCTGAAAATCTGGCGAGATAATTTTTCATACGGGATATATCCTGATTATCAATGTAGGCAGTCTCTGCAGCCTTGAAAGCAGCCTCTTCTATCTCACTTACATTCAATTTCGGAGCTGACGGCACCGAATTGAGAAACGCCACAAATTCATCGAGCCCGTCACGTTCGGCATATATACGCCTCAAATCATCCACCGCCACACGCGCCTCCGAGGATGTCGGATAATCGGTAACCACACTGCGGTATGCACGTATCGCCTCATCTGTCTTTCCCATATTCCCGAGCAACAATGCTTTAGACAGAAGCGCCTTGCGTCCTTCAGCCGACTCTGGAGCCGACACCGTGATTTTATCATAAATGGCAAGAGCCTTCGCATTGTCACCGGCGGCTATATGAACATCAGCCTGCATAGCCATAGCCCGATAAGCATATATTGACGACGGATATTCACGTATGAGTCGGTCTGACTCCTTCATCATCACACTACTGTTCTTACCGGCGCTCTTTATCTGCACCTTGCGCCACAAAGCATAATCCGCCGATGGTTTATAGGTCGCTTCAGATTTATCATAATACTTTTCAGCCTGAGCGAAATCACGAAGATAATGATATCCGTCGGCTATACGGACATAACAATCCGCCTCCATCTCCTTGTTATCACCACAAGTCTTTGCCACACTTTCATACAGTGGTATAGCTTTCTCATAATCCCCTCCGGTGAAGTAACAATGCGCGAGAAGATATTCAGCCAGCCGATAATTTTCACCGGCGCGCGGCAATTCTCTCCTTGCAGCAAGCAATTCCTGAACAGCTGCATTGATATCCTCCTCGGCTATCAGACACTGTGCTTTGAGCAGCCGGCAATTTCCCTTTATGATACGGTTATCTTCCGTATTATCAGCATTCTGAGCTAATGCTTTGTCAAGACTCAGCAACGCATCGTCATACTGCCCCGATAGGGTGAGCGAACGACCTCTTGCATACAACGCATACAGTAGAGCCTCACGGGTCCCGGCTGTGTGCTTGCTCACTTTCTCAAGATGGCGCAATGCGTTATCATAATCTGTCTCCTGCATATAAGCGGTGCCCAAAGTCCTACGCACATTATCACTGAGGGCTGACCGAGGATAGCGCTTCAGAAATTTTTCACACAGCTGCGTCAGCGTCCCGAATGGTACTTTATGACCAGACTCGCACAAAGCTATATAATTATAGAGAGCAGGTTCGCTAATGCGCGCATCGTGCGTCATGTCGGAGGCTTTCTGAAAGGCGAGCACAGCCATCTCCTCATTACCCGTCTGCAGATAACACAGCCCCAGATTATAATAGGAATTCTGACCCATCACATCATCATAGCGGCAACTTTTACGGAACAGCTCTGCGGCATCAGAATATCGACCTTCAGCCATAAGACACTCCCCGAAAGCGTAACACGCCGAGGCAAGCGGCTCGGCAGTCGAATCCACATATTTTTCCAGATACATCTTTGCCGACTCACGGTCACCCAAAGTATAGAGCGATTCACCCGCTATACGATACATCTCGGCGCGGTCAGCATCGCTGCACGACAACCTCAACGCGGCATAAGCCTCCTCAAGAGCTTTGTCGACATTATGTTCACCATTAAATATCTGCGCCAGATACACATGAGAGTTAAGTTGCGACCCGGCATCATCCTTCACCTGCATGAAATACCGTTTAGCCTCATTCATATCGCCATCGCCAAACGACATATAACCCAGATAGTAGCAGGACTGACTGCGATATTTATCATCAGCGAGCAAATCGGTAAAAATAGTCTTTGCCATCTCCCTGTCACCCACCTCAAACTCACAATACCCTCTGTGCATAGCCGTCTCCTGCCGCTGAGGTGAAGTCAGAGACTTCTGCGCTATTAATCTATATTCACGCAACGCATCCTCATAATTGGAACGAGAGTAATAATAATCGCCCATAGCCACATGTATCCGTGGCATTTCCGCCGACTGCGGATAACGCGCAGCATAGGAACGCAACAACTCCAAAGCCTCATCATCGCCCGACATCAGGGTAGCCATCGCCTCATAATAAAGATGACTGCATTGTTGAGCGGGAGTGAGCTGAAAGGTAGTCAGATACGATAACTGATCGAGACAACCGTTGTAATTTCCATCGCTGTACATAGCGACGGCACGCGCCAGATAACCTGAGGCATCGGCTTCATTGACTTCCGACGGAGTGACGGCCGGCAGTGATATCCCGCACAAAGCCATACACACTGTTGTTATGATTTTATTCATACCGGTGATGTGTGATTAATTCCACAAAGATACGAGTATAATACTTAACATAAAAACATAAAATTACTGAAAAAATTCCATATTTCCCTTTTAAGGAGTATTTTTGCATTTACAAACCTGATTTTACCCCGATATGATTTCCCCTAAAGGATATATGCGTCTGTTTCTCGTGAGTGTGATTGCCGCGATTGTGGGCGCATGCGCCAGTATGGGACGTCCTGAAGGAGGTCCCGTCGACGAGGTTCCGCCATCATTTGTCAAGAGTAATCCAGCACCGGGAGCCATAAAGGTCAGCCGAGACAGAGTTACACTGGAATTTGATGAGAATGTCAAGCTTGATGACCCTTCCAACAAGATTGTCATATCGCCATCACAGGAAATTGCCCCGAAAATCTCAGCGGTAGGAAAAAAAATCACAGTCAACTTCATAGATACCCTCCGCGCCAACACCACATATACGCTTGACTTCACCGATGCGATACGCGACCTTAACGAAGGTAATACGCTTGACGGCTTCGCCATGGCTTTCTCTACCGGTGATGTAGTGGACTCATTATGCATTTCAGGTATGGTGGTAGAAGCCTCAACCCTCGAACCGGCTCAGGGCATGCTCGTAGGTGTCCATACCTCCTTAAATGACACGACTCTTTCAAAAAAAGCATTCGAACGCCTCACCAAGACCAATCAGCTCGGACAATTTACCATACGTAACCTTGCCGAAGGTTCTTACTATCTATTTGCCATCAACGACAAAAACCGAGACAACCGCTGGGACCGCACAGAGGATATAGCCTTCTATGGTGAACCTGTCACTCCTTCCGCCACGCGCGAGACGGTCACCGATACTCTCATCGACGTGCAGGGAGGTGACTCTCTGGTTTCACGCGAAATGACTATCTTCCGTCCAAACGACATACTGTTGTGCTGGTTCAACGAGGACTATAAGGCTCAATACATCACAAAATACGAACGTACCGACCGCCGCGTCATCAACTTGCAGATGGCTACCAAATCCGACTCTCTGCCCGAGATTCGCTTCGTAGGCTCCGAACGTGACGGACAGCTGTTTACCGATTATGCAGTGCTCAATGCAACTCCCACACTTGACACGCTTCAATACTGGATACGCGAACAGGACATCATAGACTCCGATTCCTTGCTGCTTTCGGTACGGCATATGCGTACCGACACACTCGAACAGTTGTCATGGACCACCGATACGCTTAAATTCCATATACGTGCAAAAAAGCAGAAAAAGGATGTAAAGAAAGAAAAAGAAGAGGAGAAAAAACAGAAGCCCGTACCAGCTGATTCGGTTGGCATCGCTTCAGACTCTACCGTTATTACACCCGATTCCGTCCCGGCTCCCGAACCAGTGCAACTTCTCAACGTCAAAGTATCCACATCCGGAACTATCGATGTATTCCGCAATATACGCATCGACACTCAGGAACCTATAGCCCGCTTCGACCCCTCCGCCGTACATCTCGACATCAAAGTCGACACTCTTTGGGAAGAAATCGATGCACCTCTGCTTTCCATGACTGACTCACTCCGGCCTATGGTACTTCAAGCTGACTATAAATGGAAGCCGGGTGAAAGCTATCGCATTCGCATTGACTCCTTAGGCATAGAAAATATCTACGGCATCCATTCAGGACCGGTCAAAAGCGAGTTTACCATAAAAAATCTCGAAGAATACTCAAATCTGACATTCAATGTCACCAACCTTTCCGGAAAAGCCATAGTGGAACTGCTCTCCTCTTCAGACAAGCCGGTAAAGACCGTACCGGTAATCGATGGGAAAGCCGTAATACGCTATATCAATCCGGGCACATATTACGCCCGTCTATACATAGACCGCGATTCATCCGGCACTTATACCCGCGGCTCCGTCACCGATTCGCTCCAACCCGAAGACACTTATTATTTCCCTAAGAAACTCCCCTTGAAAAAGAACTGGGATGTAGAGCAGTCATGGAATCTTGACGAAACACCCGTCGATATGCAGAAACCGCTTGATATTAAGAAAAACAAGCCTAAAAATAAGAACGGTCAGTCTAACAACAATTCTGACGAAGACGATGATAGCTATTACGACGAATTCGGCAATCCGTCAGTTGACCCTGATGACCCGTTCGGCAAACGCAAAAACAACAATTATAACCGCAATAACCGCAACAACTC
>CAMWPX010000037.1 GCA_947176205.1 uncultured Porphyromonadaceae bacterium
CGCAGCGTTTACCGTCAATTCCGCGTCAGTGTTCCGCGAAGACGTGGATATTGTGTCGCTGATTTTTCGTAACTTTGTCATTATCAATTTTGATAATGATACTAAAAAGCAAGGAATATCTGATTTTTCAGGTTGCAATTTCCATTGTAACCTTCATTGTTATGTTCTTATACCAAATTATATTCCCGCCTTCGTTTGTCTGTCCTGAAGAGATTTTCCAAACAGCTGCTTTACTATCAATTTACCCTACAGTAATATTTTCCATAAGTTCTGCGATAGCTTGGAAATTATGGAATGGCAAATCTTGGTACAGCTTATCGCTCATTCTATCATCTATTGTAATAGCTATTGACATGCTGATATGTTTCTACATGGTTTATCCTATTGATAGCAATTTTAATTTTCTTATTTTTCTTTTTAGTCTTGATTTGCTCGACCTCTATTCCGTCACTCTGATATTCTTTATTGTTATTATTGCCGGAATACTAGGTCGTTTTTGCCTGACTATGAATAATCGCATTTCAAAAAATTCTCTATGAAAATAATAGGTGACCTCAATAACGAAGTTGAAAAATTTCTTCAACAATGGAATGATTCTACTGATTATATTGAAGCATATACCTCAGGTTCTACCGGCACTCCACAACGGATATTACTCCCTAAAACGGATATGATAGCATCTGCTGAAGCCACGTGCGATTTTTTTAATCTTGATGATAATAGTCTGCTTCATTTGCCACTTTCCATAGATTATATAGCCGGTAAAATGATGGTTGTTAGAGCACTGGTTTCAGGTGCCACACTGTGGGTGGAAAATCCATCAGTCACCCCTCTGACTGATATTCTATATGAACGGATAACATTAAGTGCTATTGTTCCGGCTCAAATTCCAGGCTTGATATACAATATAAATAAACATGGATTTTCCCGACTTGAAAATTTAATTATCGGCGGGGCTCCGCTATCAATCAAACAAGAAAATTCATTATTGCAGCTAAGTACTAAATCATACGTAACATACGGCATGACCGAAACCTGCTCTCATGTTGCATTAAGAAGATGCGGAATGCCGAATTATACAGCATTACCGGGCATAACATTTGGGATAGATTCGCGCCAATGCCTTACAATAAATATGCCTGAACGAACTATTAAAGATATCACTACGAATGATGTAGTTGACTTGTTAGCTCCCGATTCATTTCGATGGATTGGCAGAATTGACAATGTTATTAATACCGGCGGAATAAAAGTATTCCCGGAAAAAATTGAAGCGGCATTATCACCTTACATTCCAAGACATTTTTATATTACATCTTATACTTCAGATGATTGGGGTGAAGAGGTTGTAGCTATTGTTGAAGGAGACGAAATTCAACTAAACATACCGGAAAATATACTGAAAAAAGGGGAAAAACCTAAACGCTATATTTTTGTAAACGAACTCAAACGAACTGGTACAGGTAAAATTATACGCGAACGCCCACATATATCTTGATTCTTTGAATTATTTTCTTTATTTTTGTGAATTAAGAATAATCGCAACTAACAAATAGACCAGTCATAAATCATGAAAATACTACATGGAGTACTTGCTTTGGGTGTAGCCACACTTTTGGGAATTCCGGAATTATCTGCAAGAACTGAAACGTTACTTGATAAAGGGTGGAAATTTACACGTGATGATAAGACAGATTTTTTTCTATCCACCATTGATGATTCAAAATGGCAATCTGTGACCGTACCTCACGATTGGGCTATATATGGACCGTTTAGCTGGGAAAACGATATGCAAAAAGTCGCTATTACGCAGGACGGTCAAAAAGAAGCTATGGAACATGCCGGGCGTACCGGAGGACTCCCTTTTGTAGGAGTAGGGTGGTATCGTAATGAATTCGAATTACCGGATTTCAAGCCGGGACAGCGTGCCGTAATAATGTTTGACGGAGCCATGAGTCATGCTGAGGTTTACATCAATGGTAAAAAAGCCGGTTATTGGCCGTACGGTTATAATAGCTTCCACTTTGATATTACCGACCTTATTAATCCGGATGGGAAAAATACTGTAGCAGTACGATTGGAAAATCTGCCTGAATCATCTCGTTGGTATCCCGGTGCAGGTCTATATCGCAATGTTCATCTAATTGTAACAGACTCCAATCATATCCCTGTTTGGGGTACATTTATTACAACTCCCGAAGTAACTAAAGAATGGGCAAGAGTAAATCTTAACACAAAACTTTCTTTACATCCTGCAACTAATAAAGATAACATCTCACTTCAGACCATAATCCGTGACCCTCATGGTAATGAGATTGATAGATTAAGGTCAGATTGCTATTTTTATGAATACAATGACAGCTCTGTAAACCAGACTTTTGTTATAAAAAATCCGCAGTTATGGTCTCCGACTTCACCCGCTCTTTACACTGCTACTACTACTGTTCTCGAACAAGGTAAACCTGTAGATGAACTTGTCACAACATTCGGTATTCGTTCCATTGAAGTTAAGCCAAACGATGGATTTTATCTTAACGGTGAAAAGATAAAGTTCAAGGGCGTGTGCATGCACTCTGATCTTGGACCTCTTGGAATGGCTGTAAATGATGCTGCTATACGTCGTCAAATAAGAATTCTTAAGGATATGGGGGTGAATGCTATCCGCACATCACACAATATGCCTTCTCCCGAACTTGTAAAAGCTTGTGATGAGATGGGTATGATGCTCATGGCCGAGAGTTTTGATGAATGGCGAAAACCTAAATGTAAGAACGGGTATAATCTTTTGTTTGATGAATGGGCTGAGAAAGATTTGATTAATCTCATCCATCATTATCGTAACAATCCATCGGTAATTATGTGGTGTATCGGCAATGAAGTTTCTGAACAATGGCATGAGGGTGACTGCAAAACAGCCTATTTCCTTCAAAATATCTGCCACCGTGAAGATCCCACACGTCCAGTTACTCAAGGTATGGATGCACCTGATGCAGTTCTTAACAACAATTTTGCAGCGATAATGGACATAGCCGGATTTAATTACAGACCGTTTAAGTATCAGGAAGCTTATAAAAAGTTACCCCAACAGATAGTGCTTGGCAGTGAAACAGCATCCACGGTATCTTCACGTGGCGTATATAAATTCCCGGTTGAGCGTAAGGCTATGGCTGTATATGATGACCATCAGAGCTCAGGCTATGATGTAGAGCATTGCGGTTGGTCCAATCTGCCTGAAGATGATTTTATCCAGCATGATGAATTACCATACTGCATCGGAGAATTTATCTGGACCGGATTTGATTATCTTGGAGAACCCACACCATATTATACACAATGGCCGAGCCATAGTTCTTTGTTTGGAGCGATAGATTTGGCAGGATTACCTAAAGACAGATTTTATCTATATCGTAGTCATTGGAATAATGATGCCGAGACTCTTCATATTGTGCCTCACTGGACATTCCCCGGTAGAGAAGGTGAGGTGACACCAATTTTTGTCTGCACAAATTATCCTGAAGCAGAGCTGTTTATCAACGGTATCAGTCAAGGTAGACGAAAGAAAGATTTGTCAATAGGTGTGGACGGAACCTATACAGAAGAAGCACAGAAAAATTTTGAACGCCAGAAGCGTTACCGTCTAATGTGGCATAACACCGTATATACCCCCGGTGAAGTTAAAGTAGTAGCTTACGATGAAAATGGTAATCCCGTAGCTGAAAGAACCGTTCATACGGCATCAAAACCTCATCATCTTGAACTCGAGGTTGATAGGGAAATCATTACCGCTGATGGTAAAGACCTTGCTTTCATTACTGTAAAAATGGTGGATAAAGATGGTAATCTATGTCCGGACGCATCCAATAAAATAAAATTTAAGGTTTCAGGAAACGGGAAATTTTTAGCGGTAGCCAATGGTGATGCTTCATCACTTGAATCATTTCAAAAACCGGAAATGTCTCTATTCCATGGTCAATTATGTGCTATAGTTCAATCATCAGATGTTCCCGGTAAAATCACGTTCAAAGCATCTGCTAACGGAATTAAATCCGCAGAAATAGATATTATTAGTAAATAAGGCAATAATACAAATGCGAAAGTTTTTATATAGTTTATTGGGTACTATTACTGGCATATGGATATCCGTAATAGTCGGAGTATTTTTGTTAATACTGACTATAGCCATAATTTCAGTAGACAATATAGCTACTGTAGAAAATAATACTGTGCTGAAAATTACTTTAGCCGGGAATAGTTGCGATAGAGCCACTCCGGTCAAGCCTATAAATAAACTTATGGGGGATGCCGATAATCAATTTGCTGTTAATTCAGTGATAAAATCTATAGAAAAAGCGAAAAATGACGTACGTATTCCGGGTATTATACTTGAATGCGGTGGATTAAATATCGGTGCAGCGCAGGCTCAATCCATTCGTCAGGCTTTAATTGATTTTCGAAAATCCGATAAATGGGTTATAGCTTATGGCGATACTTATTCTCAAACGGAATATTTTATCTCCACTGCAGCCAACAGCATTATCCTGAATACGATAGGAATGGTAGATATTCATGGTCTCTCTGCCACTACGATTTATTTTAAGGAACTATTGGATAAAATCGGAGTAAAGGCTCAGGTTGTTAAAGTAGGAACTTATAAAAGTGCTGTCGAGCCATTCATACTTGATAAGATGAGTGATGCCAATCGTCAGCAACAGGAACACTTCCTTAATCGTATATGGTCATCAATTACTAATACTATTGCGGATAGTAGAAACGTTTCACCCGATTCAGTAAATATGTGGGCTGACAGTTATGCCTTCACTCAAAAAACGGATTGGTACCTTAATCAGAATATTGTTGACCGACTTATGTACAAACATCAGTTGGAAGACTATATAAGTATTATGCTGGAAACAGATAAACTACAGACGATAGAGTATGATGATTATCTCGGAAATGTCGTAGATACAGGTAAGCGATACGCTGATAACAAAGTGAATATTGCCGTTTTGTATGCGGAAGGTGATATAACCGAATCCGCATCGGATGGTATTGCGTCAGAGCGTTTAGTACCGGAAATTCTACGTCTTGCTGAACTTGAGCATATTGACGGTTTAATATTAAGAGTCAACTCCGGTGGTGGCAGCGCTTTCGCATCTGAACAAATTTGGGAGGCACTGGAACAGTACAAAGCCATATCCGGTAAACCGTTTTATGTGTCCATGAGCAATATAGCTGCTTCAGGTGGATATTATATAAGCTGTGGCGCTGATAAAATTTTTGCTGAGCCACTTACACTTACCGGTTCTATCGGCATATTCGGTATAATACCTGAAGCTCAATCATTACTTAATGATAAACTTGGTATTAACACATTTACAGTAGCTACAAATTCAGGCGGGCTTCCGGATTTTTATAAACCGATGTCGGCTGGTCAAAGAGCAGCTATGCAAAAATATGTGGATAATGGATATGATTTATTCCTTAACAGATGTGCGGAAGGTAGAAATTTGTCAGTAGAAGCTATAGCTGAAGTAGCACAGGGACGCGTCTGGGACGGCACATCGGCTCTTGAATATGGTCTTATTGATGAATTGGGTAGCCTAAAGGATGCGCTTGAAGACATGACAGCTGAACTTGAAGCTACTGATTATGCCATATTGGAATATCCGGTGATTACTTCTAATTTCTGGGATCAGTTATTAGATATGACTTCCGGTAGCGAATCTTATTCTGCAAAACTGCGTAATTATCTGAATGCCGGAGTCGAATTTTATGATGCTATAAACAGCTTCAAATCAATGTCCCCGCTTCAGTGCCGTATGGAATATATTATAATGGAATGATGTTATAACCCTATATAAAAATGGCTCGACGAAAAACATTCTTATCTGTATTATTGCTATATCCCATATCTAAAATTTACGGTATGGTGATTGGGATACGTAATATGATGTTTAATCATGGGATGCTTCGTCAGCATAGTTTTGATATTCCAATTATTACAGTTGGTAATATTTCCGTAGGAGGTACGGGTAAAACACCACACACAGAGTATATTGTGGAAGCTCTTTGCAACAAGTACAAACTTGGAGTACTTAGCAGAGGTTATAAACGAAAAACCAAGGGTTTCGTTCTTGCCACTCCGCAATGTAAAGTAGAAGATATAGGTGACGAATCTTACCAAATCTTCCGTAAATTTGAGGATAAGGGTGTAGTAGTCGCTGTCTGCGAAAACAGAGTGAAGGGGATAGAGCAGATGCGTGAACTTTATCCTGAGTTAAATCTCATAGTCCTTGACGATGCTTTTCAGCATCGCTATGTCAAACCATCGATTTCTGTCGTGCTGATAGAAGCTAATAACCCTGCTTATGAAGACAGTTTGTTGCCTTACGGTCGTTTGCGTGAACCCATCAGAGCTCTTGACCGAGCCGATGTGGTGATAGTGACTAAATGCCCTGAAGACATAAAACCGATGGAATGCCGACTATATAAAACACATCTAAATCTCTTTCCGTATCAGAAGCTACTTTTTTCAAGATATAAGTATCAAGAGCTGAAACCATTGTTCCCCGGACAAACGGCTATTGATAATTTTAGTTTGACATCTCTTACATCGTCCGATACGATTCTTGCTGTATCCGGAGTAGCTAATCCACGTCCATTTATCAGATATCTGCGGACATACAAAGCTAAAGTTAAATTAAAGCGATATGCTGATCATCATCGGTTTACCCGCTATGATTTAGATAGCATACTCCAGAAATTCAAAACTATGGGTGGTAAACGTAAGGTAATGATAACTACCGAAAAGGATGCTGTGAGATTGATTTCTAATCCATACTTTCCGACACAATTACGTGATTGCTCATACTATCTGCCTATTAAAGTGTCATTTGAAGATTTGAATGATGAATCATTAAGCCAAGTCCTTGATAACCTTCTTCGCTCTTCCGGAGGAATACATTCATAAAAGAACTTATTTTATTAATATTTGTTTTAGTTTTACCTTAATTACTTAATATTTCAATCAATAATATGATAACCAAGATTCAAGAGACAGCCGATTATATTCGTGCTAAAGTTGGTGAGATGCCCAAAACTGCAGTCATACTTGGTACCGGGCTCGGTGCTTTAGTTGACCACATAGAAGATAAGAAGTATATTCCTTATTCCGAAATCCCCAATTTTCCGGTTTCTACGGTAGAAGGTCATAGCGGGAACCTTATATTCGGTCGCTTAGGCTCTAAGAATATCATGGCAATGCAAGGACGTTTTCATTACTATGAAGGTTATGATATGAAAACGGTAACCTTTCCCGTAAGAGTAATGAAAGCACTTGGTATAGAAACCCTTTTTGTCAGCAATGCTGCCGGTGGTATGAATAAAGAGTTCAAGGTAGGGGATATAATGATTATAACTGACCACATCAATCTTTTCCCTGAAAATCCTTTACGTGGAAAAAATGACAATAATCTTGGCCCACGTTTTCCGGCTATGACTGAAGCATATAATCATCAATTAATAGGTCTTGCTGATGAAATAGCTCAAGAAAAGGGTATTCGTGTAATGCACGGTGTTTATGTCGGTGTTACCGGGCCAACATTTGAGACTCCGGCTGAATACGAATTCTTTAGAATAATCGGTGGCGATGCCGTCGGTATGTCGACTGTACCCGAAGTTATCGTGGCTAATCATGCCGGCATGAAAGTGTTTGGAGTATCTGTTATAACTGACCTTGGCGGAAAGGATGTAACGGAAGTACCGACTCATGAAGAAGTGCAAAAAGCCGCTCAAGCCGCTCAGCCTAAAATGATGGAAATCATGCGTGAACTTGTAGCACGCGCTGAATAACATTGACATGGAAACCCAGACTGAAATATCTACATTAGGGGAGTTTGGACTGATTGACCGACTTACTAAAGATATCAAAATCGTAAATACATCAACCCTCAAAGGTGTAGGGGATGATTCTGCCATAGTAAGATATCCTGACTCTGATGTATTGGTAAGTACGGATTTATTGATTGAAGGCGTACATTTTGATTTGACATACGTGCCACTCAAACACCTTGGATATAAATCTGTTGTAGTTAATCTGTCAGATATCTATGCTATGTACGGAACTCCTCGCCAGATTACGGTAGGTCTTGCCATTTCATCCAGATTTACAGTAGAACACATTGAAGAACTATATTCCGGCATGCGACTTGCTTGCGAAAGATACGGTGTGGATTTGGTAGGGTGAGATACTACAGCATCAAAATCAGGTCTGATAATCAGTATTACTTGTATTGGCGATGTAAGTAAAGACGGAGCTGTAACACGTGATGGAGCGAAAGATACTGATTTGATATGCGTGAGCGGTGATCTTGGCAGTGCTTTTATGGGGCTTCAATTACTTGAACGAGAAAAAAATGTCTCCAAAGGTCAAAAGGATTTCATCCCGAAATTTGATGGCAAAGAATATCTGATAGAACGCCAGCTCAAACCTGAAGCTCGCTGCGATGTGATCGCCGCTCTTGAACAAGCCGGCATAAAACCGACATCAATGATGGATGTCAGCGATGGATTATCATCTGAATTACTTCACATCTGTAAAGCTTCTGACGTTGGTTGCAGAATATATGAAGACCGTATTCCTATTGACTACCAGACTGCCCTAATGGCTGAAGAACTCCACATGAGTCCTCTTACTGCCGCTCTTAACGGCGGCGAAGACTATGAACTGGTATTTACGGTTCCACTGCATACACATGACGAAGTATCCAAAATCCCCGGGATAAAAGTTATAGGACATATAACTAAAGCTGATTTGGGATGTGCCTTAATCACAGACGATGGTTCAGAAATAGAACTCAAAGCCCAAGGAGTTAATCATCTGTCCGCTGATAAATGATTGGTTTGTAATCTTATAATAAATACATAAAATGGGAGCTCATTGAGCCCCCATTTTATGTATTAAGATTATATTAATATAATTTATCAGAGGTCTATAAATCCGAATACTTCCGTAGATAATTCACCAAGGTGACCGGATTTAGCACACACTCCGGTCTGCACCTTAATAAAATCTATGTATTGAAGTGGTATATTGGTAAAATCAGGATACATTGCGTTTGATATCATGAATCCATTACTCTGACCCTCTCCACTTGCCTCGCTTCCTGAAGATATCAAATCTGAGCCCATATTATCGGCATATCCCCAATCAAAAGCCCAATTATCCCACATACCGGTCTGAGAGTCCTGTGTATTACGCGCTTCAAGGCGAGTACCATAGAGAGTGTATGAAGCATCCCCAATCCATGCCGGATAGTACGATGGTTGGCGATGGAACGAAGACAAATAATCTATCATACCACTATTGCCGATATTATCGGTCCACTGCACACTCATATTGTCTCCAGCTGGCTTGTAGTACGTTATAGCATAGTTCTGTAGAGTTCCATCAATACCGGTATTACTACCTCGTAATTCATACCACTCATCATCTGGAAGACCATTACCATTAACATCCTGCATTACGTAAATGATTCCTGGTTCATTGGAGCCTCCGGTGCCGGATTGTGCATTAAAAAATGCATTACCCATAATTGAAAAATCAAAACTGCCATTATTGTTTTTGATGCTATGGTCAAATCCGACTATGATATACCCTCCAAAACCACCGAGTGACACATAATTATTATTTTTGAGTCGGTTCAAAGCCCATTCGTTAGCAGCATCAAGTGTTGTTTCCAGACCTGTCATACCACCTACGTTTGTATCTCCGATAAATTGACCCGGAGCAGGGCAGTATTCAAATACTTTTGTAGCATTATTATTTGCTGATGACGAAGCCGAACGCATACGCTGTTCCTCTGTAGCATCTACACATACTACCTTCATTGTGGCAGAATACTTATCATCTACTAAAACCGTAATATCAAAATCTCCCGGTACAGATGGCGTAAACACGTATGTAGAAGAAATACAATCTACTTTCATTCCATCTACAAGCCAGTTTATGGTTGTTGATTCTAATCTTGATATAATCGGAGTAATATAGATAGGCCTGTTGGCAAAAGTGTAGCGAGTAGTCGATTTATTAAAATAGGAAATGGTCGGGAATGTAATATTTATAGGCAGCTCCTCTACTACGTGTATCATAAAACTACGTGAATCACTGCCAAAACTATTAGTTGCGGTAACTGAAATATTATAATCACCCGTATTCTCTGCATGAAAAATAAATTTCAATTCTTCACTCACCACTTTGGAATTGACTTCCCACTTGATTTTGAATTCCGAGTCATTTCTATTTTTAATTTCAGGAGTTATGACAAAATCATTTCCTATTAATACATCAATATTATCATTACTCAACGGCAGAGATATTACTGGAAGTGCCGGTTCAGTCACTATAACTTTTAATTCTTCCTGTACAGTGCCATTCTTACATACTACGGTTATAGTTACATAAAACTCACCGGTTTCGTCCCATTTATAAGTAAGGCTCGGGGTATCCGCAACTACCACACCATCTATTTCCCACTGATATCTTGCATCGGTAATATTGATATAATCAGGTGATATCACAAGAGTTTCTCCCTGAATCACATCATATATACCTGTGGAACTATCAAGTATAATTACCGGTTTTTCTTCTGTTATCTGTTCAATAACATCATCGGTGTTACATGAAAAAGTCATTGCACCGGTCATAACGACCGATACAATGACTAAGGCAAAATTTAAAAGAGTTTTATTATTCATAATTAAAAATTAATCCGTAAATCGTACGGCTACGTCATCATAGGCAAAATATGCCGGCTGAGAAAATCCGTAACCATTATCGCTGTCACCAGCCACATTAAACAAGACCTTGGTAACAGCACCAAGCGGACGTAGATTCCACTTAGTCCAATCCATGATATTTCCTTTGGCGCTGGCAAGGAACAGTTCTACTTTTCCTGTCATATTATCCGCAGCATCAAATCCAACTGCCACCACTTTTACATATCCATCAGGAGACACCGGATCAGTCAAACCGTTACCATGCATTACACAGTTAGCAAGATATGTACTCCACATCACATACATGTGATCTATGACACGTGCTTGACCATCACCGAATTCAAGTGCCGGCAGATTACTTGTTGATGAATACGATGCGTCACTTCCATATCCGAAGTGCATCACGAAATTGGAGCTACCGTTGTGTCCTCCGGTAGTATTATATACAGAAAGTTGATGCATATAGTCACCATGCGAAAGGTCATTATCATAATAGTTGGATATGGCATGACCACCACCCCAGTAGCAGTAAGAACCCCAAGATTCAGGCATATAATGTCGAAGTTCGGTATTATTTTGGTCATACCAGTAGTAGGGCTCTTCCATACCATATTTTGAAGGACCGTACAGCATCTCACCACCATATTGGTTTGCATCTATCAAATCACTCCATGTAGATATTCTACGGTCACAATACGATAATGTGTACGGACTGAATTTAGCGTCAGCATCCTCAAATGTCAAAACTCTGAAAGCTCCGGATACTACTTTTACATTTATTTTTGCGATAAAAGCTTTACCCGATGATGCTATAACATTAATAGCGATTACACCCTCTTTTTCCGCATATGTATTTTCAGCTACGGGTGCGGTTACAGTTAGTGTATTGTCAGTATATTTTACAGTCCATCCGTCAGGCTTTGAGATAGAAAAGTCACTGACATTTTCTGAAGTCACATTAAATGTTACTGTCTCACCGGCATAAAATTCCTGAATTCCGGATGCTCCGCTTATCTCAAAAAGAGCATTTTGTTCACTATAACGCGCTACTTTGAATTCTGTTCCATTAGCCAAAGTAAACACCACATATTCTGGTGACGAAGTATCTACTGAAGTAAATAATGTATCACCATTTTCTCCGTCAGTTCCTTCCGCCTTAACATCCGTTGAAATCCAGGTTACACCGCCATCGGTTGATATCTCCCAAGTCTTGGTGTCCGGATTAATTCTTATTTGAGGAGCAACCGATGAAGCACTTACAGGCTTTCCGTCAACAAGCATAAGTTCTCCATCAAGAGTCCAATAATACAATCCGTCATCACCTTTTTCAACTGAAATCAAAGGTGCGTTTGACCCATTTTCGCCGTTAGATATGTTTGCTGTCTGACCATCGGAAAACTTGATTTCATAACCATTTTCAGTTTGAGTAACTGATGTTATGGTTACATTATTTTTCATTGACTCTACAATAATATTAAGAGCTTTGATATCAGAATTTACCGTATTCATAGCTTTTTCAAGCTTTGACACTCGATTAGCAAGTCCATTGACATTATTCCAAAGATTAGTGTCATCGTACTCACATGATGTAAAAAGTAAAGCAGCTGCAAAAATTGCAATAAAACCGGTTAATAAAATTCGTTTGTTCATTTTAATTTATATTTGGTACATAAAAGAAATTCCACGTCTTCTCTGCAACATTAGTGCATCAAATACGGGAATCTATCATGAACAAACTCTTAATCAAAGATAATAAGATATATCATAATCTGTTATCCCGCAGATGACACATTGATTCGAACAGCAGCAGGTATTCTGACTTATCCCGGATTTTACGCCTTCCCGATTTACATCAGTGACATTATGTAAAATCCATTTATATGGGACTTACAGCAGCGGGCACTGTCAAGGATTCACACCTTGTTCCCTTTTCACTTTTTTATTGCGAACTCTATCGCATAAGAAAGCACTGCAATTCGAGTGCAAAGGTAGATTATATATATTAATCCACAAAAATAATTTCAAAGAAAAAAATTATGAATTATCATATATGCTTATTATCAACCACATACTTTTACTGTAATTTCATTGCACAATCAGCTTGATAACACTAATTTTGTATTATTATTTACATTATAATCGACCCGTTATGAAGTCTGTTCTAATTATATCATTGCTGTCTCTTTCGGTAATAGGGTGCAGTCACTCAGCTAAAAATAATGTTACTTCTGATTCCATAGCTAGCAATTACAATTACAATTACAATGAAAATGTAATTGAAATAGCAGTATCACCAATTATAGACAAAAATCTTGAATACTACAAAGAAGTTCTTGATACCCTTAATACAAATGGTGACAGCCTGATACATTCCATGTATTTCACTTATGACCTGATTGGTGACAGTATCCCTGAGCTTTGGCTGAAAACAGGAACTTGCGAAGCAGATTATATCTTATCTATATATACCCGTGATAAAGGGAAAACCAAAAAAGTACTTGAATCAGACGGAGGACATTCTGATTTCTTCCCTTATAATGATGACGTTATACGAGTCTCTTGTAATACCGGGGGTGGTTATGTGTCACGTTTGACAGCTTCAGGCTCTGATATCATGATTGAATCTTCAGAATTCTCAATGTGGAATGAGAGTGGGGAACCATTAGCCGATGATAAATCGTTTAATCCGATACTAAAATATTGGAATAAAAATCCGGACAAGTATTTAGAATTTGTTTTCATAAACTCTAAATGACCTTGCATCAATCATTTTTTTGCGAAGGCTTCCGGTTTTTACGATGATAAAATTTACGGTGTTTAGTCTGTGTATCCTTAAGGGATTCTTTTTTCTCATTGTTCTTAACCTCTGACTCCGTATTATCTGCGACAACTAAGCGTTCTATCTGTTTCCTAAGAAAGCGTTCTATCCCGCTCCATTTGCGTCGGTCACGGTCACTAACAAACGTAACTGATTGTCCATCGGCATCAGCACGAGCCGTGCGACCTATACGATGTACATAATCTTCAGCATCGTGAGGTACTTCATAATTAATAACCAATGCTATATCATCTATATCTATACCTCGTGCAACAATATCAGTAGCGACCATGAGAGGTGTTTTCCCTGACTTAAAATCAAGCATCACCTGGTCACGTACCGACTGTTCCAAATCCGAATGCATTTCAGATAGGTTGAGTCCGTTTTTTCGCAATTCACGAGCTAATTCTTTGACTTTCAGTTTGGATTGGGCAAAAATTATAGCACGTCCCGATTTGAGTTCCGACAACAGGGATTTTATAATATGTATCTTTTGAGGCTCATTGCAAAAACATACACGCTGATATATCTTTTCAGCCGGTCTTGATACGGCAAGTTTGACTTCTTTTGGTTTATTAAGAATATTTCGTGCTAAAGTCTGTATCTTTGGCGGCATCGTTGCAGAAAACATAAGAGTCTGACGTGAAGAAGGGAGATACTTTACAATCTGCATTATATCGTCGAAAAATCCCATATCCAACATTCGGTCAGCTTCATCAAGTATAAATACGGAAACTCGTGATAAATCCACTTTACCAAGTTGAAGATGAGCTAATAGACGTCCCGGAGTCGCAATGACGATATCCGCTCCGAGCAAAAGACTTTTTTGCTGTCTCGCAAAAGTGACGCCATCGGTACCGCCATATATCGCTAATGAACTTGTATTAAGGTAATATCCGAATCCCTCAAGTTGACGGTCAATCTGCATGGCAAGTTCACGAGTAGGCGCCATTATGATACAATTGACTGTGTCTTCAGGAAATTCACCGTCAGCCAAACGATTAAGTACCGGTAAAAGATATGCCGCAGTCTTACCGGTTCCCGTTTGAGCAACGGCAAGAATATCATGTCCTTCAAGTGTCAGAGGTATTGATTTTTCTTGTATAGGTGTACATTCCGAAAAATGCATGGCGTCAAGTGCGTCAAGCAAATCGTAATTAAAATCAAAATCTTCAAATTTCATAAATGACTATCGAATATTTGCAATACTGATAACATCAGCGAATACTCCGGCAGCAGTTACGTCAGCGCCGGCACCATAACCTTTGATTTCCATAGGAAATTCCTTATAACGCTCTGTAGTAAGCAAGATTATATTATTCGTTCCTTCAAGACTATAAAACGGGTGCGAAGAATCAATATATCTCAATCCCACCTTGGCTTTACCTCCGTCGAGCGATGCGACAAACCTCAACCGGTAACCGTCTGCTTCCGCCTCTGACCTCTTTTGTTCATATTCTTTGTCGTAAACCGATGAAAGCAAATCAAAAAAGTCATTAACATCACCATCAAATGCTTCTGGCGGGAATAAGGGTGATACGGAAACATCGCTTTGTTCGATATTATATCCTGATTCTCTGGCGAGTATGACTAATTTACGAATTACATCTATACCGCTGAGGTCTATTCGTGGGTCTGGTTCACTATATCCCAAACGCATAGCATCCATAACAGCCTGACTCATACTACAGTCATGCGATAATCTGCTGAAGATATAATTAAGGGTACCTGATACCACAGCTTCAATTCGAATTATTTTGTCGCCGCTGTTAATCAGGCTATTAATGGTGTTAATTATTGGTAAACCAGCTCCTACGTTAGTTTCAAACAGATACTTGACATCTTTCTTTCTGGCTAAAACTTTTAACTGGATATAGTCATCTAACGGACCGGATGCTGCAATTTTATTTGCAGCCACAATATTAATATTATTTTCAAGCAAACGAGGATATAGTTCAGCAATCTCTGATGATGAAGTACAATCAATAAAAACGGAATTAAAAATATTCATATTGATTACTTCACTACATATGCGTGATGGAGTGGAAACACAACCTTCATTAAGTAATCTTTGCTGAAAATCATTAGGATTGATACCTTCACGGTCAAATAGACATTTTCGGGAATTGGCTACGCCCACAACCTTTAGCTCCAGAGCCTTTTGCTGCAAAAGATTTGCCTGCTGATGGGCAAGCTGCTGGAGCAGGTGACACCCAATGTTGCCAATTCCCACTAAGAATAGATTGAGCACTTGAGTGTCAGACAAGAAAAAACTATCGTGGATGACGTTAAGA
>CAMWPX010000038.1 GCA_947176205.1 uncultured Porphyromonadaceae bacterium
GCCTTGAACTGCTGTCCTTGAATTTCTACGATTGCGTACATCGTTGTTTAATAATACTTTAATAGGTTAACCCGACGGGCGGAAACAAACAGGCTTAAGCCGTTTTTTCACTTATCGGAGCCCGAAACGGAAAAATTGCCCACAAAATTACTGACAATTTACCTAACAAACAAGTATTTGGAATATTTTTTACCTATATTCACTTCAAATTTTTATAAAAATCTTTCTACGATACATTATCGTCAATATAAAAAACAATATCAGATAATTGCCAAATGTAAGCCAAGCGGAATAAAATTCGCCCATAATCGGCTCCAGACCGTAGCTGAGTGAAACCACTATACTGCGGAAATCTATCACCTCACCCACCACATAAGCCGTAATGGCATTCATACCATAAATCTTCAGCCAATTAAGCCCATATGTATAACCCCGATAATCAATCACGTAATAGAACAATGCCATCAGCAAAAAGCATATTCCACCTGAATACAATACCATACTTGACGACCATACACGTTTGATTATCGGCATTTGCAAGCTCCATAATATCCCGGCTAACACAAGTAGAAGCCCGATAAAAGTCAAATGCTTAGCTACAACTACCTTATCCATACCGCTTTTTATAATATTGCCGGCAAAAGAACCAAGAAGCACTGTTACGCTGAAATTCAGGCTACTCCATATCCATGTATATGTGAAATCATCAGTATGTCCGCCTATAACCATACGGTCAACCATATAAGCAAACGAATCGTCAGGGGCTATATTCCCCCCAAAAGTCATAGGCAACCAATAGACTATCAAAAGTATGCCTGCAATCACAATCCGCCATTTAATACAGAACGATACGGTTACCAAAGCTCCCACAAGATATCCCACTGCGATAGCTTGCAAAGTATTGTTATAATAACACAGTCGGTCACAATCAAATGACAGCAGATTGCCCTGCACCACCATGCCGAGCAAAAACAGAATCACTGCCCTGCGAAAAACTTTGATAATGACAGCTCGCTTTGATTTATGTCCTCGATATTTAGCCAACGAAAATGGCATGGACGTTCCTACCATAAACAAAAACAGAGGCATAACAATATCCCACAATCTGAATCCAGCCCACACCTCGTGGTCAAACTGAAAAGCTACCGCATTAAGCCATGGGATATCGACAGCCGCAACCACAGCCATAAACACCGGTTGAAAAAACACTAATAAAAATAAATCCAGCCCGCGTAAAATATCAAGCGAAACAAGACGAGGCGATTTGATGTTATTTGGCGTATCTGACATTATTAATCTGTTTCAGCCACAAATATGAGAATTATATAATAAAAACGCAATTATATATATCAAAAAACACTAATTTTACACTTCCATTTTTTACTTCAATGATTAAACAGTTCCTTTCTCTCACGGCTATTGTATTGGCAACCGGCATATCCACCCTTGCCAATTCTATGGAATATGATACTGATTCTATCCGTAAGCTTCCTCCGCTTGAAGAAGTAGTCGTAACTGGTACAAACACTGCGACCGGACGTAATCTCATACCCTACACCGTAAGCGTTATTGACCGGCGTGCTATCGAATCAGATGCTCAACCGCAACTACTCACCACTCTTTCCGGAATGGTTCCGAGTCTATTTGTGACACAACGCAGTATTTTCGGTTATGGGGTTAGCAGCAACGGCGGTGCAGGACATATAAAAATGCGTGGCGTGGGAGGAGACAGAGCAAGCGGCATACTGATGATGGTCGACGGACAACCGCAATTTGCCGGCATATACTCACACCACGTAGGTGACTTTTATACCAAGAATAATGTTGCCAAAGTGGAAGTGCTACGTGGTCCGGGGTCTGTACTTTACGGCTCTAACGCAATGGCCGGAGTCATCAATATCACCACTGCCGAACCGCATAAAAAAGGCGTTAAAACCACTTTGTCATCACAATACGGCTCATACAACACTTGGCTGTCCACTCTCACCAACACTACCCGATTCGGACTTTGGTCCACTTTGTTCTCACTCTCGTATGACCGCACTGACGGTACTCAAAAAAATTTCGATTTCAGTCAGTGGAGCGGTTATGCCAAAATCGGCTATGAATTCAGTCCTCACTGGAAAGGTATCACCGATTACACACTTATAAAATTCAAAGGCAATGACCCGATATATCCGCGATTAAGCAATCCGGCATCTACCGATATCTACCGGCAGGATGTAGTACGTGGCGAAACTTCTATAGCTATAAGTAACAAATATGACCGTACCAACGGTGCTGCAAGGATTTATTATAGTTACGGAAATCACGTCATAGATGATCCACGGCATTTCCGTAGCGTAGATGACCGCTTTGGCGTACTCCTTTATCAGAATCTACATCCTTGGACATTAACCGATATTACCGTAGGATTTGACTTCAACTCATATTCCGGAAAAATACCCATGTCTGGTGGTAAAAACCATACAGCAGGTTCACTTTCCACTATGGAACGTAAACGCATAACCGAATATTCACCTTATTTTACCATAGCTCAGGGATTGATAGATAATTCTCTTATAGTCAACGGAGGATTACGAATGGCTAACAGCGACATGTTCGGTTCGCAGTGGATTCCTCAAGCCGGCATAGTGTATAACAATTCCCGCCACGGTATCACAGCCAAAGCATCCATAGCCATGGGCTACCGCAACCCATCTTTCCGCGAGCTTTACCTATACAAGATGGCTAATCCGGAACTTAATCCGGAAAAAATGCTCAATTATGAAGTCTCTGTAAGCAAAAGCTTATCACGATACCTAAACATAGAGGTGACCGCATATTTAGCAAAAGGAGCTAACATGATACAGGTGGAGAATCAACACAATGTCAATACCGGACGATTTATCAATAAGGGTATTGAAATTTCGGCAAACTCCCACCCCATCGACAATCTTTGGATAAACGCCTCATATAGTTATTTACATACATCACTTTCCAATCTTACAGGAGCACCTAAAAATCAGTATTACATAGGCATTAACTATCGTCCGGTTAAAGCTATTGACATATGTGCCGACATAAAAGGTATAGGTAGTCTTTACGTAGCACCGGAAATAGAGAATCAAAGTTATGTGCTGCTTAATGCTAAAATCGGTTACGATATTCTCCGATTTCTTAATCTATTCATTTCGGCAGAAAATATCACGGACCGTCATTACGTTATAAATCGAGGATACGATATGCCGGGAATAACCATGTGTGGTGGTTTCAAATTGACATTTTAACTATAATCATATTACCAAATCATTATGAAAAAACTTTTTTTACTTCCTTTATTAGCACTCGGCTTCACAGCATGCTCTTCGACAGGGGCAAAAGTCGATTCGGCAACTGCTGACAATACAGTCGATTCTCTTACTTCTGTAGTATATCACATAAAGGATATTACCCCTGAGAATCTTATAAAAGTATATGAAGCACTCGGCAAAGAAGCCAAAGGCGAAAAAGTGGCAGTAAAAATATCTACCGGCGAGTCAAACAAATCCAATCATCTTGACACAGCTCTTATCAAAGACTTCGTACATAAAATCAACGGTATATTTGTAGAATGCAATACCGCTTATGCCGGTAACCGCAACACCACCGAAGCTCATTTGCAGGCAGCCAAAGACCATGGTTTTATGGATATAGCACAAGTTGACATAATGGATGCTGAAGGTGATACCACTATAACCATTGAAGGCGGTTACCACTTGCCTTACGATATTGTGGGCAAGAACTTCATGAACTATGACTTCCTTGTTGTACTCTCTCACTTCAAGGGTCATCAGATGGGAGGCTTTGGCGGTGCCTTGAAAAACATATCTATCGGTATAGGGTCCTCTGACGGTAAAGCATTCATTCACTCTGCCGGTAAAACTGACAAAGCAGATGAGATTTGGCAGAATGTTGCCGAACAGGATGATTTTCTGGAATCAATGGCTGACGCATCTAAAGCGATTATTGAACACATGGGTGATAACATACTGTATATCAACGTAGCCAACCGTCTTTCGGTTGACTGTGACTGTAATGGCAAACCGGCGGAACCGAAAATGGGCGATCTTGGCATATATGCTTCCCTTGACCCCGTAGCTTTGGATAAAGCTTGTGTCGATGCGGTGTTTAACTCTGATGACCCCGGAAAAGAAGATTTAATTGAACGGATAAACTCACGGCACGGCACACATCTGCTTGATGCTGCTGAAAAACTCGGGTTAGGTTCTCAGAAATATAAAGTGGTGGAAATTGAATAATTTTTACCGACCAAACTTTTCATAATCACCCATATAATCTACCTTACTGGCTTAATATATGGGTGATTGTTTTTCTTTATGACCATGCTTAATAAAATAAAAACATATCTTCAAAAACTATCATTCCGCACGGGAATGATAGTTCTATGTTTATGCATGCCGTTTTATCTGCTTAGTTTTGCACAAATGTGGTGGTTACCTGTATCGCCATATACAAAAGGGGTATTATGGTTCATCCTGTTCGGCTTGGCGAAATGCTTCCAATATACTGGTCTGACTATAATCGGCGTGGAAGGAATCAAACGACTAAAAAAGATATTTCATCCAGCAAAATCATGTTGATATTACACATATTGATATGACTTATCATAACCGTCTAAGTTCTTCTTCTGCAGCCGGATTCCCCTTATAATTGCTTTTACGTGGCTGAAAAGTATAAGTTACATTAAGAGATACTCCCCGGTAATCATAGCTCTGGCATTTGTTGACAAATACACCGTAAGTATACATAGTCCAGTCATGATTAGCCGTATTGAAAACATCCGTAGCTGAAAGTTTCACATTCAGCGTCTTATTAAAAAAAGTCTTCCCGACTGAAGCATCCATGGTAAACCATGTCGCAGCAAAACGGTTAGTATGCATATCACCTTGTGACCTACCGCTTATATTAGCCGTTACATTCCATCCTCCGGGCAATGTAAATACATTGTCGAAATAATACGAATAAATGGGTTTACAATAACTGACATTATCTATTGACAGCCACTGTTTATAAATACCCGCAGTTATATTCGGAGTCCATAGTTTTATCGGTTTGCTCCAGACTAAATAAAAACTCAATGCCGCTACATCTATATTTTCCGGTCGCATCATAAGCTGCGGATGACCAACAGAATATGGCTTTTTTACATAGGCATAAGTATCGAGGCTCCGAATAAAATCAGTCTGAATCATGAATCCGTTCCACATGCCGAGAAGTTGCAGGTCATTCATTATTTCATCTCGTAATGCCGGGTTACCTCCTTCTATTTCGTGAACACCTACATAGCCTAATGCGCCTGTCAACTGTGAGTATGGAGGCTTGACCCGCGATAATCTGTAACTGAGCGTTAATTGCGTATTATCATTAAATGAATATCCAAGCGATAAATCCGGAGTAATATTATGGCTTCGCCTGCTCACATCATCATCACGTCTTTTATTTACATCAAATTCATAATCCACATACTCATATCTCACTCCAGCGGAAAGGCTAAAATTTCCAAACATGCCCGACCATGATACAAACAATGCCGTGGATGTCTGCCTGGAATCCGATACGGATGAAGGGATGTACTCCCCTACCTGAATATCGTGCATTCTGTAGTCCAATGATGTATGAGTGAAACTACCTTGAACACCGGCAGTAAAATCACCACGCCATAAAGAAATTTTCGTATATACCTTACATGCCAATAGTATTGACTTCCTTATATCTGTAGACTTAACATCCTGATGCTCTCTACCGGGATAAAATGTAAGCATTCCATTATGACTCACCGAATGCCTGAAATCGCCATCTGCATGTAGCAGATATGTACCAGCAAATGTATTCTCATAATATCCTGACACTTGATGACTGTATGCCCGAATCTGCTTATCTATCTCGCGAAATAACCGCGGATTATCATCCAGCCATTCCACTCCTTTATTTTTGAAATTTCCACGTTCGGGATTATAACGGTAATAGACTCCGGCTGATTGCGAACCCTTAGAGTAATTCATCCCGGTTTTTAGACTTCCTACTGTTGTAGGATAGGAATTATTCTGTGTACTTCCTACAGTCATATCCTTACCACCATATAAGAATGAATTTGTAGTAGTTCCCTTTATAAGTGAGTTTGTACGATTAACCATTCCATTAAAAAATAATTCCCAGTTACCCACATTATAACTTATTCCAAGGTAATCCATAACTGAAACCTTACGTCGACATTGAATCTGCAACTGATTTGTGAAAGAAATCCCATGACTGAAACTCCTTTTTGTCATTATCTTTATAACTGCATCGGTATTGCTGTCATACATTGCCCCGGGAAACATCATCAACTCCACCTTACTGAGGTCAGATGACAAAATATTCTGTAATTCAAACTCATCGTGCATTGGACGTCCATCGATATAAATCTCCACATTATTCTTACCTATAACACTTACATCCTTGTCCTTAACTTTTATCAGCGGAAGCTGTGCAAGGACGTCAAGCGCATTGCCCAATTCAGAAAGATTTGACCCGGGAATAGTCGTTACAAGAGTTGACCCCACAAGTTTTGTTGCCGGCTGTCGGGCATTTACAACTATTTCCTGCAATTCACGCGTGAGACTGTCAGTAGCCTCGAGATTTTGTGCCGATACATGATTTTGAGTAATAACAGCAATCAGAACCATAATAACTAATCTTGTTTTCATTTGAGCAATTTTTATCCAAAATTACCCTAAAGAACTTAGTTATTCCAAATTCCGAATCTGACCTACAGCCGCATAAACACTTATATATATGCGATATACATCTACATTTCAATTAAAAATCTGACCAATGGATTATTTTGCTCCAAAAATAGCCATTACATCAGTATCTGACGAAGCACACAACTTAACCAAGCGGGATTTCAACCGTGACTTCCGCTTGTAAACCACCTCAACCGATTCACCCAACAGCAAACTGATTGACCGGGATGAAAGACCACCGGTCAGATAAACCAACAACTGATAATCCTCATTCTTTATATCGGGATACACATCCTTGACTTTTACAAGTATATTATCACGGCAATCATTAACTGCACACTCCATATCCGCAAATGAATCAGAGCGTATAGACTCTATCTCTGACTTAACCTTATCTATTATTGCTTTTTTCTCTATCTTTGTCCCTTGCGACTCATAATAAGTCTGACAAAGTGAATCAATCAATGCAAATCTCTTTTCAAGCAACCCATGTAGCTTTGTCTCCAGTCGTCCTACATCCGCTCTGCTTTCATCTATCTGACATCTAAGCCCGGAAGCCTCAGCGATAAGCCTTTCGTTATTAGCCGCCTGCAACCTGATTCGCTGCCGCATACCAATCATTACACCTGTCAAAACCAAAAGAACGATGACACATATATACATGTAACGCTCCCGTAGCATACGCTCTTTGTACAGCATAAATTCCTTTTCTTTCTGCAGATAAAGAGCTGTAGCAAGTGCATCATTATTATCCATCGAAAGTATCAGCGCCTTCAGTTTCGATGCCTTACTATATTCATCCACCATATCCCGACTACTATAATAATCAATGGCAATATTTATTATGGTATCAGTAGGAGCTGATAATCGGTTGATTACCATTGCCTCGCTATACAACAGTGCCCAACGCGCTATTGTAGCCGAATCAGATAACTCTGAGACATCGATATCATTGAGTGCCGATAAAGCCGCCTGAGGGTCTTCATGCATCAGTTGCTGAACCATGTCAAGTTTCTTATCATGAAAACTTGAGTAACAGCATCCGCTAAGCACAAATACTATAATTATATATAACAGACTACGCATAAAGCAAAATTAGTGATATTTATATAGATAACCACAAAAAAACGTACATTCTTTATTTTTTCTTTGATGTCTTTTTTGATGTGCGTTTTCGCGTAGACGTTTTCTTATTCCCAACGTGTTTTCGAGTTGATTTCAATCCTTTATAGGCATGACGCATCGATGCCGGAGATGATGCATCAAAAGTTCGTGGGTTAACAGTGCGGGCTGAATCAGACAACGAATGACTTAATAACCAATCATAACACTCTGGCAAATAAAATATACGAGCCGGTTGACCATGATTCATACCATTTACCCGCTGATAAATAAGCCGCGGAGTAGAAGCATCGTGCTTTTTCATCATTGACACCACATGGTCACTCTGCTGCACAGATACGGCACGGTCAGCAGTACCATGAACTATCCACAACGGCACTTCGTTTAATCCTGAAAAATCTTTTACCGACCCTCCGCCACACAAAGCCATCGCAGCAGCTATTTTTTCAGGATAAGTAGCCGCCATATCAATCGTCCCGTAACCTCCAAGGCTCATACCGAGCACATAGATACGCGTGGTATCCACAGCAAAACTATCCGTAACCCAATCTATTATCCGCATCAGTTTCTCTGGTCGCCATGCCCCTCCCGGATTCTGAGGAGCTATGACAAAGGCATCAAGTTCGCGCCCCTTTTCTATAGCATCAATCGTACCATAACGCTTAACCCTGTTAAGGTCTCGTCCGCATAAACTTGCGCCGTGCAGAAACAGCACCAACGGTTTAACCGTATCAGCCGGCACACTGTCAGGTTCATATAACCAGAAATTATACGTGTCCGGTATTACCCCTTTCATTGGCACGACTTTCACACCACTTACAGTAAGAGCTGTAATCAGTATTATTGCCGATATTATTACTTTACGTTTCATGGCTTATTTCACTGTCAGTTTATATATTGAATTACCGCGAGAACCTATAATCAGGTTATTACCTATAACAATAGGCGATGACTCGAAATTCATACCTATTTTTCGTTTAACCATTATCTCGCCGTCTATCCCACGAATCACATAAATATTTCCTATACAATCAGCCGTAATAATATATGTATGTCCATCATCGGATTGCATACTTACCGGTGATGACCAAGCATAAGAATCAAGTTTCACTTTATAAGCCTCGCTGCCGTCCTTACGATTAAATGCTACGAACACTCCGTTACGTTTCTCATTGGTATTAAGTACACAATTTAACATAACCAGATGTGCACAGTCACCGCTTCCAAGCAGTGCCGTAGCATAATAACCGCCGTCAAAATGCTTCTCATCGACTTGTACACGACATGCCTCCAAGGTATTCAACCAGATTTCTTCACCTGTAAGCGCGTTGAGCTTTACAAAACGAGCTTCGCCTTCACCTTGCCTATCAACTTCACATCCTACATATAAGTAAGGTACACCGGATTCCTCACTCAGCACCGGAGTTGCATCAATATCATCGTGTAAAGAATAGTGCCAGCGCGGTTCAAATGTATTGAGATTAACACAAATTATGTTGCCGTGATTGTCAGCTACATATCCCAAATTACGCCATACGGCTATCGAAGACTCCATTCCGGGTGCAAACTCATTGACGCGGTAACGCATGACCGAGTATAGCTTAAGACTTCCGGGACACACAATCCATTTATACAGGCTGCCATTTTCTCCGGGCCAGATAAGAAACTGCCCGACCCTGACTGGTGAAGAATCATATGCACCCCATCCACGCCAGGCTTTAGGGTCACGCCCAAATGTAAAAGTAATACTGTCAGTATATAAATCAAGCAAATTAGCTCCAAAAGGAGATTCAGCCGGTACACCGTGACCAAAGTATAAATTTCCATTAAATGAAGGGTCAAACGAAACCGTCCCCTTAATGGGATTTCCGACCGGGACGGCATCACGCGAAGCCCGACCGGAAATAAAATCAATGAAATAAATCTTTCGAGACAAAGACCCCACGATTATTTCTTTTCCCGAAAATTCAGAATCGACTAAATTGGCTTGACGAAGTCTGGCAAGACCATCCATATCCCAATCTATGTAAAGCGGTTGTCCGGTCCAGCCGGTTCCACCGCCCCATCTGCCATGAGATGTAAGGGTATAGTCCTCATCAGTAGTATAAACCCAATCAACGGTTATATCACCCGGAGTATAAGAGATATGACCATTATAATCGGCATTACGCATAAGATTGCCACGAAAAGTCATAATTCCGGATGCGCCAGTGTAATCATCGGTCAACGAATCAATCCGTCCATCAACCTCAGGCATAAGCGTATCAATACACCATGTTACCTGAGCCGCCGAAGGAAAAACAGTGTCGGGGACATATTCCGGAAGTTCAATGACAGTCTCTGCAATAGCAGTGGTATCCGCCACACATTCAGATTGTGTACTGGCGTTTCCGCCGCATGAATACAGCAAAACTCCACTGACTATAGGCATTATAACTTTTTCGGGATATGGCATAATCGACACTGTAATATCACGCAAAATTACATCATATTTTGTAATTTTGCACAATTTTCAATCACATACGGATTTTGGCAAATTCAGCTATAAAAATAGATATGCTTCATGGCAACATGAGTCGGAAAATAATCATGTTTGCCATACCTCTTATAGCCAGCGGCATATTGCAACAATCATTCAATGCGATAGATGTAGCCGTAGTCGGACGTTTTTCTTCGTCACAGGCACTGGCTGCCGTAGGCAGCACCGGGGTTATAATCAGTATTATGATAAATCTGTTTTTAGGTATATCTATCGGTGCAAACGTAGTTATTTCAAATTACATAGGTCAGAACAATGCCGACGGTATACGCAAAGCCATTCATACGGCTGTAGCAGTAGCATTAATCAGCGGTGTTTTGCTCGCTGTCACAGGCATAATATTTGCTCGTTCGATATTGGTACTGATGAATACCCCCGATGATGTAATAGATTTATCTGCCAAATACCTGAAAATATTTTTCCTCGGCATGCCGTTTATGATGATGTACAACTTCGGAGCTGCAATTCTGCGTAGCTTCGGCGATACGAAACGCCCATTTTACAGTCTTGTCATAGCCGGTATTGCAAACACTGTACTTAATCTTATATTAGTGATTTATTGCGGAATGAGTGTGGAGGGTGTAGCAATAGCAACCGTAGCGGCGAATATCATAAATGCAACTTTTATAACCCGATGGCTGATACGCGAACCGGCTCCTTATACCCTGAATGTAAAAAGAATCAATATCAACGGACATGAACTGCACAAAGTACTCAGCATAGGCATACCTGCCGGATTACAGGGGATGGTTTTCTCTACAGCCAACATATTCATTCAATCGACCATAAATGAATTCGGCTCCACAGCCATAGCCGGGTCTGCTGCCGCTCTCAATTATGAACTTTATTGCTATTTCATTATGGTGGCATTTTGTCAGGCAGCTGTAGCTTTTGTCAGTCAGAACTATGGCGCCGGACTATATGACAGATGCCGTAAGGCTGTAAAGATATGCATGCTGCTGAGTGTAATCAGTGTCGGTGTAGCAAATGTGATTATAGTGGTCTTTGACCATTTTTTCATTGGACTGTTTTCCACTTCACCCGAAGTGCTGCATTACGCAGCCATACGTCTGCACACAGTACTTATGTTCCAGTTTCTTGCAAGTTCATATGAAATATGCGGAGCAGCTCTGAGAGCTCTGGGGTATTCAATGACACCCACTTTGCTTACTATAGCGGGCACATGTGTACTCCGTCTGATATGGGTGTACACCGTTGGCGAATATTCAGATGATTTTGCTCTGCTACTTAGCATTTATCCGATTACATGGATAATTACCGGAACTTTTGTGGTAACAGCATACCTGAAAATATCAAGAAAAGTTTTTGCCAAAGCACCGCAACCGGTATAATGATTACCGACGGAACGGTATAGTCAGCATATAATATACCGGCACTTTTTCCCCATCAATCATACCCGGCTTCCAACGAGGCATATTAGATATTATTCTCATAGCTTCACGGTCGAGACTCGGGCATACGCCACGAAACACGGATATTTCATTGACACTTCCGTCCGGGGCAATAATAAATGAGCATTGTACCCTGCCGGAGATTCCTTCATCATAGGCGTCACGCGGATAACGGCGTTCACGATTAATGAAATTCATCAATTCGTTATCTCCACCGGGAAACTGTGGCGGCTCATCGACAGCATCAGTAACATAAGCTTTAACATATGAAGCCGAATAACTGCTATGAAACGACACCATGCACCTGTTTTGCGCCGCTAATGTCATTCCGGCAGTAATTGATAGTATAGTTAGAAAGGGCTTAATAATTAAAGCACTCTTCATAAATGGAATAAGAAAGGTTTTACATGACAAAAGTATATTTTATGATTATATCCGCCAAATACGATATATAGTTTTTGTGATTGATTATTATTGTTTTATCTTTGTTGACACTTTTACGCCAATACGTAAAAAAGTATTTACAGGCATAATATTCACGCGTAAGCAGGCGTTTATAGTTATGACATACAATAATTTTTCAACCACTCTTGTTGTGAATACTATTACCGACAAGCCTCTATACAGGATTATCACATTAATAATCCTCATAGTATCAAGAATATCCGATGCCATTGCAGCCGATTCTTCACCGGCATATAATTTTCTGAATCTTACTACATCAAGTCATATCTACGGACTTGGCGGTGTCAACATAACCACCATAGATGACGATGTCAATATAATAGACCAGAATCCGTCATTATTAGGACCAGAATTCGACCGACAGATAGGTCTGGGCTACATGCGGTACATAGCCGGTACGAATATAGCATCGGCACGCTTCTGCAGTAAATCATCAGAACACGGAGCGTGGGCCATAGGTCTGACCTACTTCGGATACGGAGATATGACCGAAGCTGATGAAGCAGGAAATATTCTCGGTAATTTCTCGCCAAAGGATGTAAGTTTTAACGGTACATATTCTCATGATATCACAGACAGATTACGAGGTGGCATCACTCTTAAATTTCTCTACAGCTCGTATGCCGAATTTACCGCTCTTGCCCTCGCCACAGATTTAGGTATAAATTATTTTGACCCGGAGCGAGATTTATCACTTTCGGTAGTCATAGCCAATCTTGGCGGTCAAATCAAACGTTTTCATGAACATTATGACCGTCTGCCTTTTGATATTCGTCTGGGTTGGGCAAAATCATTCGGATCACTGCCTATACGATTTTCAGTCACTGCCTGGAATCTGACTCAATGGAAACTTCCGTATCAGGATCCGGGTGATAAATTTAACGAAGAATCACTCGCTGTGAAAGAGTCATTCGGGTCAAATCTATTCCGTCATCTGATTTTCGGTGCTGACTTCATACCATCGGAAAAATTTCATGTGGGTATCGGCTACAATTACAAGACCCGCACCGATATGAGCACATATAACCGCTCATTCCTGTCAGGTCTGTCAATCTGTGCCGGACTTAAAGTAAAATCATTTGCCGTGGGGATAGCTTTATCGCAGCCTCATACCGGAGCCACGACATTTATGGTCAATCTTTCCACCAATCTGAATGAACTACTCAATTAATCATTTGATATAGATATGTCGATTTTTCCTCTAATCACTATAGCTATCGACGGATATTCCTCGTCAGGCAAAAGCAGTATGGCGCGTCAACTCGCCAAAACCATCGGTTACCGTTACATCGATTCAGGTGCGATGTATAGAGCTGTGGCACTGTATGCTATGGAGCATAATATGATTAACCCCGAAGGAACCATAGATACCCGGTCACTGATAGCCGCACTTCCCGAAATAAAGATTGGATTCAGAATAGAGGATGACCGCCAGATAACCACTCTTAATGACCGGGATGTAGAATCACAAATACGCTCAATGGCTGTAAGCAACCATGTTTCACCCATTGCAGCCATACCGGAAGTGCGCCATGCTCTCGTAGCCATGCAGCAACAGATGGGTGAACAGAAAGGGATAGTGATGGACGGACGTGATATCGGTACGACAGTATTCCCTGATGCAGAGATGAAAGTGTTTGTCAACGCTTCACCTCAAACACGCGCCCAACGCCGTGTAGCCGAACTGATAGAAAAAGGAATCGCCACTACATACGAGGAAGTTCTGTCAAATGTCATAAACCGTGACCACATTGATGAAACCCGTGCCGAAAGTCCGCTCCGCAAAGCTGATGACGCATTGGTTCTTGACAACTCCACATTGACTATAGATGAACAGAACTCATGGTTGCTCGAACGCTTCCATGAAATATGCAGTAATCTATGAGTTCACCTGTCAGTATAGTGATAGACAGCGATTCCGGTTTCTGCTTCGGTGTTACAGCCGCTATAGATAAGGCAGAAAGCGAACTAAGCCGTCACGGTAAACTTTACTGTCTCGGCGATATAGTCCACAACAGCGATGAAGTGGAACGCCTGTGCAGCAAAGGTCTTATCACCATAACCCATGACGATATGCCCAGACTCCATGATGCTGTGGTTCTGCTCCGTGCTCACGGTGAACCACCATCAACATATATAGCCGCTGAAAAAAGCAATATACGCATAATCGATGCTACATGTCCTGTAGTACTAAGACTGCAACGGAGCATAAAACAGACTTACCTGCGTGAAAATCCGCCTCAAATTGTAATCTACGGTCAGTCAGGTCATGCAGAAGTCAACGGACTCGTAGGACAGACTGACGGTACAGCCATAGTGGTAGAAAATTCCTCTCAGCTTGATGCCATAGATTATACACGTCCTGTAGCCATATATTCGCAAACCACCAAGCCGCTCGACGGCTATCGCGCCATCTGCGATGAAATCAAGCGACGTATGCTTCCGGGGGTGGAATTCACAACAAATGACACAATATGTCGTCAGGTAGCCAACCGTGGTGAAAGAATAAAGAATTTTGCTGCGTCACACACCCTAATACTCTTTGTAAGTGGTAAAAAAAGCAGTAACGGGCGTGTGCTATTCAACCTATGCCGACAGGCTAATCCTCGCACTCATCTTGTGTCAAACGCTACTGAGATTTGTCCCGACTGGCTTACGGACATTACCAGTGTAGGTATATGCGGAGCTACTTCAACACCCCGCTGGCTTATGGAACAAGTGCGTGATAAAGTAGAGTCACTCATTACAATATCTGACAAACAATGATATCAAGAATATACCTGCTCATAATTTTAATCGCTGGCTTTTACCTAAGCTCCTGTTCAAGTGGTGTGACTACTGACCGAGCAGAAATAGCGCCCGCCGACACATCTGCGTATAACTTAGGTCGCGAACATGCATTATACCTGATGGATAGCTGCAAATCAGAAAAAGAGACTTGCAGACAATTATTGGAAATGCACACTGTACAAAGCTCAATAGAAGAAAAATTTGGCACCGAAACTGCTATTGCATACGAAGAAGGGGTGCGTACCATGCTGACTGAGCGAGGTGATACTCTCGCCACAATTTTGTTTGCAGAATAATATGGATTCATTTCAAAACTTCACATTCTAAATCCCCTTGTTTACAAGCCATTATCCAACACTGTCGTATCAAATGCATAAAAACATCGCCACGAATTTGCGAGAATAAAATAAATATCTTACCTTTGCACCACAAAACCACTACATGGTACCTTGGCCGAGTGGTTAGGCACCGGTCTGCAAAACCGTCTACAGCAGTTCGAATCTGCTAGGAACCTCTCAAAAGTGTATCAGTCCCTGCTGAT
>CAMWPX010000039.1 GCA_947176205.1 uncultured Porphyromonadaceae bacterium
GCCATCAATGCCGGCGTACAGGTAATCGGATGCCCCAAAACCATCGACGGCGACCTTAAAAATGATGTAGTGGAAGCCTCTTTCGGATTCGACACAGCCACTAAGGTTTATTCAGAACTTATCGGCAATATCCAGCGTGACTGCGTCTCAGCTAAAAAATACTGGCACTTCATCAAACTCATGGGACGCTCGGCATCTCACATCGCTTTGGAATGTGCCCTTCAGACACAACCCAACGTATGTATCATTTCTGAAGAAGTAGAAGCTAAAAACATGACGTTGGCTGACGTCGTGGAATATATCGCCGGTACAGTAGCAGCCCGCGCAGCTCAAGGCGACAACTTCGGTACAGTTCTCATCCCCGAAGGACTCATCGAATTCATTCCCGCCATGAAAGCCCTTATTGCCGAGCTTAACGACCTTCTCGCCGGCTCACCTGCATTCGCCAAACTGAGCGCAGCCGAGCAGCGTAAATTCGTTCTTGAAAACCTTTCTGCTGCCAATGCCGAAGTATTCGCATCACTTCCCGAAGGCGTTGCCCGCCAGCTCACACTCGACCGCGACCCCCACGGCAACGTACAGGTATCACTCATCGAGACAGAAAAGCTATTGTCTGAAATGGTAGGAAAACGTCTCAAAGAGATGGCTGAAGCCGGTAAATATAAAGGTAAATTCTCTCCGCAACACCACTTCTTCGGTTACGAAGGTCGTTGTGCCGCTCCTTCCAACTTTGATGCCGACTATTGCTATGCACTCGGCTACAATGCCGCTTGCCTTATCAACGCAGGCGTTACAGGTTACATCTCAAGCCTCCGCAATCTGACCAAACCTTCTGTACAGTGGCTTGCCGGCGGTGTACCCATCTCCATGATGTTCAATATGGAACGTCGTCATGGCGAAATGAAACCGGTTATACAGAAAGCACTCGTACGTCTTGACGGCACTCCCTTCCAGCGTTTCGCTGCCAAACGTGCCGACTGGGCTCTTAAAACCGAATACGTTTATCCCGGTCCTATCCAGTATTTCGGTCCCGCCGAAGTATGTGACCAGCCTACCAAGACACTTCAATACGAACACCTTGACAAATAATCCAACACCGGAAACTATTTTTCCGGATTATTAATCCTTACTCCAGCTTGCATGACGCTGACAGATAATCCTGTCAGCGTCATTTTTATAAAAAACAAAGATTTTTAACAAAAATGACATAAAATCGTTGTATCGTTGACAAACTTGTTATATATTTGCAATATCATTTCTGACTAATAACTTTACCAAATAAATCATCATGTCATCTGTCAATATTCCCCCATTGAAATTCCAGCCGATTCTGAAATCAGCCATCTGGGGAGGTGAGAAAATAGCTCCGTTCAAGGGCATAGTTACCGACCAGAAACACATAGGCGAAAGCTGGGAAATATCCGGAGTAAAAGGCAACGAATCTGTAGTACTCAACGGTACCGATGCCGGTCTTACCTTAAGCGAAATGATTACCAAATATAAAGAAGCTCTGGTGGGTTCGCGTAACTACGAACGTTTCGGTTCTGAATTTCCTCTTCTGATAAAGATAATTGATGCTGACGGCGACCTGTCACTACAGGTACATCCCGATGACGAATTGGCACGTGAACGCCACAATTCCTTAGGCAAAACCGAAATGTGGTATATTGTCGACACTGAACCGGGTGCCGTAATCTGTGCCGGTCTGTCAAAAAACATAACCCCTGACACATATGCCGAAATGGTTGCCGACAACACACTTATGGAAGCTGTGGCACATCACAACTCTCATCCCGGTGATGTATTTTTCCTTCCGGCAGGACGCATTCACAGCATCGGTGCCGGCAACCTGCTTGTAGAAGTTCAGGAGACCTCCGATATCACTTACCGCATATACGATTTCGGACGTGTTGACGCAAAAACAGGAAAGCCACGCGAACTCCATGTAGAACAGGCAAAAGACGCCATTGACTACACCGTATATCCCTCATACGTTTCTGACAAAGACGCATCAGTCGACGGTGTTACCGATTTAGTACATTGCAGCCATTTTGAAGTCTATCGTGTGGATATCGACGGGGAAAAAATCTTCTATCCTCATAATGAGTCCTTCACTACTCTCACATGTATCGATGGTGAAATGACTGTGACCGATGACCGTGGAAACTCGCTTCCCATAAAGAAAGGCGAATCAATGCTCATCCCCGCCATGGCTTCTAAAATCATAATCTCCGGCAAGGGTTCTTTGATTCAAGCCACCAACTGATTTTTATAATCTCTATCTATACATAATAAGGAGCCGCGTAACACACGGCTCCTCATTTTTTACTTCTTTTTCTTTCTGAAAAGCCAATCAAACAGATTGTCAAAATCATGTTTGAATACCACACCCACACCTTGCGTGGTCAAAGCACTCTTCACATAATAATTCTGGTCATTATAGCGGTTATACGCTTTTAGTCGCAACGAGCCTGTACGATTCAACAGATATTCGATATCAAAATCGCCTATAAACGAATTATTATTCAACGATTTGTCACGATAACCAAAATTACCGTTAAGCAACAGCCTGTTGTTAAGCAAATGACTTGACAGAGCCAGATTTACTTCCACATCCGAGAAATCACCCCGGTCACTACGGAAATTCGGCGCTATGGCCCACTTGTCGCTCAACTGTCCGAGCATACTGCTCAACTGCGATGAAATAGTAGAGGAAGCTACTGACATAAGTTCATTGCTGCGATTAGTGCTGTTCATATAATCAGGCGTATAGAAGCGATTCAGGGCCAACAGATATATTATCTGACGATTCATCATCTCCTCCGTATTGACAATACTTCGCACCTTGCGGTCAATATCCTGCGAAAGTGTAGGGAAATTCAAATCATATCCTATCTCTGGTCGCCGCATATCACCGCTTACTTTCAACACAGCATGTACAGGCACATTCGTACGGTTCAACTCCTTATCGGCAGCAAATGATTCATCAAGGTCGGTCAGATTGGCATTAAGCGCATACGCAGCCTTTATATCGAGTTGAGCCGCATATGCATCGCCATGAAAAGCTATCGTACTGCCGTTTTCTATACTGAACTCCTTTATTATAATATCCTGAAGAGTAAAGTTATAAGTACCTCGCTCCACAGTATATGTGCCGTTCAGACGCAATTCGTCATCACGCGAATTATATCCAAGCAACATATTTCCGTGCCCGTAAGCACGTATCTTATCACCCGCCACCGGATCCATCACAAGTGTGATGAGTGCTTGAGGAGTGACTTCCAATGAAAAATTCATCTCATAAACACTTGAACTGTTATCGGTGCTGTTGTTCATTTTATTCTTAAGCTCGGTAACTATAACAGGAGGTGCTGTCAGCGCGGCAATAGAATCCTTGCGAGCCTGGTCTCTGTCGCGGAAAGTGATAAAATCATAATTACGGGCGCTCAATGCATCAGAAAGCACCAGATTAAATTGTGTTCCGGGAGCCGTGGACATATCTACATTGACTTTTACCAAGTCCGGTTCACCGTGACACCATACATCGCCATCGGCAAACACCCTTCCGAACCACGTTCGGTCATCTCCTTCTTTGAAATCATACACCATTATATCGCGGGCATCGGATATATGGAAATCAAATCCGGCATCCTTAAGATACTTATGTGTCACCCTGCCGTTAACCAAAGCTGTATGTCCGAAATCATCTCTGATAGTTATATTCTTGAAGCTGATAAGCCCCGGAGTAAACTTAATCGAATCCGAGAAATGATAAGCAGTATTGTTTACCCCCAGTTTCAGCTTCATATCCTTGCCATAAAGTTCTCCCACCAACTGTACGAGCGAAAAAGTTCCCCACAGATGCACATCACCCGTGGCTTCACCTCCAACTTCAGTAGCGAAAGCCGACATTATCGGCTGCAGGAATCCCACAGGGACGCGGTCAGCATTAAATCTCAAATCCAACGAATCCGCCACCGGTTTTATCTGTCCGTCGACATAAGTGGTTCTCCCGTTATCCTGATTAATCGTCACTTTCAGCTTTACAGCCTTACTCGGAGCTATCCACCGTGATTCTATTATTCCGTCACCGAGCAGTGAATAATTATATTTCAGCCTTTCGACATTCAGCCTCGGGGTATATGCTATCGGTTCGGGAGTAAGCACCTGCTTGGCATACAATTTTCCCGTAGCATTACCTCCAAATGTCACATTAGGGATATTGAGAGTCTCAAATACATAATCCAGATTTACGTTATCAAGCATCACGGTTATACTATCATTCGGTGTCTCGGATGATTTACCGGCTATAGCTATGCTTTGACCTTCCCGTCCTGCCCTGAATCCATCAACCGCCAAATCCTTACCCGACCATGATATATGTGACGGACTGATACTCCATATCGTGTCATTGAACACCATCCGGCTTTGTCCCACATCGATATCTGCGATAATCTTCCCTGCATCATCCTTATGCAACGATGCCATCATGTTAAGCGTACCGTTAAATCTGCGTTTACGGTCAATATCAAATGTCAATCGGTTATTTATAATATTTTCCGTAGCAGATATCCTATCGGTAACTTTCATCATACCCTCTTTAGTAGGCACAAGTGTGCTGAAAAGAATCTGGGCATTTCCACTGTCAAGTGAATCACGCTTTCCCTCCATTGACATAGTCAATGATGTTTCCTCTATCAGTTTATCACCTTGCTGAAGATATGGAGCCGCCAGCACGAAGTCCAACTTCTGACGCTGACTGTTGATACTTCCTGTCATATCCACAGGATAAATCACACGTACAGGCAGATTAACGAATGCTTCAAGCAATGATAAATCCTTAACCTTCAAATCAAAAACAACATCATTGAGTTTATGCTCATGACCAAACGCTGTGGCAAAATCCACCTGTTCACCTTTACTAAGCACCGGCATTACCTGCTCTATGAGATTTCGGCACATAGGCACCAATGTCGAGACATGATACCGTCCCTGAAGTTCACCCTCGGCTACATCACTGTTGAGTGTTATTTTAACATTATCATCCGTGCGCTCGCATACCAGATGCAGACTGTCCATCTTCAGCTGCATCCCGTCATTACGACTTATTTTCACCCGGGAGATATCTACATACCCTTCCGGGTGGTCTACATCTCGCCCTTGCACTCTGGCATCAGCTTTACCGGAAACGGTCCCCACTTTACTTCCAGGCAAAAGTCTGCCGACATTCACATCAGATATATCAGCATTGAAATCAAGCTTATAATTTGCTTTTGCCAATAAAGCATCTGCACTGACAATACAGTCAAAGCCATCATTTCGCGATACTAAAACAGCCCTGTATTTATCAAGTTCCTTATCAACTTTCAGCAAAATATCATGATAAGTCTTATCACGATACACCACATCATTCGTCTTTACATTAACTGTCCCTGACAAATCCTTACCGCTTACCGTAACTGCCAGCTCTACTGACGCATTAACATCTGACGGTAAATACTCCGTTGTCACCACTCCTGCAAGAAGTTGTTGCAAATTAAGATTATCCACATCGATTACTCCATCTATCCCCAAATCATCACCAGCTATATCAAGCCGTAATTGTGAAGCAATGGAAGCCGGAGTGGTAATCATCGACATATCCACATTTATATTTGACAATGTCCCATCTGCCTTTCCTCTTACTTTTATCTGCTCGGAATTAGCCATAACACATCGCAACTGCTCACTTAATTCAAGCATCGGATAACTTTCAAGCAGAGTTCCTCTGACATCGGCACGCAAATCCGAAACGCCGAATGTCAGTTTACCGACATCCGTGACATTCTTAATCCAGCCTGCAACCTTTAATTCAACATCGTTGCTGCGTGACAATGATGCTGTCACCTTAACTGTTTCAGCCGGTACGCCGTCTATATCAATCTTTAAGTCAAAAGGTCGGTCAAAACTTGATAACTCAGGTACAAACGCGCTCAAATCCGATGGCGTTATATGGCTTTCCGGACTGAGGCTTAACTGAATCGGAAGTGTAAGGATATCTTTTGATATTGACTTGAGAGAATCATAAGTCAGACCTATATTTTCAAATGCTACCAATGTCCGTGGCAATTTAATTTCCATATCCTTTATTTCGGCTTCCGTTTCCCCGACCTTGAATAATCCGGAAAAATCATCCAAAATAAATCCTGACCGTTCTTCAGCGAATGCAAAACGACGCAACTTTACATCATACTCATCGTTACGGATTACAGGCAGCTGGATATCGGCATTCAATGCAGTGACATGTATATGGTCAGGCGAGAATTTTCCATCCGTTTGCGGCTCACTTATGACATCATAACTCAGGTCTCCGCCGCGTATCACCACAGTATTGATTCGAAAATCAAACTTAGTGACATCTTTATCGGGATTGTCAGATGCAAGGGCATCTATTATGGGCTGTATATTTAACGGCGAGTCCGGTGACATTCTATAGACTCTCGCTTTAAGCCCGATTATTTCGGCATAGCTCAATTCCATCTGTCCTTGCGTAATGAATTGCCATAGACTTATGCCGGCTCCCAACTTCTTTATTTCCAATGCCTGCTTTCCATAGGCATCATCCACTTTCACACCGTAAAGTTTCACACGATTAAACGGCGTTATCGATACATGCTCTATCGTAACATTTACTCCGAGCATTTTTGTCAACTCTTCACCAGCAGTATTGCGTATAGCCTCCTGCACTCCCGACATTGACAATGCGACATACAAAGCGGCAGGTACTACAAATATCAGTACCAGCAAAACCATTATAATGGAGCGAACCGTTTTATATAACCATTTCATTGCAATGCGAAGTTAGCTGTTTTTTCAATACGGATCTACATCATAATAAACTATCGCACTTTTTACTCCACGTATTTTCCTGACATGCATTTCCTCTGTCACTCCACGCAATATTTCTTTAACTTTCGACATGGATGCGTTGATTTCCACTTTCAGCATTATCCTTCTTATGAACATTGACTGTATGCGTCCCACCGGAGGTTCTTCGGGTCCGAATACGCGGTTACCGAACAATTCCCGCAAACGCCTACCGTACGCTATGGACAATTCCTCTATCACATCACGCTCACGATGTTTCATATACACGTTTATGACCTTGGTAAACGGAGGATAATTATATTTCTTTCTATCGGTAAGCTCCATTTCATAGAACCCCGTATAATCATGATTCAACACATATTGCAACAAGGGATGCTCAGGCTGGTATGTCTGAAGAGCCACTATTCCACGCTCACTCCTGCGTCCTGCCCTACCGGAAACTTGCATAAGCATGTTAAACGCACGTTCGGAAGCACGGAAATCAGGCTGATTTATCATAGCGTCGGCATTGATTATAACCGCCACCCTGACATTATCGAAATCAAGCCCTTTGGTTATCATCTGAGTACCCACAAGAATGTCAGCTTTCTTCTGTGAAAAAGCCTCTATGATATTCTGATAATCATCTTTACTGCGGGTAGTATCAAGGTCCATTCTAAGCACCTTGGCATCAGGAAACGAAATATCCACCTCATCTTCCATCCGCTCCGTACCGTAACCGAATATCTCTATAGCCGGTTCCTTACAGTTGGGGCATGTTACCGGCAGAGGATATAGCGCACCACAATAGTGACACACAAGTTTATCTATCCTCTTATGATATGTGAGCGATACATCACAGCATTCACATTTCGGAGTCCATGCACACTGCTTGCACACTGCTACAGGAGCATAACCTCGCCGGTTAAGGAACACTATAGCTTGCATACCTGAAGTCAAAGCCTCCCCTACAAGTTCTTCGGCACGGTGTGACAGCGCAGTCTTACGTCCGGTGATTCTACGTTGTTTTGACAAATCAATCAATTCGATTTCGGGTAGCAGTACACCCGAATAACGTTCGGCAAGCGTGACTAATCCATATCTGCCTGTAGTAGCTTTATAATACGTATCTATAGCCGGAGTAGCACTTCCGAGAAGTGTCTTTGCACCATGCATACGCGCCAGCACCATGGCCGTATCGCGGCCGTTGTATCGAGGAGCCGGGTCCTGCTGCTTATAGCTTGTCTCATGTTCCTCATCCACAATAACCAGTCCGAGGTCATAAAACGGCAGAAACAATGCTGACCGTGCGCCAATCACAACCATAGGCTGACGGCAACCAAGCACCTTACGCCATAAATCCACCCGCTCATTATCGGAAAATTTCGAATGGTATATCACCACCTTGTCTCCGAATACCCGCTGCAAACGCTCCGTAAGCTGAGTGGTAAGAGCGATTTCAGGAACCAGATACAGCACCTGACGTCCGCGACGCATCACATCATCAATCAGATGCATATATATTTCCGTCTTGCCGCTCGATGTGACCCCATGGAGCAGCGTCACATCCTTATCATGCCATGAAGCATGTATCCCGGCAAGCGCTTTATTCTGTGCAGGACTCAATACCGGTAATTCTCCATCTGTACGCCCATCATGCTTGAATCGGTTAATCTCCTTCTTGTATATTTCTATATATCCCTTACGCTGAAGTTCGTTTATTATCTGGCGGGAAATTCCGGTTCGCTCCTGCAAGACCGAAAGTATTACCTCCGACACTTCTTCGCGCTTACGCATAAATCCTGACAGTTCGAGCAACGCCATAAAAGCCTGCAGTTGACGGGGAGATTGCTTCAACGATTCAAATATACGATGTAACCCGTCGGCATCTTCGCGCTGCAACGATACTCTGACACAAGTGATTTTCTTTGACACATATCTCTCGACAAGTTTTTCCGATACCACAAGTTTACCTTGCTCTATCATGCGACAGATAAGAGCATTTATGGCCGTAAATCCTGTAGCTTTTTCTATCTGTGTCACGCTCATGGCTTTTCCCTCATGCGCGAGCTGCTGAATGACAGCCACCTCCCTCTGACCAAGCCCGTCTACAGACCTGTCCTCGTCAAAATCGGGAGCAAGCGATACAAACGTTTCACTCTCCACCTTCAGGCCGGCCGGAAGAGCAGCTTTCATCACATCGCCCACAGCACACATATAGTAATCAGCGACCCAATCCCATAACTGAATCTGAGGTCGTATCACTACAGGATTCTCATCCAGCAGCATATTTATTTCCTTGACCTCAAATCCCTCCGGTTTTACACGTGTAAGAGCCGTGACAATCGCAGTATAAAACTTCTTCACTCCGAACGGAACTATCACTCTGCTCCCTATCTTTATCCGTGATGCATGCTCTTCACTTACCCGATAAGTAAACCGGGTATTCAACGGCAAAGGCAATATCACTTCAGCATACAGCATAAAGTCATTTGCTCCCTGACTTTTTATAATAAAAATAGCGCCACAGAGGTGCCAGCATAAGCGATTGCTTAAGCTCATCCGCCTCCATCATCGCCATTAGTTCATCAGGCTTGAGCACCAGCACTTCTACCATTTCCGTAGAGTCAAGATGCTGCGATGAAGTGCACTCCACTCCCTCTGCAAGATAACAATATGTCAAATTGTTAGTCACTGACGGATTACCACTGATGACGCACTGCAGCGTCCATTCACCTCCGGTATATCCGGTCTCCTCCCAAAGTTCCCGTTTGGCAGCTTGCAGTGGTTCTTCCCCTTCTTCAACCACTCCCGCACATAATTCCGTGCTAAGTATGCCAAGCCCATGACGCCACTGACGCACCATAACGAAATTTCCCTCACGGTCTATCGCTATCACATTGACCCACGACGGATACTCCAGAACATAAAATTCCGGCACTATGCGTCCATCGGGCAATTGCAACACATCTTTCCGCGCCGTAAGCCACGGACGTTTGAACAGGTACTCGCTCGACAAGACTTTAGGTTGACAGGATGGTTTCATATTGACAAAATTACAAAATAATTCGCCACTTTGAAGTTTTTTAGCTAAGTTTGTGAAAAATATAATACCTCTTGAAAAATGAAAATCAGATTTCAATCAGTGAGCTCACCTAAAGGTGACATCGCTATCTACACAATTACAAATAGTATCGGCGCCGAAGTAACGTTATCGGCGCTCGGAGCCGGAATAGTAAGCGTTATCGTACCGGATAAGGATGGCAACATGGCTGACGTAGCCTTGGGATACGCTGACCCGGTCGATTATTTTGCCGACGGTCCATGTGCCGGAAAAGTTCCGGGACGTTATGCCAACCGCATAGCACGCGGACATCTTGTAGTAGACGGGCAAGAATATCAGCTTGCCATCAACAATGGACCCAACGCCCTTCACGGTGGTCCTGAAGGTTTCCAGAACCGTATATGGGAAAGCCGTATAGAAGGCGATGATGTGATATTCAGCTACACTTCCGTTGACGGTGAGGAGCATTATCCTGGCACTCTGCATGCCGAAGCCCGCTATCATTGGAGCGAGGATTGTACACTCACATTGACCCTGTCAGCCACTACAGATGCTCCCACAGTGGTCAATCTCACCAATCATTGCTACTGGAATCTCGACGGTCATAATTCCGGTTCAGTACTCGGACACACACTCTGGATTGACGCCTCACGATATCTACCTACCGATGACACGCTCATACCTACAGGCGAAATGGCTCCGGTAGCCGGTACGCCAATGGATTTTACCACAGAAAAAACTATCGGCAAAGATATCAGGGCTGACTTCCCCGCTTTAGTTTATGGTAAAGGATATGATAACTGCTGGGTGATAGACGGATATACCAAAGGAAATTTGAAACACGTCGCTACCCTCGCATCACCGCAGTCCGGCCGCGTACTTGAAGTTCTCACCACCCAGCCGGCCGCACAGGTTTATACCGGTAACTGGCTCGCAGGCTCACCCGCCAACAAGGATGGTCGCTCTTATAACGATTATGACGGTGTAGCCATTGAATGTCAGTCAATGCCCGATTCGCCCAATCATGCCGACTTCCCGACCACACAACTTTATCCGGGTGAAAAATACGAACAGAAAATAGCATTCCATTTCACAAACAAATAACTAATATAATATTCTACACATGAAACCGACACTATATGTACTCGCTGCCGGCATGGGCAGCCGTTACGGAGGACTGAAACAGCTTGACGGTCTCGGACCTCACGGCGAAACCATAATGGACTACTCCATATACGATGCCGTTAAAGCCGGATTTGGCAAAGTGGTATTCGTGATTCGCAAAGACTTTGAAGCGGATTTCCGTGAAAAGGTACTGAAAAAATATGAAGGTGTAATCCCGGTAGATGTGGTATTCCAGTCACTTGACGCTCTTCCCGAAGGCTATACTTGTCCTGAAGACCGTACCAAACCGTGGGGTACCAACCATGCTGTACTGATGGCTAAAGACGCTATCAAGGAACCTTTTGCCGTAATCAATGCCGATGATTTCTACGGACGCAACGCATTTGAGGTAATAGCCAAAGAGCTTACCCGCGAACATGACCGTAAGGGTGATTACTGCATGGTGGGCTTCCGTGTAGGCAACACAATGACCGAAAACGGCTCTGTGGCCCGTGGCGTATGCACCACATCACCCGACGGTCTGCTTACCGGCGTAACTGAACGCACCGCCATAAGCTATGACCCCGAACATCGGATAACCTTTACCGATGAAAACGGCGAAGTCCAGACACTTGACCCAGCCACTCCCGTATCAATGAACCTATGGGGATTCACTCCCGACTATTTCGACTACAGCGAACGTGAATTCAAGAAATTCCTTGACCGGGACATCAACACCCCAAAATCAGAATTCTTTATTCCTCTTTGTATAGATACCCTGATAAAGAACGGTGAAGCTACAGTGAAAGTACTTGACACCGATTCAAAATGGTTTGGAGTAACTTACGCCGCCGACCGTCCCGGCGTGGTAGAAAAATTCGCCCAACTCCATGAATCAGGCGAATACCCCGAAAAACTATTCTAAATTCCCTATACACACTATTACGGTCATCTTCCTCCCCGGAAGGTGACCGATAGTTTATTCTATATATGGCAAACAAAGAATATATCCAGAAAAACAAGGAATGGCTACAACTTAAAGCTCAAGAACCGGGAGTAAAGCCACTTGATAAAGGCATATTTTATAAGGTAATAGCTAACGGAAAACCCGGAACACCATCGCCTAACCGCAACAGCGTAATCGTGGCTCATTATACCGGACGAACAATCAATGGCAAAAAATTTGACAGCAGCCGTGGGGGCGCCCCGCTCGCCATACGACTCCGCGAATTGATTCCGGGATGGATAATCGCACTTCAACAGATGCACGTGGGCGATAAGTGGGAAATATTCATTCCGGCAGAAATGGGTTACGGCAAATTTTCACAACCGGGAATCCCAGGCGGGTCAACACTTATTTTCGAAATAGAGCTCATAGGCATAAGCTAATTGAAGACGCTTTTGCATCTGAGGGGAAAATTCAGTAATTTTGCATCATGGACTTCAAACTTCAAGCTACTGCAGAAGGCACCAACGCCCGAGCCGGTGAAATCACTACCGCCCACGGTAAGATACTCACCCCTGTTTTTATGCCCGTAGGTACACTGGGCAGCGTAAAAGGCGTGCATCGCCATGAACTTGAAGAAGATGTAAAGGCTCAAATCATTTTAGGTAATACATACCACCTGTATCTGCGTCCTGGCACAGATATTCTCTACCGCGCCGGCGGACTGCATAAATTCAGCGGATGGACTCGCCCTATTCTTACCGATAGCGGAGGTTTTCAGGTGTTTTCACTTTCCGACCGCCGGAAACTCACTGAAGAGGGCGCTCATTTTCGCTCACATATCGATGGCTCTAAGCATCTGTTCACTCCGGAAGGCGTGGTGGATATAGAACGTATAATCGGAGCTGACATAATGATGGCTCTCGATGAATGTCCACCGGGAAATTCTGATTACAACTACGCTAAAAAGTCACTCGGTCTGACTCACCGATGGCTTAAACGCGGCTGGGACAGATATAAATCAACCGAAGGTTTATATGGCTACTCTCAGGCATTTTTCCCAATAGTGCAAGGAGTAAAATATCCTGACCTTCGCCGCGAATCAGCCAAATATGTGGCTGACTTCGGTGCCGACGGCAATGCCATAGGCGGTCTTGCCGTTGGGGAGCCCACCGAGGTAATGTATGAAATGATAGAGGTGGTCAACGAGATTCTACCTGTCGATAAGCCCCGATATCTGATGGGCGTAGGCACTCCTGCCAACATTCTTGAAGCGATAGACCGCGGCGTAGATATGATGGACTGCGTGATGCCCACACGCAACGGTAGAAACGGCATGCTCTTCACTGCCCACGGCACCATGAACATGCGTAACAAGAAATGGGCTGATGATTTCTCTCCTATTCAGGAGGATGGTCCGAGTTATGTGGACAGAGCTTACAGCAAGGCTTATCTGCGCCACCTGTTCATAGCCGAAGAACTGCTTGCCATGCAGATAGCGTCGATACATAATCTCGCTTTCTATCTATGGCTTACGGGTGAAGCCCGGCGCCACATCATAGCCGGTGATTTCCCGACATGGAAAAAACAAATGCTTGAAAATATCAACCGCCGCCTTTAATCAAGATAACGCTAATACGATACTTCACGTGCGCCAGCCTATAAAAATATTAGACCGCTATATCATACGCAAGTTTCTTGGCACATATCTGTTTGCCATAATGCTCATTCTTGCCATCACCATAATGTTTGACATCAATGAGAAACTTGATTCGTTCATGAAGGCGCCGCTCAAAGCCACTCTTTTTGATTATTTTCTCAACTTTCTGCCTTATTTTGCCAATCAGTTCGGACCACTGTTTACTTTTATAGCCGTTATCTTCTTTACATCGAAACTGGCTGACAATTCCGAAATAATAGCCATGCTTTCGGCCGGGGTGAGTTTTCCGCGTCTGCTGCGTCCGTACATGATTTCGGCAACGCTGATAGCCATCTGCACTTACGTGCTGAGCGCTTATATTATTCCTCCCGCCAACATCAAACGTCTTGATTACCTCAACACCTATGTACGCGACCGAAAGGTAGAATACGGTGTAAACATACAGATGCAGGTGCAACCGGGGACCATAGCCTACATCACACGCTATGACGACAAACAGCGCACCGGTTATAAATTCTCTCTGGAGACATTCAGAAACAAAAAGCTTGTGTCACGCCTTACGGCTCAGACTATCCGCTACGACACACTCCACCAGTGGCAGGTTAGAAACTACATGATACGTGACTTTGTGGGTAACCGCGAGGTTATAACCCGCGGCAATCGTCTGGATACTATCATCGCCATGGAACCTCGTGATTTCCTTATCGGACAGAATGACCATGAGACCATGACATCTCCGAAACTCAGCGAATACATCTCACGTCAGAAAGACCGCGGAGTCGCTAATATAAAATCATTCGAGATAGAATACAGCCGCCGCTTCGCCATGACAGCCGCCGCATTCATCCTTACAGTAATAGGCATGTCATTATCCTCGCGTAAAGTCAAGGGCGGAATGGGTGTGAATATCGGTATAGGACTGGTGTTGAGTTTCAGCTACATACTGTTCATGACCGTGACATCATCGTTTGCCGTGTCAGGCTACACATCGCCTACAGTAGCTATGTGGATTCCTAATTTTATCTATGCGATAATCGCGGTAATTCTATATCGCCGGGCTTCGCATGGTTAATCGCGGCAAAAATAATCAGAATTATTCTTTACCGACAATGCTTCGCGTTCAACCATAGGACGCATTACTTTAACGACCTTCCGGGGAATATAGAGTGAGTCTTCAAGCAATACAGATGCTATAAACACTTGTCCGGAGGCATGGATAAACCGTCCGTCACCTATATACAGGCCAACATGGGTTATACGTCCGTCATCAGTGCCGTTGCCGAAAAACAGCAAATCGCCCGCTGTCCATTCCTGAATATTATCAGTCGGCAACTCTTTCCCTACCCGTGCCTGAGCCGAAGCATTGCGCGGAAGCAACAGACCGGCATCGAAATAACATAGACGGGTAAGGCCGGAGCAATCTATGCCATAAGGAGTGGTTCCGCCCCAGAGATATGTGGCGCCCATCATGGTGCGGGCTATACCGAGCATACGCTCAACAGAGGGAACCTGCAAAGCCCATGAATTCAAATCCTCCACCACATTAGCCCGTAAATAGCCATTCCTTCCATCCGGCGTTGTGACCCGGACATAATGTGACCCGAACTTTTTCCTACCCTCGAAAATCGAACCCGGCACTACATCAAAAGCCACTGTATAGCCTACGGTATCCACCATAGCCTTAAGTGGAACCGGATTTCGGACTATTACTCTTGGTGATTTACGCCAATCTCGCAGCTGTACAGAATCAAGCAATGTTACGGCACTACGGTTGACGTATGCCTCATATCCGTCAGGCATAGTGACCTTGTACCATTCACCAGTCTGTCCGTTCAATATCAACGGTGTTCCATAGGATGCCTGTGTCTCAAGTTCGGAAGCATTGGATGGTTGTGCTCTAAGAGATGCCGCCGCCAGATGCACCAGCGCATACGGAGCTTCAGGCTCGGACAAAGAATCAGCGGCAGCATTGGCTGAAAC
>CAMWPX010000040.1 GCA_947176205.1 uncultured Porphyromonadaceae bacterium
GATTAGTATTTTATCTGTGCAAATTTACTCAATATTTTTATATTTCGTTACCAACTTTTACAAGATTATATCTGCTTTGGCTTTTTGTTAAAATGTTTTTGCATAGATGGAACAGCTCCGATAAGCCAAACGACAAATAATAGAGCCACTCCACCGATTGACAGCATACCGAGAGCCTGAGGTCCCAACGGTTCGAAAGACTCAAGTATATCGCCATCTTCATCCGGATTCTCAAGCATAGATGAATTAATCGACCCAAGAGTTCGCTTCCATATTATTCTGCCATCTTTAATATAAACAGCAGCCATAACCCCGCGAGCAAGCTCTTTAAGCATGACTGATTCGCCAAAATATATAGGATAAGATGCCATGGATAAATCACGCCATTCATCAAGTTCATCTCCTGTAACTGAAGCAATCTCTATCAAAGACCCGTTCCTGTCATTCATCACATCCTCTAATTCGTTTATAATGTAGGTATATGACACATCGGCTCGCTCGTAAAGAGGCAACGTTATCAATATCTGCTCTCCGGAAGTAGCTATTACATCGTCCGTTACATCTTCACCGTCATCGGTAATATATAGCTCTGTCAAATCATTTTCTGCCATTACTGCTCCTGATACAAGATTTCGCGATACAAATGTCCATGTGCTGTCCGGTAATTCTGACATTGAAAACGTTTTCTGATGTCCATTGCGTTCATAAACGAATTCAAATACAGGCTCTGCATCCATATCCTGATTTTCATCTCCCGACAACATACTACCCGGAGGAAAAGAACGGAAATCCACCATAGGCTGAACTATCAGCCCGTACATGCCGACAAAAACCACATAACAAGCAGCAATCACCCCAACAATCCACTGAATATAAGGGTGATAAAGTCCAGTGACCCGTTTATTATCCCGCAACAGATAAATTAACGGAATAACAATTAATATATTCTTTACTAACGTAGCTCCGTTAGACAAATGTATGAAATCACCAAAACATCCGCAGTCACTGACCGGAGAATACAGATAGATATAGACTGTAAGCGGAAGCATAAATGCCATCATGGCAAGCAATCCCCAGACTACAGTTCGCCTATATGCACCGACTAAAAGCATCAAGCCTAAAAGAAATTCAGCGGTAGCAAGCCCTAAGGACAGCATTTCTACCAATGAGCGTGGGGCAGATACCCCCCACACACTGAAGTATTCCTCAATCTTATATACCACCCCCCACAAATCAATGGCTTTGACAAGCCCTGACATTATGAAAATCCCACCGATAATTATTCGCATAATCCACACAAGGCTTACCCGGTGTCTTATGCAGAATGATTTCAAACCGTTAAATTTCATTCGGTAAGCTTGATAATACCAAATACTGCATAATTAATCATATCGAGATAATTGGCATCTATGCCTTCGGAAACTTCCGTCATCCCATGATGATTCTCTATCTCCTTTGTTCGTTGGATTTTAGTCAGAATCATATCTGTATATGAATTTATCCGCATACCGCGCCATGCCTCATCATAATCATGATTCTTGGCATACATAAGCTGACGCGCTTCATCTACATACTTTTCATATAGCTTCATAGCCTTGTCATTTGACATATCCACGGCATCGACATATCCATGACGCAACTGTATCAATCCTACCACGCCATAATTAACTATAGCTATGAATTCCGGCAATATCCCCTCGCCCACCTTTGATGTCATCTTTGTTTCAAGCGAACGTATTCGCTTTGCCTTTATAAATATCTGATCAGTTATAGACTGCGGACGCATAATACGCCACGACGCGCCATAATCACTAAGTTTTTTTTCAAAAATCCTTCGACAAACATCCAGCGCCTTATCAAATTGCTTATTTGTTTCTGACATAACAAACTCGATTATTGGTATGATGCAAAGATACAATTTTTCCACACTTTCACCAACATAATAAACGTATCCATTTATAATAAAAGCAGGAGTCACGTCAATCCGTGACCCCTGCCTTATCAATTATGTATATATCATTACATATTTTTCCACACATCTGCCTGTGTCTCATATCCTGCTCCAAGACGGTAATATAAACGATACAGAATATTCGGAATCTGAGTCATATTTACCTCATCGAGATTATATGCTTTTTCAAAGTACTCGGCAGCTTTCAGCAACTGGTCTTTTACCTCCTGTGACTGAGCGTTGTTAGCCTCTTCATCAAGGCGCACAGCCGCATTATAAATCATACGGGCTTTATCGAAATAAGCTTTCGCATTCTTATCATCGTATTGAATTGACTTATCAAAGCACTGTTCGGCTTCAGCGTATTTTTCTTGCTGGTCAAGCAGATTTCCCTTAACGGTATAAAGCTGTGACATGATAGGAGCATTTCCTTCCGGAGTATTAGAGATAGCCTCGTCTATCAATCGATAGCATTCATCATAATCATTTTTAGCAAGTTTGGAATTGATTATCTGACCCACAAAACTGATTTCCTGAGTGCCGAATTTATCATAGCCTTTCTGTGCATATTCAAGCATAGTAGTGCTGTCGTTCAACAATCGGGCTGCTTCCGTAGCGTAAACATACACTTCAATAGGAGCATAACCGTAAGCTTCAGCTTGTTCCAACTTATTCAGCGCTTTCTTATAATCGCCATCTTTAGCTGCCAGCATTGCAGCTCCCTGATAGTAACAAGTCTCACCTAAAATCGTGTCCGGGTCAGCGGTGGGAGCTTCTTTTCCAAGACGTGCATCGCCGGGAAGCTGTGCATAAATTTCCCACGCATCATAAGCGCCATTGTAATCTTGAGCCTGGATAAGGAAAATTCCTGCATTGCGAATCTGAGGATACAGACCGGCAAGTTCCTTAATCATCTCTTTGCTCTTTTTAGGCTTGATTTTACCTTTTTCATTGGGAATGCTGTCAAGATGCATTGCCTTATAATACTGGTTAAACGCATCTATAAGAGCATGACCGGCTACTTTCTTCTGTGCGGCATCCATAGGATTGCCAAGAGATTCCTGCATATACCCTGCTTCGTAAATTCCGATATTGGCTTTTCCGGCAAGATACCAAGGCATCATTGTTTCTGCCGTTTCCGGATTAGTAAGCGCCGGTGTTATCACTTCCTTAGCCTGAACAAAATCAGGATTTGAAGACTTGATGATGTGTTCGGCATGCTTTACGGCATCAGCCTGAGCCAACGCAAAAAGCCCCGACATCAGTGAAAGACCGATTAAGCTGATTTTCTTCATAATCATAAGTTTTTTATTGGTTATTAAGGTTACAAATTATTTGATTATTCCTCATTGGTTTGGTTCTGTTCAGTGGAATTTTCACTCTCAACTTCCGAAACGACCTCTTCTATTTCTTCTTCAGAATCGACACAACAAACAGAAGCTATAGTATCATTTCGTTTCTCAAGATTAATTACACGAACACCCTGTGTAGCTCTACCCATGACTCTTATATCCGATACACGCATACGAAGAGTGATACCGCTCTTGTTAATAATAACAAGGTCATTCATATCATTTACGCTCTTGATAGCGACAAGCATTCCGGTTTTATCATTGATATTCATGGTCTTGACACCTTTTCCACCACGATTGGTTATACGGTAATCATCCAAATCCGAACGCTTTCCGAAACCGTTTTCCGAAACTACAAGCACATTATTTGTAGAATCAGCAGGCATACATATCATCCCTACCACTTCATCATTGTCATCATCAAGAGTCATGCCACGTACACCTGTCGACATACGACCCATCTCACGCACTTTACTTTCATGGAATCTTATAGCACGACCATTTCGATTAGCCATCAATATTTCCGAATTACCATCAGTGAGTTCAACCGCAATAAGCTGGTCATCATCACGGATAATAATAGCGTTAACACCATTGGCGCGCGGACGTGAATACGCTTCAAGACAAGTCTTTTTAATAACACCTTTCTTAGTACAGAATACCAGATTATGTGATTCTACAAACTCTTTATCTTCAAGTCCTTTCACTCTGATTACCGCATTGACCGCATCATCCGGCTCAATATTGAGCAAGTTCTGAATAGCACGACCCTTGGAATTTTTAGCGCCCTCGGGCAAATCATATACTTTCAACCAATAACAACGTCCTTTCTTGGTAAAGAAAAGCATGTAATTATGCATTGAAGCCGGATAGATATATTCAATGAAATCTTCCTGACGGGTATCACTGCCTTTAGCACCGACACCTCCACGATTCTGAGTACGGAATTCTGTCAACGGAGTACGTTTGATATATCCCATGTGAGAAATAGTAATTATCATCTCATCATCAGCGTAGAAGTCTTCCGCATTGAATTCACCGGCAGTATAATCGATTTCTGTTCGGCGAGCGTCACCATATTTATCACGAACTTCGAGTAATTCTGTCTTGATTAACTCCCGACATACAGCATCGTTATTAAGAATTTCTTCCAGTCGTGCGATTTCTGCACATACATCTTCATAATTCTCACGCAACTTATCCTGTTCCAATCCGGTGAGCTGCTTCAATCGCATTTCAACTATAGCCGAAGTCTGTGCATCTGACAGATTGAATCGTTCAGCCAATGTATTTTTAGCGTCTTCTGTCGAAGCTGATGCGCGAATAATGCTTATGACTTCATCTATATTCTGCGATGCTATTATCAAACCTTCCAGTATATGGGCGCGTTCCTGAGCCTTACGCAATTCAAACTTCGTGCGCCGTATAACCACATCATGACGATGGTCAAGGAATGCCTGAAGTATCTGCTTTAGGTTAAGTGTCTTGGGACGGCCATTGACGAGAGCCACGTTATTTACACTGAACGATGACTGCATCTGAGTCATCTTATACAATTTATTCAGTACTACGTTAGCATTCGCATCTGATTTGAGCTTAATGACGATACGCATACCCTTGTAATCACTCTCATCATTGATATCAGCGATTCCATCAAGTTTCTTTTCCGTCACCAAATCAGCTATATACGAAATCAACAATGCTTTATTGACATTATACGGGATTTCGGTAACAATAATATTATCATGGTTGGCTTCAGTCTCAATTTCGGCTTTAGCTCTGATTACAATTCGCCCGCGACCCGTCTCAAATGCATCCTTGACACCGGCATAACCATAGATTGTGCCGCCGGTAGGAAAATCAGGAGCTTTGATATACTGCATTAAATCGGAGATGGTCATATCCGGTGATTCCAGTAAAGCTACACTCGCATTAATCGCTTCAGTTAGATTGTGTGGCGGAATATTTGTAGCCATACCTACGGCGATACCGGATGCACCATTGACAAGAAGATTGGGGAAACGGGTTGGCAAAACCACCGGTTCCTTACGTGAATTATCATAATTAGGCTGAAAGTCGACAGTATCACAATCGATGTCGCTCAACATCTCCTCTCCTATTTTCTGTAGACGGACTTCGGTATAACGCATCGCCGCCGCACCGTCACCATCAACCGAACCAAAGTTTCCATGACCATCCACTAATGTATATCTTAGTGCCCAATCCTGAGCCAAGCGGACTACAGTTCCATATATTGATGAGTCACCGTGAGGATGATATTTACCCATTACCTCTCCTACACAGTTGGCTGATTTTTTATGCGGGTGGTCAGACGTATTGCCCATTTCATTCATACCAAATAAAACACGGCGATGAACCGGCTTCAATCCATCACGAACATCAGGCAAAGCGCGTGATACGATTACCGACATCGAGTAATCGATATACGCTGACTTCATTTCATTTTCAATATCAATCTTTAAGATTCTGTCTTCTTCAAGCATAATACAACTTGGTTCGCTTTATTTTTAATTAAAAACATTCATTATCACGCATTTGCCAAGAGCCTCAATTCGCTCACCACAAAACACGCCAAATAACAAGCAAAGATAAGAAATTTTCAGTAAAATTCATCTATCCGCAAACCCTTTTTTATACACAATCCGACATATTTTAATACTCTATAAGAGATACCGACCGATATATTTCATCAATATCGAGTTAATAATAATGAAATACGACTAATAATCGGTATCTTTGGCACAATAATTGCATGATTGACGTTATATACATAAATCACACAGTTACTTTTTGCAACAAAAAATGAATCTGACTTTTTCTCAAGAACTCAACGATGCTCTGAATAATAGCAGCAAGATAGCGGCACAGCACTATTCTTCCACTATTCTTCCTGAGCACTTGCTTTATGCTCTTCTGGAATTACCGGGAGGCAAATCGCTTCATCTGATTGACCGCGTGTGCACAGGTCAATCAGGATATCAATTATCACAGACTCTTGACAGGCTGATGTTTGAAAACGGTATTGAGAACAGCCGTAATGGAGCGAAACCCGATACTACCGAGATGAGCGTAAGCGACGTAGTCAACCGCCTCATAAAACTCAGTGTGCTTGAAGCACGCCAGCTACGGCATGACGTTATTGACGTAGAACATTTGCTCCTCGCCATGTTCCATAATTCTGAATTAGAACATATGAATTTTCTAAAACCCTTCATAAATGCAGGCGTTACATACAACTCACTCTTGTCTGCTCTTGTACCGGAAGCCGACACTGAAAAAACTTTGAACAGTTATTCCGATGACGAAGATGAGGATGAACCTGAAGACTCCGAAGTTTTCTCTTCATCCAATACAGAGCCCGCACAAACCACCCCGCAGTCCGGCAATCAGATATCAGGAGACACCCCTAATCTTGATAAATTTGGCATAGACATGACACGAGCCGCTATGGAAAACAGATTAGACCCTGTGGTGGGTCGTGACAACGAAATTGAACGACTTGCACAGATACTCAGCCGGCGCAAAAAAAACAATCCTGTTCTTATAGGTGAACCGGGGGTCGGTAAATCAGCCATTGTGGAAGGATTGGCATTGAGAATCGTCCAACGAAAAGTATCGCGTGTATTGTTCAACAAACGCGTTGTATCCTTGGATATGGCATCGATAGTGGCAGGAACCAAATACCGCGGTCAATTTGAAGAACGCATTAAAGCAATCCTTAACGAGCTATCCAAGAATCATGATATAATTCTGTTTATAGATGAAATCCACACTATAGTCGGTGCAGGCAATGCTCAAGGTTCAATGGATGCAGCCAACATGCTGAAACCAGCTCTTGCCCGAGGTGAAATTCAGTGCATCGGAGCGACTACACATGATGAATACCGTCAGAACATCGAAAAAGACGGTGCCCTTGAGCGTCGATTCCAAAAAGTGACAGTTGAGCCTACAACTGAAGAAGAAACATTAGCTATCCTCAACAATATTAAGGCAAAATACGAGCAGCATCACAATGTATCATATACACCCGAAGCACTCAAAGCGTGCGTAACCCTCACCAAACGTTATGTATCGGATCGCAGTTTTCCCGACAAAGCAATCGATGCGCTTGATGAAGCCGGTTCACGTGTACATATAACCAACATCGTAACGCCTAAAGAAATAGAAGAACTCGAGAACGCCATTGCAGAAACAACCTCACTGAAATCTGCGGCTGCTCAACAGCATGATTTTGAAAAGGCTGCTGAATACCGCGACAAAGAACAGGAGCTACGCAAGCAGCTCAACGATTTGACTCGTCAATGGGAGGAAAAACTCGATGCTGACCGTCAGGTAGTCGATGAAAACAAAGTAGCTGAAGTTGTAGCGATGATGACCGGTGTTCCCGTCCAACGTATTGCACAAGCTGAAGGGAAACGGCTTCGTGACATGGCATCTGAACTTCAATCGGAAATAATCGGTCAGGATGAAGCTGTGGAAAAAATCGTCAAAGCCATCAGACGTAATCGCGGCGGACTTAAAAATCCGGACAAACCTATCGGCACATTTATGTTCCTCGGGCCTACCGGCGTGGGTAAAACTCATTTAGCTAAAAAATTAGCAGAAAAGCTTTTTGATTCGGCTGACACACTCATCCGAATGGATATGAGCGAGTACATGGAAAAATATACCGTGTCACGTCTTATCGGCTCTCCACCCGGATATGTAGGACACGAAGAGGGAGGACAACTCACAGAAAAAGTGCGTCGCCGTCCGTACTCGGTGGTTCTTTTTGATGAAATAGAAAAAGCACATCCTGATGTATTTAATCTGCTGCTACAGATTATGGATGAAGGTCGTCTCACCGACAGCCTCGGCAGACGCGTGGATTTCAAAAACACAATAATAATCCTCACATCCAACATCGGCACAAGACAACTCAAAGAATTCGGTACCGGAGTAGGCTTCTCCACGCCTAAAGACAATGATACCGCATACGCTCACGGTGTACTCCAGAAAGCCCTACAAAAAGCCTTCTCTCCTGAATTCCTTAACCGAATTGACGATGTCATTATATTTGAACCGCTTAATAAAGAATCCATCTTCAAAATCATTGATTTAGAACTGACAGGCTTCCATAAACGTCTTGCTCAACTTGGTTATACATTGACTATAAGCGATAAGGCGAAGAATTTCATTGCCGAACGTGGTTTTGACATTCAATATGGAGCTCGCCCGCTCAAGCGAGCAATTCAGAAATATCTTGAAGATGAATTGGCTGATAAACTTCTTAACATAGAAAACCTCCCTGAAGGAAGTACCATCAATGTAACTCTTGATGAAGCTACCAATTCTATAAAGTCAGAGATACTGCCATCCGAATCCAAACCTGACGCCCTGTGTCAGTAATTATTGACAATATTTCACTAAAAATGTCACATTTAACATGTGGCATTTTTTTTGCTTGTATGTTATATATACAGAATCAAAATTAAAAACTTAAACTACATATTTATCATGACTAAACAATCAGGTACTATCGGTGTAACTACCGAAAACATCTTTCCTGTCATTAAAAAATTCCTTTACAGTGATCAGGAGATTTTCTTACGTGAACTCGTTTCAAACGCCATTGATGCCACACAAAAACTTAAAACATTAGCTTCGTTCGGTGAATATAAAGGCGAAATCACAGACCCCACCGTACGTGTAACTGTCGACAAGAATGCCGGCACATTGACAGTGAGCGACCATGGCATAGGCATGACTGCTGAAGACATTGACAAGTATATTAACCAGATAGCATTTTCAGGAGCGGAAGAATTCCTTGAAAAATACAAAGACACAGCCAACGCCATTATAGGCCATTTCGGTCTTGGCTTCTACTCTGCTTTTATGGTTGCCAAGAAAGTGGAAATAGTCTCATTATCCTATAAAGAAGGTTCTGAAGCGGTAAAATGGGAGTGTGACGGGTCTCCTGAATTTCAAATGTCTCCAGCCGAAAAGACTACTGTAGGAACCGACATAATCCTATATATAGATGATGATAGCAAGAAATTCCTTGAACAGGGTGAAATCGATTTGTTATTGAAAAAATATTGCCGTTTCCTTCCTGTACCTATTATTTCAGGCAAAGAGCAGGAATGGAAAGACGGAAAATACGTTGACACAGACCGTGACAAAATCATAAATATCACCGAACCGACATGGACTAAAAAGCCGGCAGAACTCACTGATGAGGATTACCGTAACTTCTATCATGAACTCTATCCCGGTCAAGAAGACCCTTTGTTCTGGATTCATCTAAACGTGGATTATCCGTTCAACCTTACCGGCATCCTGTTCTTCCCTAAAATCAAAAACAATTTTGAATTAACCAAAAACCGCATCCAGTTATATTGTAATCAGGTTTATGTCACCGATTCTGTCGAAGGCGTAGTCCCTGAATTCATGATGCTTTTACAAGGTGTCATTGACTCACCCGATATACCTCTTAATGTTTCCCGTTCTTATCTTCAGAGCGATACCGCCGTTAAGAAAATATCAGGTTACATCACTAAAAAAGTCGCTGCCCGCCTTGAAGAAATATTCAAGTCTGACCGTAAGGACTTTGAGCTGAAATGGGATGACATTAAAATATTTATCGAGTACGGTATGCTTACAAACGATAAGTTCTGTGACGCAGCCATGAAGTTTGCATTACTCAAAGATACCGAAAGCAAATATTATACACTTGAAGAATATCGCACGCTGATAGAAGGCAATCAGACAGACAAAGATGGCAATGTCGTATATATATATGCCACCGACCCGGTAGCTCAATACACCTACATACAGGCTGCAGGCGAACGTGGCTATAATGTCCTGCTCTTGGATGGACAGCTTGATAGTCATTTCATAGGTTTACTTGAATCTAAGATTGATAAATCACGGTTTGTGCGTGTTGACTCCGATATCGTAGACAATCTTATACCGTCTGACAGCAAAAAAGATGTTGACCTTTCAAGCAATAGCCGTGATATGCTCACTGAAGTATTCCGTAGCCAGTTACCCACCCTTGACAAAGCCGAATTCCTCGTTTCATTCGAAGCTTTGAATCCTGACGCTAATCCCATACTGATTACTCAGAACGAATACATGCGCCGTATGAAAGATATGGCCGCCATGCAACCCGGTATGAGTTTCTATGGCGAACTTCCCGATAGCTATAATCTTATCATTAATACTGAAAACGAAGTTATCAAGCGTATCATTGCCGATGCTGATTCTCAGCTGATGCCGTCTCTCGAACCGATTTTCAAAACTATTGACGCCAATAATGAAAAGACCACATCTATTCGTGCTACAGCTTCTGACGGGAAACTCTCGGATGTAGATAAATCCCAGATTAAACACCTCGACGAAGACTCGGCACACCAGCGTAATGAAGAAAAATCATTAGCTGGTAAATATGCCTCGGCACAGCCTTTGGTCAAACAAGTTATCGATTTGGCATTACTTGCCAACGGTCTTCTTCGTGGAGCAGAACTTAATGAATTTATCAAACGTTCAGTAAGTCTGCTGTAATTTTTGATTATCTGTTATAGCGCTTAACTAATTTCTTATAAGCTTTCGACTCCTTGAAATCCACAATCAGGGAGTCGATATTTTTTTTAAGACCAGGCACATCTCCACGCACTATCCATGAATGAAATTGAGTAAAACTGATATCCATTGCGATATCAAGTTGTGGATATTCTTTTGACATTTTACGAGCAATCGAACTACTTACAACAGCCAAAGGGACATCACCGCTCGCCACTAACATCACAAGCTGTTCGGGACCATACATTTCACTGCATTCCACATATATGGTATCACCTATTTCCGAGGATAAGTTCTGCAATCTGCCGGCAGCCGTCGACCCATTGGGTATCCATACCGTCTTCTCAGCCAAATCAAGTTGCGAAGTTACCCCTACATTACCGGCTGAATCACGGAGTTGCACAAGCACCTGCTTATCAAGCCACACCGGTTCAGTAAATACGTATGTGGTATCACCATCCAATGTCCTCGGGATATCGGCAACTACCATATCATATTTCCCATTCTTTAACCCATCAAGCATCTCAGCTATGGATACAACCGGATGAAACTTCATGCTCAATCCACCCCTATGCGATATATCCTTGAGCATATCGAGATTAAAACCTCCAAGCGTATCATCATAAATATACATTGACATAGGAGAATACTCCACTGCCACCTCAAGTGTATCCCAGCCGGCTCTTACCGAATCATACACCACAGTCTTATGACTACACAACCTTAAAGAGCACAGCAAAAGAATAACAATACTGAGCAATAAAAAGTATATTCCCAACTTACGTTTTTCGGGCTTCTTTCTCTGAAACATAATCAGTTGGCAAAATCAATTGAAACCCCCATCTGAAATCTACTCGGATTGACAGGATAATTGGGCATTGAGAAATAATTAGGAGCACCAAACAAACCCTCGTTAAAATGCGACATAAGAACATAAAAACGAGCCTTTTTAAGTTTCATGTTGGCATATGCGTTCATAAGCGGGTAATTACCCACCTTCTTTTTATGCTGGTTATAAAACGAAGTCGTAGCTGGCTGATAACCCGGCGCATAATATTTTGTAAAGTAATTACAGTCAACACCAAGCTGTACATGCAGTACCTTGGCTACACGAAATGACAGGTATAGATTGGAATACGCCGAAAATTTTGGTAATGGCAACACCATATCATCTGACGAAGTCTGAAATGTAAGGATGTTGTCCCAGTGCAATACCCCCACCTTAAAATTCTGACGCAATGAAGCACTGATAATCTGCACACTGCCGGAATGCTGCACGGGCATACATTGGTCATTGAAATAAATAAGATTCTGCACATTTTCCGCACCTATATCAAGATGTGAATCAGTCTGCGGCAGCTCAAGTTTTCCACCGAATTTCAATCTGCGGGTATTTCCGAAATCATTTTTCCATATAAAATAATTGGATACGAAATTATTCATCAGATATGGTGCGGAAGTATTGGAAAACGACCCATAACCCGTTATCTGCAACGAATCCCTAAGAAACTTGAACTTTGTCGACACATTACCGTTAACCTTAATCTCGCCGGCTGCCCTACCCAGCAACCCTATTTCTGCGATAACGTCATAACGCAACAACGCCCCCTGAGTCTTATTCAATCGGGCTCCAACCCAGAGAAAATTCTCCACTCCACCCGAAGCCACTTTTGTATTGTAGGGATACGGGGTAAGAGTGGTCGGTCTGCCATCGCCGGATATCGGCACTTCATCTACACATTGAGTAAACTTATTATGTTGAAACGACAGAAATCCTGTCAGTCCGGCTTTAGCATATTTATTAAATCCCTCGTGTAGTGACAGACCCACCGTATTGCGTAGAGACCAATAAGAAGTAGGATTGGTAGATGACCCGAGATTGATATAAGCCCTACCCCAGAACGCATCAGCATCTTCCTGAGTCTCATTTACAAAAATATGTTCTGAATCATTGTAATCAAATGTCCATATAATACTTGTAACGGGCACGAACTCTTTACGTTCGATAGTATCTTCAGGTAATGAATCGACCGGAGGAATAGTCTTCCAGAATCCAAGTTTATAACGGTGATTCATATAAAACTCCTGACCTTTAAGACGAGTACGGGCATGATTAAGATTGGTCGGAATAGCCGTGCTTTCTATCGATGCATCACCGGCTTGAAGTTCAGCCGGGTCAGTTATATACAAATCATCCGTTATACCGCCATTCTCCTTATTAAGACCATTATAATGGTTAAAAAACACCTGAGCCTCATATCTTTCACCTATATATGAACCAGACAGTCCCCACAAGGTATTTTTTGACGCCTGGTTGGCATAACAACCTTTGGAATATTGATAATCTATGAATGCGCCAAACTGAAGCTGCTTATTGACATTTCCGGAAAATACTGCTGTAAGCCTGTCGGTAGCAGTCTCTTTACCTCCGGCTGTATTATAACTAAGCAGAGTCATCGGAATACGCGTATTATAAAACTTATGATTACTTTGCAACGGAAGCCATGTCAACATAGCATCACGGAAAAAGAAATCGCTCATGGGTTGCTGCCTGAAGTAAATCATATCCTTCGCCGCCGACCCCTGATTACCCGGAGTCGCCACTACAAGTCCCCGATATGCCGGCACTGACAATTGCCCGTAATTAAACAATGTCGTATCTATAGTGGATTCGATATGTTCACCAAGCAAAGGAGTTATCTCCCACGCATACGATGGCTCTACCTTGGGTCCTTTTGCCAAAGCATCAACGCAACAGAGCATTATCGAGATTATTACCCAAACGGGCGCGCTATACCATTTCATTCGGGCACAAAATTAATGATTTTTTCAGAAATCTATTGTAAGACGCACGTTAAACTGTCGCTGAGTAAGATAATTGGGCACGGCATACTGCAATTCATTGACATCGGTAACCCAATAATAATTGCTCACATTTGATATATCAAGAATATTAAATACATCCAATCCCAACCATATGCTTTTGAAATGCCGTAAAAAACCATCGCGGGGAGTTCCGTCTTTTTTAGGCGTCAACAGACCGTACATCAATCCTATATCCAGACGCTTATATGCCGGCACTCTGAAATAACTGATATCGCGGCTACCGCGGGGAGCTGTGGCAGGCAATCCATCCGAAAGAATACCTCTCAGACTAAATTTCAGCTTAGGAATCTTAGGAAAATAGTCAGTAAAGAATATCGCGAGATTATACCTGCGGTCATTCGGACGAGGTACTTTGACTCCATTAAGAGTCTCTTGAGTTTTCATCAGCGACAAACTTATCCACGAATCACTACCGGGAACAAATTGTCCGAACAGCTTCATGTCTATACCCATGGCATAGCCTGAGGTAAGATTCTTTCCGGCATACACCAGCTTCAAATTATCTATTTCATAAGGAATCATATCACTTAACGCTTTGTAATACAATTCTCCTGACAATTTGAACGGACGGTTAAACGCCCTAAACGTATAATCGCTGCCAAGCACAAACTGCAAACTGCGCTGCGAACGAATATCACGATTCAACACTATAGTCTGATTACCCAACCCATCATCTACAGGCATACGAAATTCCTTAAAAAACGGACTCTGGTAATAAAGTCCCGTAGCAAATCGGAATGCCCACCGTGAATTTCGCTCGGGGATAAAGCCGACATTAACACGTGGACTGAATAAAAATTCCTTGTTGAATGACCAGTAACTTAACCTTACGCCATAGTTTATATTAAAGTAACCTGCTGTAGAATTAACACGCCAATTATCCTGAATAAATGCATTGAAACGTGTTGACGTAACATCTTGATGAGAATTCAGATTATATACCACTTTAAGTAAGTCCGGGTCATAAGGCAACGAATATCCTGCCGAGTCACGAAGTTCCCATTCTTTAGTCCGCTCCATAAACTTTTCCGCCTTTATTTCCAATCCGTAGCGCAACTGATGATTACGCAAAGCCGTACTGCCTTTCAGCCCCACCTCTATCACACTTGATTTAAGCCTGTTGCGTGCATGTTCCCGATATTTGCCCACACCAAGCTCACCACCGATGCCTCCCGAACCGCTATCACCTGCTCCCGCCTGGTCAAGCCAATATTCACCGGCTATAGCGTCGGCCACACGCGCATTAGTCCGACAGCCGGCAAATCG
>CAMWPX010000041.1 GCA_947176205.1 uncultured Porphyromonadaceae bacterium
AACACCGTCGGTACTTCCATTAGGCTCACGTCATCCGTTGTCTATTGTAAAGAATGAAATCATTTCCATTTTCTCTCGTCTTGGATTTACTGTCGCCGAAGGTCCGGAAATAGAAGATGACTGGCATGTGTTTTCTTCATTGAACTTTGCCGATGACCACCCTGCCCGCGATATGCAGGATACATTCTTTATTGCACGTAATCCTGATGTTTTGCTTCGTACACATACATCCTCCGTACAGTCGCGAGTAATGGAAAAGACTCAACCGCCAATTCGTATAATCTGTCCCGGTCGCGTCTATCGTAATGAAGCTATCTCGGCTCGTGCTCACTGTTTCTTCCATCAGGTTGAAGCACTTTATATTGATAAAGATGTTTCTTTTGCTGATTTGAGCCAGACGCTTCTTTATTTTGCTCAGGAAATGTTTGGTTCAGAAACAAAAATACGACTTCGTCCGAGCTATTTCCCCTTCACTGAACCATCAGCAGAGATGGATATATCATGTAATCTCTGTGGCGGTAAAGGATGTTCGTTCTGTAAGCATACCGGATGGGTGGAAATTCTCGGTTGTGGTATGGTAGACCCGAATGTACTTGATGCGTGTGGTATAGATTCCAAGGTTTACAGTGGTTTTGCGCTTGGTATGGGTGTGGAACGTATCACTAATCTTAAGTATCAGGTGAAGGATTTGCGTATGTTCTCTGAAAACGATGTGAGATTCCTCGAAGAATTCCAAAGTGCACATTAATCTCAGTCCGGATGCTGTCGGAAAAAGAACGATACGCTGCCGTATTGGGTTGGTTTGAAGAGAACATGCCCGTAGCTGAAACGGAGTTGCATTATGAAAACACGTATCAGCTTCTGGTTGCGGTTATTTTGTCAGCACAATGTACTGACAAACGGGTCAATATGATAACCCCGGCGCTGTTTGATGCCTTTCCCACTGTTGAAGCGATGGCTGCTGCTGATGTTGATGATATTTACCGGTATATCAAATCAGTCACCTACCCTAATAATAAAGCACGCAACTTGCTGGCTATGGCTAAAATGGTGACTGAAGTTTACGGTGGAGTCGTGCCTGAGAATCTTGAAGAGTTACTTAAGATTCCCGGTGTAGGCAGAAAGACGGCTAACGTCATAATGGCGGTGGCATATAATAAACCGGCAATGGCTGTGGATACTCATGTATTTAGAGTTAGCGAACGAATAGGTCTGACTACGGGAAGTAAAACACCGTTACAGACCGAACAGGTTCTGACAGCCAATATACCTCAATCTATTTTGGGGAAAGCACATCATTGGCTTATTTTACATGGAAGATATATATGTAAGGCAAGAAAACCTGAGTGCTTAGACTGCGGGTTGAAGTCATATTGTCGTTACTATTCCAAAAATTGATACTTGAGTTATGGTACGTGCCGCTATAAATCGACAGACATTTCATCAGATGGTTAAATACGCCTGTGTGGGCGCACTCAATACATTTTTAACGTTATGCGTGATAGTCTTGTGCAAAGATTTTCTGGCGATTAATGTATGGGTATCTAACGGTATAGGTTATATTGTAGGTTTTATTAATTCCTTTCTGTGGAATAAGCACTGGGTTTTCCGGTCTCATAAAAATCTGTTTAATGAAATGCTCAGATTCATAACAGGTTTTTTAGTTTGTTATGCCATACAGTTGTTGGTTACGTGGCTCTTGGCAGAGCATACTGCACTGAAAGGATTCGAGATTTCTATCTGGATGTACGTGTTAAGCGGCTATGGAATCGCTACTTTGATTGGTATGGTGGTATACACCATTGCGAACTTCATGTTTAATAAATTTATTACGTTTAAGTCCTGACGTTAGATGGGAGCTTTTCGTGATAAAGTGGAGCGGTATATAATCCGGCATAACCTCATAGATAAAGATGCCGGACTGATTTTGGTGGCATTAAGCGGGGGGGCTGATTCGGTAGCATTGCTGGCAGTGCTTGTTGAATTGGGGTATAAATGTAAAGCCCTGCATTGTAATTTTCATTTACGAGGAGCAGAGAGCGAGCGTGATGCATCGCATGCACAAGATATTTCCGCACAGTTAGGAGTTCCGGTTTCAGTTAAAGACTTTGATGTAGAACGATTTCGGCAGATGACGGGTGATAGTATCTCTATTGAGATGGCATGCAGGGATTTACGTTATAATTGGTTTGCTGAAATGCTTGAGACGGAAGATGCTCAGGCTGTGGCGGTGGCTCATAGCATTGATGATAATATCGAAACGCTGATGCTTAACCTGATGCGTGGTACGGGGATAATGGGTATCAAAGGCATGGTGGCTAAAAATAACAACCGTATAATTCGTCCGTTGCTATGTGTGACAAGACCCGAAATAGAATCTTATTTACGGGAAAAATCATTGGATTATATAGTCGATAGTACAAATCTGCAAAATATCTACAGGCGAAATTCATTACGGAACAAAGTGCTGCCGAACCTTTATTCCGCCTTTCCACAAGCAAAATCAGGAATCACAGCATCACTTGTGCATTTGTCAGAGAATGCAGCGCTTTATGATTTATTGGTTAAAGAAAAACTTGAATATTATTCTGTAGCTGACGGAGGTATAGATATAAAGAAACTTATAGATAAAGAACTGCATTCACATCTACTGCTTTATGAATGGCTGCGTCCGAAAGGAGCAAGCAGGAGTATCACTGATGATATAATCCGATGTGTAAATAATTCGGGGCGGAGGTTTGATATTGGAAAGCTCTCATACGTATTAGATAGAGGTATTCTTATGCCTATAAAGGGGAATTTCAACAGGTGTGTTTTAGAAAATTTTTTTGACATTAAGGTTTACCCTGTTGAAAAATTCAAGGTTACGCGCGACCCTAATAAAGCATATTTTGATGTTTCTGTGCTTGATGGCGATAATTTATGGGTAAGATATTGGATGTCCGGTGATAAAATGAGACCGTTTGGTGTGAAAGGTCACAAAAAGCTTAGCGATATATTTAATGATGCCAAGGTAGGAGTGGATAAGAAGCCACACATACCTTTATTGATGAAAGGTGATGAAATCCTTTGGGTAGCTGGTATCCGGCAATCTGAAAGTTATAGGATTAATACTTCTACCAAACAATATGTTGAGATATTTTTTTCTCAGGGATAGTGCGATTTTCTGTCATAGTTACTGATGTATATAAAAGTAAATATACACGGTTTTTAACACCTTTTTTGTGGTTGGGAGTGAGATAGTTCTTATCTTTGTGACAAACTATTAGGAGAAATATGAATCGCAAAGGTAAACTATACTTCAGATACGGGACAATGGGTTCGGCAAAAACAGCATTGTTACTGACTCAGGCTTATAACTTTGAGGAACGCGGGATGCATTACGTATGCATGAAGCCTATTATAGATACGCGTGACAAGAAGAATGTGATAAAATCACGAATAGGCATAGAACGTGCGTGTCATTGGATATATGCCGATTCTGATTTGTATGCTTTGGCTGAAGAACTTTTTGAGGATAGTAAAACTGTCATAGACTGGATTCTGGTTGATGAAGCTCAATTCCTGACTACCGAACAGGTTGACCAACTTGCCCGTATAGTTGATGAGTTTGGCTCAAATGTGGTATGTTATGGATTGCGTACCGATTTTCAAAGTCATTTGTTTGAAGGCTCACGTCGACTGTTTGAAATAGCTGATACGATTGATGAAATCAAGTCGACATGTAATTGTGGCAGAAAGACTATCATTAATGCCCGAATAGATTCACATGGCGATTTTGTATCTGAAGGAGCCCAAGTGGAGATTGGCGGAGATGACCGCTATATAGCCGTATGTCGAAACTGTTGGCGTAACAAGCGCATAGAGCAAGCAAACCGTAATGCCCTGCCCTTTATTGAGTTAAAACCACGTCATTAAAGATAACTATGACGAATCGCATATTGACGTTGCTTATTGGCATTTTATTCTGTTCAATAGCAGTAAACGCGCATGAATTTTCCGAGGAGTCGCTGAATTATAAGATATACTATAAGTGGGGATTTATTCAAAAACAAGCCGGTAGAGCCACGCTTGATTTGGATTCGGATGGGAAATATTACAAGGCATCACTATTTGCACGTACTGAATCTTGGGCTGACCATTTTTATCGTGTAAGGGACACGTTGTTGTCTACATTCTCAGTTCAGACTCTTATGCCGGTGGAGTATCACCGGATAGCGCACGAAAAGTCATGGTATGGTCATGATATAGTTACATTCAGTTATGCAAATAATGAAGTTTCGGGATTCTGTCGAAGATTAAGTAAAGGGAAAAAAGATAAAGATGTTATAGAATCAAGTCATACTCTTACGGCACAAGGTGTTACAGTGGATATCCTGAGCGCTTTTTACTATGTGCGGGCTATTGATTTTCCAAATGTAGCCAAAGGTCAGACATGGAAGATAAATATCTTTTCCGGAAAACGTAAGGAATTGTTGACCATAAGCTATCTCGGAATTGAAAGAATTAAGTTAGATAAAAAATCGGTTGATGCCTACAAGGTCACTTTTAAGTTTACCTCTGACGGAGGGAAGCAAACCTCAGACCCAATAGCCGCGTGGCTGTCGACCGATAATAATCATATTCCGCTAAGACTTGAAGGGAAATTAACTGTGGGCAAAGTAGTGTGTGTATATTCGGAGTTAAAATAAGTCAGATAATAAATGTCGATAAAAATATTCAGATTTTTAATCCTAAATTTTATAATAATGCCTTTATGTATGCAGGCGTCAACGATTGAATCTCATATAAAAATCATTTATACTACTGATGTGCACGGTAGCTTTTTCCCTACCGATTATATGACAATGCAGCCTGTACAAGGAGGATTAGCCAGAGTGGCGGCTGCAGTAGATTCACTGCGTGATGTACATGGCGATGAAAAGATTATCCTGCTTGATAACGGTGACATACTTCAGGGGCAGCCCACAGTCTATTTCTATAATTATATTGATACTGCAAATAAGCATATAGTCAGTGATATATATGATATTATGCGGTATGACGCCGTAGCGATGGGCAATCATGATATTGAGACAGGTCATCCGGTATATGACAGGATTCGTGCGACATCATCTATTCCTATACTTGCAGCCAATATAATTGATGAGAATACAGGGAAACCATATTTTCAACCTTATACGATAATAGAAAAAAACGGAGTAAAGGTGGCAGTACTCGGATTGATAACTCCTGCTATTCCGGCATGGTTACCAAAAAACTTATGGTCCGGTATGAAGTTTGAGCCTATGGTTGAGTCTGCACAAAGGTGGATAGAAGAAATTAAGATGAAAGAAAATCCGGATGTAATCATCGGACTATTTCACTCCGGTCATGATAATTATAAAAGCACAGGAGAATATATTGAAAACGCATCAAAAATGGTTGCTGAAAAAGTTCCCGGTTTTGATGCCATATTTATGGGACATGACCATCAAAGATATCTTGCAAAAGTAAAAAATAGTGAAGGCGGTACTGTTCATCTGCTTAATCCGGCAAATAATGCTATGGCAGTAGGTATTATTGATGTGTCAGTAATGCGTGATGATGCTCAACATATTGTTGATAAACAGATAAATTCAGAAATAGCCGATATAACTTTCTTTAAGCCATCGGATAAATTTATGGAAAAATTGGCTTATGCCGATAGTGCGGTAAAAGAGTTTGTGACCCGTAAGATAGGAATGGCTACTGGTAGCTTTTATTCCGGTGATGCTTATTTTGGTTGCAGTGCGTTTATGTCGTTGCTTCATAGATTACAGCTGACAATATCCGGTGCTGATATCTCTTTTGCCGCTCCACTTTCATTTAATGCTGAAATAAAGGAAGGTGACTTGCATGTAAGCGACATGTTTTCATTATATAAGTATGAAAATACGCTTTACACTATGCGATTAACCGGTCAGGAGATAAAAGATTATCTTGAAGAATCCTATGCATTATGGACACAGATGGTCAATGACAAGCAGAAACATCTGATATATTTCGCTTCCTGTTCACCGTCACCTATTGACAATAGGTTTAAGTACCCTACTTATAATTTTGATTCAGCCGCTGGAATTAACTATACAGTAGATATTACTAAACCAAAGGGAGAAAAAATAACTATAATCTCCATGTCTAACGGCGAACCCTTTGAATTTGATAAGACATATACTGTGGCTATAAATTCATACCGAGGTAATGGTGGGGGTGATTTGCTGACTAAGGGGGCGGGAATTTCTCATGATGAATTGCCTAATCGCGTTGTAAATTCTACCGATAAAGATTTGCGCTATTATTTATTGAAACAGATTGAAAAAGAACAGACTATATCTCCAGATATAGATTGTAACTGGCGTTTCATTCCTGAAGATATTGCTGAAAAAGCTATTGAAACAGACCGGATATTGTTATTTGGACCTGATTCCAATAAGAATCAGAAATAAATGAGTTTTACGGTTTTGGGCGTGGTAGGCAGTGTGTGATAATATTGCGTAATTTTGAAGTGAGTTTTTTTGCAAATTTTGTGGAGACCGGTTTGTAATACGTTTCAATGTTATCTGATGGATTATCGTTTACACGTTCCCATTCTCTAACAGCCCATTGACTTGTGTCAGAATTTTCATCTGATATCAGATATGTTTTTGATAAAATCAGTTTAGATGCTGCTACCAGTTTTTGTGTTACAGATTGATTATTCTGAAAATATCCGATAAGAGATTTACGTACATTATACGCCATTTTTAAGGCAGAGCAATCAGCCTGAGTACTCCATGCTGCTACTGAGAGTTTGCGATACACAGCCATTGGTTGTTTGAAGTAGTGAATATTGCCCTGCGACGCAAAAAACATGTGTAATCCATAATCAAGCAACGTGTTATCTTTAAGGAACCCGGGGAGATTTGATAAATCGGTATTACCTACACGATACATTACACTTGCATTAGTAATGAAATTACCGCATGCGAGGTCATTAATATCGCAGTCTGATTTCTGATTACCATTGCTCAGGCTCATTACATGTGTATCAGCATAATAATTAATCATCCTGTGAAATGTGATACTGCACTTTGGATTATGTTCCATATACGCTACCTGCCGGGCTAATTTCTTGGGTGATATCCAGTAATCATCGCCATCACACATGGCTACATACTTTCCCCTGCATTGTGACAATGCCTTAAGATAATTAGCCTGTATGCCGACGTTACAGTCATTCCTGTAAGGTTTAATTATTGTCGGATATCTTTTAGCCCAATTCATAATAATTTCATATGTGGCGTCGGTTGATGCGTCATCCGATATGATTAACTCTATCGGGAACTGAGTCTTTTGTTTTATTACACCATGTATTGCTTCTGATATCTCGTTTTCTTGATTATAAGATATCATAACCACACTTACCATTACCGGAGACTTTGCGTGATTATTTTGGGAATTATCAGAAACAGCCATAAAACAACATTTTTTATGAATTGAAATTGCGACAAAAGTAAATAGAATGTCTAAATTTACAAAATATTCGTGAATATGGCAGATAATTTAGAATACGATGATAAAGACTTAGTAGCTCGATTACGAGATACTAAAACATGCCGAGTGGCATTCGGTGACGTTGTAAAAATGTACTCCGAACCGCTTTATTGGCAGATTCGTCGTATGGTAATCAATCATGATGATGCCAATGATATATTGCAAAATACATTCTTGAAAGCATGGAATTCAATAGAGAATTTCCGTGGGGATGCCAAACTTTCGACATGGCTTTACAAAATAGCGATTAATGAAAGTTTGACTTTCCTTGAAAAAGAATCAAAAAGGAATGCTGTATCCATTGATGACGCAACTGCAAATGTGCTTAATGCCATAGAATCTGATAAATTTTTTGATGGCGATGAAATCCAGCTGAAGCTACGTAAAGCCATAGCATCTTTACCGGAAAAACAGCGTTTGGTTTTCAATATGCGGTACTATGACGAAATGAAGTATGAACAGATGTCAGAGATACTCGGAACATCGGTAGGTGCATTAAAAGCTTCGTATCATCTTGCTGTAAAAAAAATAGAAAGTTTTTTTAGTGATGACGATTAAACTTAACTGAGGTTTGGTAGTCAAATAAGTGTTATAAAGATAAATGCAACATGAAAACTCAAGATATATTATCTAAAGTAAACCATGACTCGGGGCTGACGGTTCCGCCAGGTTACTTTGATAGCTTTAATAAACAGATGATTGAGTCACTGCCTGTCCAGCCATGGGAAAGTGAGCGACCGATAGTCTTACCTCGAAGTTTCTGGCAACGTGTACGCCCGTATGTATATATGGCGGCTATGTTTGCCGGTATTTGGTGTATGATGAAGATGTTTGATTTGATGCGGCCTTCTTCCAATAATATGATTGGATTCAGCAATAATTCCGAGTTGACCGCCGCTATAAGTAATGATGAGTTTTATTATGATTACTGCATGTCATCATTAGATGAAACTACCATGTATGACGCATTATTTGATGAAGGTTTTAATCCTGAGGAATTGAACAATTAAACTGCTGATTATGAAACGACTTATTCTGATTGTTCCGCTGCTGTTAATATGTGTTTGTTCTTTTGCTCAAAAGCAGGAAAAAGAGCATAAATACCGCCAATGGCATAAAGAAATGTGTGAAGCCAAGAGAGAATATATCGCTAAAGAGCTTGGATTAACCAGGCAACAATATGAGCCGTTTTTCACACAATATGAAGCTATGTGCGGTGAAATCGATAAAATAGGTCGGGAGACTCGTCAGATGGCTCATAGATTGTCAGAACGAGATGATGTCACCGATACTGAATATGAAAAGTGTGCCGAGGCTCTTTTTGAGTTAAGGACTAAAGAAGGTGCCGTTGAACAAAAGTATTATAGCAAGTTCAAAGAAATCCTGACTCATAAACAATTGTATTTACTTAAACAGTCGGAATTCAAGTGGATGCGTAAGCTTATGAAACAACGGAAGAATGCTGTAAAACCAGCAAATTAACAAACCACAGGATATTATTTAATTGCGGATTAGTTGTGTAATGGCAATTAATCCGCATTATATTTACTATAGAGATATGAAGCGTATATTCTTAGTCTTATTTTCGACCGTAGTGATGATTAGTGTCTCTGCGGCAGTTAAATCATCTGTACCTGATTTTGCTTTTCCCAAGCAAGTGATTAAAAATGCAGAGAACAATCTTAATGCCGCATTAAAAAATGGGGATGGTATTCAAGCTTTAAGGGCATTGATGGATTTTTCTTTGGCAGAGTCGGCAATATCTGAAGAAAATTTACCTGTGGTTTTTGAAAAAATTGCATTTATACGTGAAAAAGAAACGTCGCCTATTATTAAATCACTGTTGGATTTATTGACTGCACGTATATACTTTGATATTTATAATGAAGATAAGTATAAATATGATTCCCGTGTAATAAATGCGGATAATTCAGATTATAGGGATTGGTCCGGTAACCAGTTCAAGGATAAGATACAGTCTCTTATAAATGCTGCATTAGCTGAAAAAGAGGTGCTAATTCAGTCAGCAATAACTGATTATTCTTCAATTATAACTATCGATGGTAATTCTGTCGTGTACTACCCTACACTATATGATTTTGTAGCCGGTCAGTCCATAAACATGCTTAAATCGATATCTTCATTCTCAAATAGTTTACCTATAATTCTATTAACGTCACAGTCAGAATTTATATCAGCTCCCCGTTATGTGTTTTCGTCAGCTACGGCATCGCATGTGCTGGATATTTATGCTGCACTATTGGCGCTTCATGCCGATGATGTCCCGGCATTGATTAATGTAGAGATAGAGCGTATCAATTTAATCTCAAGAAATTGCTACAATACATTTCATGAAGCTGCTAATGTCAAACGAGGTGAATTATTAAAGGAATTATATCAGAAATATAATTTCAATCAATATTCAGGCGATATCCTTCTGGAGTTATCATCAGATTATTATTCGGGTCAAAAAGAGTATTATAATGAGTTAAAGAATTTTTCATTAAAATTCCCAGGTTACTATAGAGTCGGTTGTATTACGGACAGGATGGCATCTATGACACGTCCATCGCTGACAGTAATTGTTCCAGAGATTATTTCCCCGAATAATTACGTGCCGGTTAAGCTGAAAGTGGATAATTTATGTGATTTTACTTTAAGCGTATACAGATTGCCAAAATCACATTCCGCATTTGATGAAACATATAGTGTGGATAATATCAAGGCTTTGTCATTGCCGGTTGTATCAAAATGTAATATAAAAATCAGTCAATCGGCACCGTTCCTATGTGATACCGTTATTGGAATAACAGTGCCTGAGTATGGAAATTATATTGTTGTTCCAGAATGGGATAATAGAAATAGTCAACGCCGACAGTACTTCAACATAATGCATTGCACGGATTTAGTTACCGGAGAAATGTCATTGAAATCCTCCGATATCTTTGTAGTAAATCCGTTGACAGGTGCTCCGGTAGATGGTGTTACTTTAAAATTAAGATCCTATACATCTACACCTCGTCAAACTAAAATTACCGATATTGGTGTGACGGATATATTGGGATTCTCATCTGTAAAAAAGAATATTTCCGGTAATTTGTTGGCTATAAAAGGTGAAGATAAATATTCAGCACCTATATGGATAAACAGGTATGAGAATCATATAGATAAACGCAGATATGTTTATGCTTCAACAGACCTTCCTATATATCACCCCGGAGATAGTATGCGATGGCTTTCCGTGATTTATACCTCAGAAGGAGAAAAGCATAATTTGCTTACCGGAGTAAAACAAAGAGCAATACTCTATAATGCTAATTATTTGGCTATTGATACACTTGATGGTGTTACTGATATGTATGGTCGTATGTCAGGCGAGTTTTTACTTCCGTCAGATGAATTGACCGGGCAATTCCATATTGAGTTTCCTGAAACAGATTATTCGTCAACGATATATTTTACAGTATCAGATTATAAAATGCCTACAATACGGTTTAACGATGAAAAAGCATTATCAGGAGTGCCTTCTAATGGCGATGTTTCGGTTAAAGGTAAATTGATGACCTACACCGGATTGCCAATGAAAAATGCCACCGTAAAATTATCTCTGTCGGCATCAATGTATTCATTTTGGCGTAGGTCAAATTCGGTGCATTTCTTTAATGATTCTGTGGTAACAGATGCAGACGGCGTATTCTTATTTATTCTGAAGAAGGAGCTACTGGATAATTCTCCTGCACCGGAGGGATTGTTTACTGCTCAGTTGTCCGCCACATCACTTTCAGGCGAAAATATCACATCGGATGTGACATTTGTAAGAAGTAAAAAATATAATCTTGAGGCATCATCTCCTCAAGCAGTGGATATATCAGATATTATTCAATTCTCCGCCCGGATTATCGATAGCGATAATCAGACGGTAAAAGCAAAGGGTATCATAGCATTCAAGCAAAAAGACCGCGAATGGGTAAATTATGAAGTGAATTTGCCGAATCCGTCATTGAATCTAAAGAAGTTACCTTCAGGAATGTATAATATAAAGGTATATTCAACAGATATATTGACTGATACGGTCGATATCAAGAATGTGATCTTTTATCGACCAACAGATAAGAAGTCTCCTTCAGACAAAGCATTGTGGTGTCCAAATAATTATGCGGAGTATGAAACTGATTCAAGTGGAGCCTATAAAATATTGTATGGAACCACCGGCGAACATACTCATATACTGTTCACATTAAGTGACTCAGCCAATATATACGAACGCCGGTGGTTAGATGTTAAAGCCGGTATGCATAGACTTGATGTAAGATTACCCAAAGGTATACGTAAGGCAAATATTTTACTTATGTCTGTTAAAGATTATAATGAGGAGACATATAGCAGTACACTTATAAATAAATCGCTTTTTAATGATATAAGAATCAGCGCAGAGTCATTCCGCGATAAGTTGATCCCGGGTAATGAGGAAACGTGGGTGTTCCGAACAGTAGATAAGAATGGCGATGGTGTTGAATCTGCATTCATTATGAATATGTACAATGAGGCTCTAAACTCGCTCGCTACGGCGCAGTCATTGTTTGTTCCGGAAAATTTTTATCCATCAAAGTTATCACTCACCTTACCGTCTATGGGAACGCGAAATATGTATTTTGCTGATAACAATATGCGTTATACCAATTGTTTGAATCGCTATTCTCTTCCTGATTTTAACACATACGGACGTGGATTTTCTTCAGGTTATGGGTCTGTTATGGTATATGACGCTGTAAATCAATTGTCATCACCTACCATGGGACTTTACGCGGCTAACAGCTTAAAGCAATTAAGGATAAGAGGAACGACGATGATGAAAATGAATGATATGGCTGAAGCAGAAGAGGAAGACGGTATAATGGAAGAATATGTCGCAGCATCTTCATCTGATGCGGGAAGTGCTGAATCAGATAACGGTTCGGATTCAAAATTTGATTTCAGAGAGTCTAACGTTCCACTGGCATTCTTTGCTCCGATGTTAAGAACCGATAGTTCCGGATTGTTGGAATTCAGGTTTAAGGTGCCGAATGCTAATACTACATGGAAATTCAATGCAACGGCATACACTCAAGATGTAGATGTGGCAAATTTTGCATCTTCGGTTCTTGCCAATAAACCGGTTATGGTTCAGCCTAACCTGCCACGTTACTTACGTGTAGGAGATAAAGCGAGAATTGAAGCTATAGTAACCAATAACAGTGATTCAATTTCGACGATTCCGGTAAATATTACTACATTCAATCCTTCAGATAATGCAGTAATCTCTTCGGTTGACACGATACTAACTGATGTAGCTGCTCATGCGATGGTATCTATAAACAGTGTTATTGATGTAAAAGATATTCCGATGCTTGGTTACAGGATAAAGGCAGCTACAGACCTGTTTGCCGATGGTGAACAATCGGTAATACCGGTATTATCTACGGTATTACCTGTCATTGATACGCATCCGTTCTATATATCACCCGACTGTGATTCGGTAGACTTGATAGTAAAACTGCCGGTGGATAGCGCAAATGTAACGCTACAATATTGTGATAATCCTGCATGGTATGTTATAACAGCTTTACCGGGATTATCTGATAACGAAAATGCAACATCGCCACAAATCGCATCTGCTCTATACTCTGCGGCTATGGCACGTGGTCTAATGAAAAAATATCCACAGATATCTGCGGCACTACGTGAATGGAGCCGGTCAGATAAAACAGATTCAACTCTGATTTCGATGCTTGAACGTAATGAGAGTATAAAAAATATACTGCTTAAAGCTACTATCTGGCAGCGTGATGCCATGAGTGATACAGAGCGTATGCAGCGGTTGGTGCTTTTGTTAAGTAATGAAAACATCGATAAATCTATTAAGGAATCTATAGCCAAACTTAAAAAACTTATTAGAGATGGCGGTGGCTGGGCTTGGTCATCATATAATAACGAGGTTTCCGAATGGGCTACATATTCCGTCCTGTCATTATTGGGAAAACTGAATGTATCTGAATTTTTACCTGAGGACAAGGATTTGAATGCAATGGTTGAATCTGCGTTGGCTTATCATCAAAAAATCGTGGAGAAGAATTATAGTAAATATCCTAAGGGAGATTATACTTCATATACTGAATTGCGGGATTTATGGACGCAGTATACTCCTTCACATATCGGCAATAAGATAATTGCGGCAAATGTTCAGATGTTGCTAAAAAAATGGAAATCAATGACTATATCAGCCAAAGCCGGCACAGCCATGATTTTGGCGCGTCACGGATATCCGACTATGGCGAAACAGGTACTTAAATCTATCGACGAATATGCTGTGTCCTCCCCATCAAAAGGTATGTATTGGCCTTCGGTAAGTGAATCTAATTCAGGGATTACAGAGCTTGCTGTTACAACAAAGGCGTTGATGGCATATTATGTGGTTACTCCGGATGCTAAAGAGATTGATGCTATCAGACAATGGTTGATATTACAGAAAGAAGCCCGTAATTGGGGAGAATCAAGTGTAACCAATGATGTGATTGCATCAATTCTGATTGCATCATCAACTTGGCTAGATACAGATAATGAATTCAGTATTACCTATAATGGTTCATCCATGGATGTATCTTCAGCTGATTATGCATTAGGTTATATCAATAATAATGTTTCAGAAATATCACGGAATACCAACTCATTGACAATAAAAACCGGTGGCGGACATCCGGCTTGGGGCTCGCTGTGTGCGGCGTATCGTCAGAATAATCTTGAAATAGCGGCGTCCGGGTGTGAAGATTTGAGTATCAGTCGCAGTTATTATCGTTTTGTTGATGGCAAGTGGGTGGAAAGCACCGACTTTAATGTGGGTGACAGAGTGAAAGTTTTGCTTAAAGTCGTTGCAAATAAAACATTACAATATGTTAC
>CAMWPX010000042.1 GCA_947176205.1 uncultured Porphyromonadaceae bacterium
AAACCGTTGTACCCTTACGGGTACCCAGGGTTCGAATCCCTGTCTTTCCGCAAAAAACGCTGTAAGTTACCAACTTGCAGCGTTTTTTTTTGCAGGACAGCGAAAAGACTACCCGGAGGACTCGTTATCGCGTCAGCGTTGGCGTAGCAAAATACCGACAGTCTATCTCAAAACTCTTGTTATACTTTGTCCCACCATCTTTTATTTTGCCATTCACAGATAAATCCCATTCTTAATGTTTGTAGAATAATCTGCTCGACAAGAGTGTCTAATCCAATTTTTTCGCTAACTTTGTGTCATCCATCGGAAGAGAAATGCCGGTGGACAAGAAAAGTGTCAAGCTTTCTTTCTCAGTAAGACGAATCGCCAGTTCAATAACACGCTGAGATGAAGTGAGATTAGACGCTCTTTCTGTATTGTAGTATATGTTTATGCGACCACGGTAGTCGCATACCCACATACTCAATCCAGAGGGGCAGTTTATTCTACCCTCATATATCATTCAGCGTGTAGGCTTTGGCGAGCCTGTCTTACTATGATTGAGGTGCGATAAATTCCCCTCTTTTCTTACCCCCGTAATTAATCGCCAAATTAGGGAATCAGGAGGCATTGAGTTACATTTATGCCCATAATTAAGTCAATTTACTGGAACCAAAACTCTGATGACACATTAGTCTATCTGTTCCCGTTTAAGGACGTCACCACAGGAAGTGTGCTAACTGTCAATGACAGTCAGGAGGCATATTTCTACAAAAATGGCTCGCTATGCGATAAATTTGGTCCGGGACGTCACGTACTGTCATCCGCCAATATTCCCATACTCAACAAAATCTTAAACATCCCTTCAGGAGGTGAGTCTACATTCAAAGCCAGCGTTTGGTTTGTCAGTAAACTGGAAAAACGCAATTTGCTGTGGGGCGCGGGCGGATTAAGAGTCATTGACCCTTATTTCCAGATACCAATAAAAATGTCATCCCGGGGTCAATATGGTATCCGTATAAAGGATGGAGGATTATTCCTGCTGAAATTCGTCGGCACACAAGCCATTATCAGTATGGACCTGATTTATGACCAGTTCCGCGTTGATGTGATCGAGGCTGTAAAGATAGCCATTGCCCGGTATATGAAAGAAAATGATGTCAATATCAACGAATTGGGCACTGAATATCGTTCGCTAAGCAAAGTTATAGGAACTGAGCTCCAGCACACATTTGACACCTACGGTGTGGAACTCCTTAATTTTAATATAGAAGATATCTCCTTTGATGAAAATGACAAAGGGTATCAGACCGTCATGGACGGCATCGCCGAACAAGCAAAACTAAAAAAACTCGGTGTGAACTATATCCAGCAGAAACAGATAGATATCGCCCAGACTCTTGCAGGCAACCAAGGAGCCGGTACATTTATGGGCGCCGGTATCGGTATGGGCATAGGTCAACAGATGGGTCAGGCATTCGGACAGATGATGTCAAACTCCCCAATCGCTCCACAACCTGCCGCCCCGGCTTTACCATCGTTTTATGTAGCTCAAAACGGACAGACCACCGGACCGTTCAGCCTTGACATAATCCGTAATATGATACACAATGGCGATATTATACAGTCCACCTACGTATATCGTCTTGGTGGTAATGCATGGACCAACGCTATTCAGGAGCCCGAAATAGCACAAATATTTACCGGAACTGTTCCTCCGCCTCCAACACCCGCTCCTGCTTGTTAAACTAAAAAAACACATTATCATGCGAAATAAAGTAATTTTCATTATTGTACTCATAGCCGTAGCATTGGCATTATGCGGAATTTTTCATCTCATTTTCCCAAAATTTTCCGCTATGATGGGATGGTGTATGATATCAGGGTTTGTACTTATCGCGATTTTGGCATACAACATACTCATGGTTTCCACACATGAAAATCTCACTGTCAAAAATGCGGCTACCACATGGGCTCTGAACTCTGCAGCAATCACCTTCTTCCTGTGGACTATCATTTTTGTATTCCTGCTTGGCTCATATGAAGATAATGACAGAAGTCTTAACGGATTGTATATCGGCTACCTTATTATTTTCATCATAGGAATCACTCTATGGCTTATGGCTGACAGAGGTGGCTCGATATCCCAGGCTCACAGCAATGCCGTAGAGGGTAACATTCAGGACCGAAGCACCTTTATCAATCAGTTGCAACTGTTAAAACTGAAATTGGATGAGATAGAACCCGACACCCGCTCCGACGCGCATAAATCCTTGGCTCAGAATATCGACCTGATGAGAAACATTCCTTCTTCCAAATTTTCATCATCCGACACATGCACCCGCTTTACCTAAACCATAACAATACTTGCCGACGCTATCGACAATGCCGATGCCAATGCCATAGCAAAAGCTAACAAGAATTTAGAGTTCACAATAAAATCTTTCCGGATATGAATGAATCAATCAAATGTACTGAATGCGGTGGAAACAAATGCGTACATGTGGTAGAAAACACCTATCGCTGCCTGTATTGCGGTACCACCATCTCTATCAAACCATCCTTACCACCAACCATACCGACTACTGCTAACGCTGCAGCATCGCAGCCACAAGTAATCGTTATTCAGCAACCGGCGGCTAATACCCAACCATACCAATCTCAAAATCAGTCCACCGCAATGCGCTCCCACAAAGACAAGACTACCACAATACTGCTGACATTTTTCCTCGGTGGGTTCGGTGCACAATGGTTTTATCTCGGCAAATACGGTTTGGGTGTTATCTCCCTTCTTTTCTGCTGGACATACATTCCCGGTCTGATAGCCCTGATTCAGTTTATCATGCTTTTATGCATGAGCACAGATGAATTTAACCGCAAATACAATATGTAACATATATGCCTGAACAGATTAAATGCCCCCATTGCGGCGGCACCAAAATAGCCAACAGTAGTGAAACCACTTATCGATGCCTATACTGCGGCAGTACATTTCTTTTAGAGTCTGCTGAAACACAAAAATCACCTGCTCCGCAACAACAACCCCAAGTCATAATAATCCAGCAAAACAATCAGTCCAACCAAGAACAAGAAAGAATAAAACAAGAAAAAATTGAAAAAGAGAAAGATGAAAAATTAAAACGTTATATAGGCGCCTTCCTATTTTTTGGTGGCCTTGTATTAATTACAGCTATTATCTCCATTGCTAATGATGACGATAGTAAGTCAATAGCCTCCTTCATAACAAGTTTACTCCTTTTTGCTATCGCATGGATTTTATCTTGTTTCCGAAAAAAAAGAAATAACCAATAGTATTATCACTCTATATAACATATAGATGGAATCTGTGGACGAGTCTCACAAAAAGGCGTACGCACTATTTCAAGACGGAGCTTACGAAGAAGCTCTTGATGCAATATGCGAATCCGACAATATTTCAGATGAAGACAGTCAAAACTTCATTATGACATGTAATGAAATGATTGTAGACCAATACAAGATTCTCATTAATCAAGCCATTGCAGACAAAAATTATGATATGGCAAGACGTCTGAAATATGAATACTTAGTCAAACATTACAATAATGATGAAATAACTGACATAGAAATCCCTGAAAATACAGCAATTGAGACGACGCCTGAAGCAAACTCCGTTTCATCAGAAATTGAATCCAATATACACACAGGTGAAATCACCGATACCCATATGACTGATAATGACCCGGATGCACTGGAATCATTATCAGCTAAAAAATCCTGTTCCCGGAAAAAATATTTCTTATGGGTTGCATTATGCATCGTATTATTTGCAGGGGTGGGTCTCCTATTCTTAGCCATTCCATCAGGCGCTGAACAAATAGAAGGTTGGACTATTGGTTACCTGCCGGATGAACAAGGTAATGATGATTTAAGTGAACCTTACGTAAGTAAATCGTTTCAAACAAGACCTGTCTCAGATCAAAAATACTCAGAGACAATACAATTTATATTCACTAAAGATGGTTTTATCGTAAACGGTGATAAATTACCAATCGACATCAAAACAATCTTTTGTAGCGATAATAAGACAAATCGCCGTTATGAAGCATGGTTCGATAGTGAAAACCAAAACCACATTGCAAAATACAATAAAGTAGGTGATTTACTTATTAATCTTCTTGACAACGAAGAATCAAGCATTTTTTTAGTTTTCGACACAAAACAATATAAATCACACGCCTGGCTTTTTAACGGTACTGGAGGGAAAGGACTAAAAAAAGCCATAAATCAACATATAATCAACAATCCTGATGTAATAAGAAAAGCTCGTCCAGACTTAAGACTAACCACCTGGATTGACTCCATGGCATACGCTATTGGGGTGAATTATATAAATGACAAAGAAAAAACATTTCCATTAAAAAATTATATTAAGGATACATTTCATAATATAACCGGAGAGGAAGAATATGATAAAAAATACAATATGATAAGCCAACGAGGAATGGATGATGCCATGACTGATAACACACTCTTTTCCTCGGACTTTGCAAAACTATTTCTGGAATTCTTAAAATGTGATATATCTATACAGTCGCATGAAAAACGGAGTAGAAATCGCGTACCTCACAGAGCCAAAGAATTCCGTACAGGCATGAACTGTGCATTCCGTAAAATGAATGAACTTATGAACACTCATTCTGAAATCAATTATACGCCTCACTTTGTCCCGAACTATTTTCAGAGAATAGACAGTATACTGTCCTTGCCGGAAGATGCCTTTGTTTATACGGAAGAAATGCGGTACAATGATGTTCTAAAAGAGATAAGCAGCGTACCCGAGAATAAAATATATTACAAAGACGGGCGCTACATCTGGTATACGGTTGAATCTAAACCAGAATTTTTGGTATATGACAACCACCTTGACGGAACCAGACATATTAAAATGAATAAGACTGACCTATGGGATAATCAAATATCCATACAAAAGATTTCAGCGCATAACGGAAAGATTACAATCATCATAGATGAAATCAGAAATAGTAACGGGTGGATTGAGGGAACAAGTGTCTGGTCTATTGATTGCGCTACAAGAGAATGGAAATGTATAGCCAAAAAAATTGCTAACGCAAAATTTATTCGTAATGGTTCGGCTGTAGAAATAACCACCGCTACAAGCAGGAATCCTGATGACCCGACATTTATGCAAGAATACGACTTCAGTTCCCGAATCATAAATCTATAACCCACACACTCGTTATCTCTAAGATTAACCTCATTATATTCTAAAGCAAGATTCTTATGGACCAATATCAGATTAAAGCGATGTCACTATATCAGAATGGTGAATACAAAGAAGCCATCGAAACCATGGCTTCTTCTCAGACTGTATCCGATAAAGAATATAAAGATTTCGTGAGAAACTGTAACCGACTCATAATCGAGCAGTACAAATTCATGATTAATGATGCTATCGCTACAGGTGACCACAATATGGTTCGTAAACTTATCACAAAGTACCGCACTGAATACGGGCTGAATCCCGAAATTGAGAACTTAGATATAACCAACCAAACCTATTCACATGAAAATACCGATAATAACCCTCAGGATTCAGATGGCGACTCCAGTGGTTTAATCAGTGCTATAATCACAATATGCTTAGTCATCATTTTCATTATCGGTATTTTTGCATGGCATTAGTTGGAGCGGGACATGTCGGCGAGCGAGGGCTGACGGCTTGCCGACCATGCAAGCAACAAAGCCACTGAAGTCACTGCCACAAATGCTATCGCTGCCGAATGGAGCATATCGCCAAGTCCAACGAGCGGCGACACTACAGCGGCAAATGCATATTTAACCACACTCAATATAGCCGAAGCCGTACCGGCTTCATCACGTCCCACTTCCATCGACAGCGTATTGGCGCTTGAAAATATCATTCCTGAAAAAAGCAGCATCGGCACGGCAAACAGTTCATAAAGCAGAAACGAAGCTCCACTCCACATCACCACAGCTTCCGCTACGGCAAAAACAAACATACCCACACATCCGGCTATCATACCCTGCTTCATGACCTTAAACCGCAGAGCCAGTGTCGATCCGATACCCATAGCCAAAGCATTGCCACCGAAAATAAGTCCGAACGCCACGGCACTAAATCCGTAGTGTGTCTGTATGATAAACGGCGCCGAGGCTATATAAGCATACAGCAGACCAATAGCAACAGCCTTGATGGTTACATAAATCATGAACCGGCGGTTGACAAACAACACTCGGTAGGCTTTAAGATAATCCTTGACACTACGGGCTTGAATACGACGCTGTGGCGGAAGCGTCTCACTGTAACGTGTAGTCCAGAACGTCATACCCACACCTATCACGAGCAATACCACGAATATACCTCGCCAGCCCACCCAGTCAGCCATAAAACCGCCAAGCACCGGACCCAACGCCGGGGCTACTCCGTTGACAGCACCCATTATAGCCATCAGCTTGGCAAGTTGCCGTCCCATATACACATCGGCGGGAATAGATGTTGAGAGTACCATAGCACCCCCTGCACCGAGTCCCTGAAACAGACGGCATGAAATAAAAAACGTAATATTCCGGGAAAAAAGCGACAGTGCTGTCGCAAGCACGAATATTATCAGCGATATCAATAGCACCGGCTTACGTCCGTAGCGGTCACTTGCCGACCCCCATAAAACAGAGCCAAGCCCCATGCCGGCCATAGCCATGGATATACCCATCTGCGTCATTGACGGAGTGGTGTGAAACTCCCTCATCATCGACGGAATCGTAGGCAGATACATATCGTTGACCAGTGATGAAAAAGCCCCTATTATGGCTATGAACATCACAAACACTCCATAATTTCTCGGAGCTCCGGCAACGCCGGATGGCATCGGTTTAACAGTTGATTCGGCTGACATCAGTTTTGTTTTCTATAATTAACAACTGCACTTAGAGATGTGTTCAACAGCCGATAAAAAACGTGCGTCAACCCCACTGAAGGCTGACGCACGCATATTTGGATTCAGTGCTGAAAACGACTTATTTCACCACCACTTTTACTGTTTCAGAGATTGAAGCACCGTTCACTCTTACAAAATATACACCCGAAGGCGACGGTGCCGCAAACGAAGTCGATACATGACGGTCAGCTTTCTCTACGTTGACCGACTTTACAAGCTGACCTACTGTAGTGAAGAGTTCCACCGAAAGCGTACCGTTGGTATCGCCGTCAACTTCCACTACGATTCTATCAGCTACATTGCTTACACTGACTTTATTGCCTGACTCGGCGGCAACACTGCCTATTGACGCCAATTCATCCATAGTAAGCATATCTGACTCTTTGTCAAAGCGCACGTTGTAACGGGCACCTTCCACGGTCTCGAATGTAAGCTCCTTACCTTCATAATACACAGTGCAATCTTCACCTGCATTTGACTGGACTGTGGCATAATCGAGTTCACCATTGCTGTAATAAATATCGACAGTAAAGTTACCACGAGTACGCAGACCGCTGATATGACCTTCGGTCCAAGCATCGGGAAGAGCAGGCAGAAGGTGAAGCACACCATTATGGCTCTGAAGGAAGAGCTCTGACACACCGGCAGTACCACCGAAGTTACCGTCAATCTGGAACGGCGGATGGAGATCCCACATATTGTCAGCCGTACCGTTTTTCAAAAGGTTCTGGAACAGGATGTAAGCATGATTACCGTCAAGCAGACGAGCCCAGTGATTGAGTTTCCAACCCATTGACCATCCGGTGGCATCGTCGCCACGCTGACGCAGGGTTTCCTTGCATGCATCTACAAGAGTCTGGTCCTCAAGAGCATTGATAGATGTACCCGGATGCAGACCGAAGAGGTGGTTGGTATGACGGTGAGTATCGTTGTAAGTATCGATATCCTTGTACCATTCCTGAAGCTGACCGTAACGACCTACCTGATAAGGATACATCTTATTGAGCTTATCTTTCCATTCGGATATTTCCGAAGATGTGTCACCGAGAAGTTCTGCGGCTGTGATAGCTTCTTTGAGCACTTCGCGGGTCACAGCATTGGCATATGTGGCACCAAGGTCACATGTACCGTGTTCTGGAGAATATGAGGGAGCCGAAGTGTATGTGCCGTTGTGCAGATAGAGAAGGTCACTTACGAAGTTGGCTGAAGATTTGATAATCGGGTAGCCTATTTCGCGCAGCCACTCCTTGTCACGGGTATAATCGTAGTACTCCCAGATTTGGGTAGTAAGCCACGGACCTGCCGTAGGATTGTAGTTCCATGACATATCAGTGGAGTTAAGAGGAGCCGTGAATCCGAATATATTGGTAGACACCTCTGCAGTCCAACCACGGGCACCGTAATATGCCTGAGCTGTCTTTTCACCCGGTTTCACAAGACCTCTTACATAGTCGATGAACGGCTGGAAACATTCCAGAAGGTTGGTACATGTAGCAGGCCAGTAGTTCATCTGAAGGTTGATGTTGTTGTGATAGTCCACACGCCATGGTCCGTCGATATTATTATGCCACATACCCTGAAGGTTGGCTGGCATAGTACCGGCACGTGAACTTGAAATCAGCAGATAACGGCCATACTGGAAATACTGCTGCTCAAGACCATGGTCGAGAGTTCCTGCACGATATCGTGACAGACGAGTGGGAGTGGGCAGGTTCTCAAATGTCTCCGAAGGATTAATTGACAGGTCGACACGATTATACAGAGCCGAATAGTCAGCATAGTGAGTATCATACAGTTCATCGTAAGTCTTGGCGGCAGCCTTTTCTATCATGCTGTTGACACTCGCTACCGGATCCACGCCTACAAATGCGCTGTTATCATTCATATCCGGATTGAAATTCATCACATAATCGGTATCACCGGCAAGAATGAATTCCACATCATTTGAACCTGTCACTGTGATTGTACGCGCAGTGGGATTAGCAGTTACTGTTCCGCCATCGTTCGTACGTGCCATCACGCGAAGCGCCCATTGCATATTGTTATTATCCAGCTTGCAGTTATAAAGCAGACTGCCGGCAGCAGGCGAAGTGACAGAATTAATTATCTGAGGACAATTGAATGAGAATGTCAATGACTGAGGTTCACCTTCAGAGGTGAATCGCCATACCATCACACTGTCAGGATATGACACGAAATAACGACGCTGATAGGAAGTGCCGTCGGCTTTGAATTCCACTACCACAAGCGAGCGATCCATATTCATGATACGCTTATAGTCAGTCACCGCACTTTCGTTTATACCGGTGCTTACATAAGCCTCACCCATTACTGTATATGTGCCGAATTTAGCCTTTGTGTAATCTATATTACCGCGATAATTACTTGCCACCAATGAGTTGGCTGAAGAATTATTACCATTGGCAAGATAGGTACGGATTGATTCGAGTGTAGAACTGCTCACGGTCTTGTTCATATTCCAATAGCCTGAAGCTCCAGTACCGGGACCACCTTTCCAAAGAGTCTTTTCATTGAGAACCACACGTTCGCGATTTACCGAACCGAGCACATTACCACCAAACGAACCGTTGCCTATCGGGAATGACTTACGCTCCCAAAGTTGGTCAGCATTGGTATCGGTCGATGAGAAATCATTGGTATTCCATACCGATGTACCTGAAGTCGATGAGTTAGGTGTATCAAACCAAAGAGCGTTACCCAAAGTGTAATCGATAACGTCAGCTATAGTAATACCTGCATTCTCCGTCATATTCACCGGTTCCACATTATCACCGAGAGTTATGGAGGTGATTGATGCCTTAAGGGAAGCACCTATTTCAGCATCCTTCTTAATATCGGCTACAAGAATAAGATTATTTGTACCGTAGGCAAGTTCACGGTTCATAGCAGTTGCCGCGCCTACGGTATGGAAAGGTGTACCCGAAGCAGCTGACGTAGCTGAATATTCCCAATGAAGATTCTCTACCACATCATCACCGGTCCATTGCATATCGATACCCGTTACACTTATCGGATTACGGGTTCCGTCGGCTACAACCTTTACTACGGCCACAGGCACATGCTTATATCCGGGGGCTGCCTGACCTGTCTTATGCTCGGCGGTCACACCGGTAATAGCCATATCGCGCTCTTCAAGCACCTGTATGTCGAAATCATACGCGATACCGTTGCGAATCTGACGTCCATAGGTACTGAACAGCTTATCCTGCCAATTGTCTGATGACGATGAAGGCTCATAAAATACCACACGCATACGATATGTTCCCGATGCAATACCTTCAGGCACACTGACAGTACGGGTCATACCACTGAGGATTGCCGTATTTTCCATCGTAGTATTACCTTTGCTTGAGATTTCGTTAGCATCGGTAAAACTGCCGTTACGGTTCCAGTCAACGAAGTATGCTTCCTGTGTCCAGCCCATCTCACTGGCTTTACCGTTAATGCTGTTGGTCCATGCATAATATGTGATATCAAACGAGCGGGTACCCTTCTCAATACGGATAGGAGTTGACGTCTTGTCGATAAGTGCGCCGGAACTTACGTATGTACCGGCCGATGATGTGAACGCCGTGTAAGGGAGTTGCGCCTGCGAAGTCGCATTAAACACCTCGGGGGTAAGAGTCCCGGATGTGGTCACACGACCAAGGTAACGGTTTTCCTGATTGGAATTATTGGTAAAAGTACGGAACATACCCGGATAAGTGAATTCCGTAAACTGAGCGGTAAGACTCAAGTCCTCATTATTTACAATTGAAAGCGAAGCCTGCTCGGAATAAAGCGAACCGTCAGCATCATCTGTCCATCGGGAGAATGAATAACCGGAATTAGGTGTAGCCACTATATCTACCGCACCTGATTGGGTAACAGAAAGCTGGTCAGTACCGGATATAGCCACACTTCCCATCACGGGATTGGCACTTTTCACCGTAATTGTACGTTCACGGGGAGCCTCCACCTGAAGAGTGATATCGACTATCGAACCACCGTCAGCCTCTATAGTAGAACCACAAGGATTGAGTGAGTTCCAGTCAATCTTGAATCGCATACGGTAATCACCGGGAGTCAAATCAGCGGGGAGTACGAACGAAGGCATGTTGGCTGCCGATACACCTGCACCATAATAATACGAGTTACCATGACTGTCAGTACCAGTAGTTGCTCCGGTATTTGAATTATAATACGAGTATGCCACAGTTTCACCTGACCCGTTGCCATTGGCATTAAGAGTGGTATTGAATACGCCATCCTGATTATAATCGACATAAGCATAACTGTGCATCCAGTCGCCGGTCCACTTTATATCCGGAAAACTGATAGTAGCTCCGGGCTGAACACGCAGCACAGTAGTTGTTTTGTCAAAATAAGTCGCCGAACCGGATGAGCCGCCCTGATACACACTGATTGTAACCGACGATGTACCGTCACTTACCACCAACGAATTCAGATAGCGACCTCCCGTGGTACGAGTCAGTGAGCCCGACGTGCAATAATCCGCCGCCGACGCATCAAAAGCACTTGACCCCCAGCAGAGTACAGCCCCTGCCAGAAGAGGAAACAGTTTGAAATTCATAGTTATTATTTGATTATGTTTTGGTATTAATTTCGGTAAGATAAATAATGCTACCAAATTAGACATTTTTTTACCACTGACCAAATTTTTTCACAAAAATCTAATTGCAGTTCACCGGTAATATTCGTATCATTCCGTTATTACAAACACCTCATCTGTATCCCTGACCAATATGATAAACATTATTATCACCGAACAAACTATAGGAAATATATACCACCATTGATTTGCCGAATCCATTGCCATAATTATCAGCCAGTACAGAGTCAGATATCCACTCAAGTCACTCAACACATCATTTACCACTATCTTGGCAGGCTTTTTAATCCACAACCACGCCGAGTATCCGATGAATAACAACAAGGCAACAGTACCACATACAGCAGGAAGAACCAACGTGTCATAAAGCCTCACAAGCATCAGGCTGACAATAATCACCATCATCAGTGCATTCAGCACCTTACTCCTGTAGAAAGCGCTAAGCCTTCTGTGTCTTATCTGTGAATTCATGACGCAAAGATATAAAAAAGCTGCAGACTATCGTCCGCAGCTTCCATACTTTTATAATGATACCCATTTACTCAGTTTGCATTGATATCTCACCGGGTGTATTGACCCAAGGCAAAACATTGATGGTAAATTTAATCGGTTCGCCCAATATAGGTTCACCGGGAGTAGGGTCATCGGGGTCCACATAACCTGCACCGTTAGTAAAATCAAGCGTGTAGATATACTTCTTTCCGGCTTCCCATGTAGCTGTCAGCGGTGTAGTTGCCCATGCGTATGTACGCTTGTTGCCGTTGGCATCGAGTTTGGTATCCGTGACAAATGGATAGACCTGTGCTCCGTCGGTAGTGGTTATATTGACCAACACGCTCAGATAAGCCTCACGCGCCACATTGTCCGGGTCATTCTTCGGACTCCATGGAGTAAGAGTCTGTGGAAGCAGCATTGCGTTACCTGACGCACCCATCACCGATACAGGATTTTCGGTAAGAGTGACAGGGTCACATTCGACATCATACACAGCCGTATCATGCCAGTCATCAAGAGTCCACGTAGATGTAGCGAAATCAAACGTGCCTATGTATTCCGCTCTACCGATGCGGGCGCCAGCCACTTTCACCGTATAAGCCGGATTACTTGATTTTGCCTGAATTTCAATCTGCGACAACTGATGAGAGAATGTCAGTTCCACGCCTGCATCCTCGTTGACCGATTTCTTACCTGTAGCAGTTGCTGTAATAAAGTCCACCTGATCAGCTATATTTTCGGGAACTGAAAAGTTTTCCATCACTTTTTTACTACCGTCAATCGTCACATCTGCCCCGAGTTCCGACATAGACGGTGAATAAGCATAAAATGTAAGCGGCGAATCATCACCCGGCCAGAAATAAGCCGGTGTTGAACTGAAAAATCCTTCCGTACCCTTTTTGAATTCAAGATTTGAAAAATAATCTGATTCCGTACCCTGCTCCAAAGCAGTCACATACATCACCGACAGATTGGCATTGGTAGTCTCCGTGGCGCGAGACAATGCCGGACGAAAACTTATGGCTCCTTCTTCAGTCACTATTCTTGCGGGCTCTTCCTCTTCCGCACATGACGCCAGCATCAATCCCATGGCGCCGAGCATTAATAAATGTCTACGTTTCATAATTGTATATTTTAAGTTTCTTTTATATGTCACATCAGTATATCAACATGCTCGCTTATCCAGTCATCTACCGAAGGTATCAATCCGCCACCGCTCATTATAGGGTGAGGTAATGACAGCCCTCTGACCACGATATGTACATGGCGTGGGTCAGCTGCAGCATCAATCTGTCCGGTCACGTCATATGTATAATAACGCTTTGACCCGTCAGAAAGATAGATATAAAGCGTAAGAATATTTTTGTGGTCATCGCGCATACATTGACCGAACGTAAGAAATTCGGCATGTAGCGACTTGCCGTCATCGGCAGCCGACAATACAAACGGTGTTGTCATACGTTTTTCCGAGCCTGATTTCTGCCCGCTGATAAAACCTTCCGCCACTCCTGACAGCGTGGCATCTATCGAACCACCCTGCAGATTCCCGGCATTCACCAAGTCGACAACATCTACCGTGTAGTGACACACAGCCTCTTCCGGATACAGTGTTATCACCTGCTTTTTATCCGTGTATTTTACCTCAAACCCATCGCCACGGTCTGTCCACAGCATGCCCGGATTCATAGCCATACGCTCTGTCTCCGTCCCTTCGGCACGCGGTACACTGCGGGCACTAAGTCCATAACCCTGCATATCCTCAGCATCCTGCGTATATACCTCGAATGACTCAATATCTTCCGTGTTACGAAGCTGCGCCCAGTCAATGCCGTCACTGTTCATACACAGAGCGTCGTATAACCCGTATGGCACACGAATTCTGCCGCCGTCACGTCCGGTAAATATATACCGGATAGGTTTACCTCCATCGCGGTCAAAAAGATACACTGCCATTGATTCCGGATTACCGTCAGGCGCGTTTCGCCAGTCAAACACCACCTCGATATCCGTAGTTCTGCCGGTCTCCACATATAAATCCTTGTGCTCACATGAAGTGGCGAACAACACCGGTAATAACGCCAATATATAATTTACAGGATTTTTCATCACACTATCTCCTTTCACTTATTACAGTTACCTCTACCTATCAGCCACACCAGCGACACCTCAGCCTTTACAGGACCGAACCAATTAAGTCTGTTGGTCGACTGCCACTTATAAAATGAACCTTGGGGTACATATTTTATGAATTTTCCTCCTATATATCCC
>CAMWPX010000043.1 GCA_947176205.1 uncultured Porphyromonadaceae bacterium
CTTTGGGGTGTTCCCAAAAGTCGGGCACGTGGGTGCGGAGTTCTTCTTCTTCTACCTGTATTTTCTTGTTGTCGATGTCAAAGATACCTCCTCAACGCGAGCTTGCGTTCAAAGGTCTCTTTTAGCTGTTCCTGAGTAATCATATAAAAGGGGTTGTATGATGTAATTATTGATTAGGCATACATTGATTCGATGACTTTGGCATAACGGTTGGTTATGATGGGGCGCCGTATCTTCAAGGTATTGGTCAACTCACCGCTTTCCATTGAGAATGCCTGCGGCAGAAGGGTGAATTTCTTTATCTGCTCATATCCGGCAAATTTAGCCTGCAGCTTGTCGATACGCTGCTGAAGCATAGCTTTGATATCGGCATTTTTAATCAAATCCTCGATGGATTTATATTTAATATGCTTTTTGCGTGCATATTCCTTAAGCGCTTCAAAAGCCGGTATGATGATAGCTGTGACGTATTTTCGTTTATCGCCTATTACAGCTACCTGTTCTATGTATTTGTCTTCGCCGAGTCTGCTTTCGAGCGCTTGTGGAGCAATGTATTTTCCGTTGGCTGTCTTAAACAGGTCTTTGATTCGTTCGGTCAGGGTAAGATTACCTTCGGCGTCGATTTTACCGGCGTCACCTGTACGGAACCATCCGTCGGCAGTAAAGGCTTCGGCTGTTTCTTTGGGCTTGTTGTAATAACCCGACATTACAGTCGGTCCTTTGACAAGTATCTCATTGTCAGCACCTATTTTAATCTGGACTTCGGGCATTGTTGTACCTACGGAGCCTATGATATAGTCAGTTGTCGGATAGCATGAAACGGTGGCACACGTTTCAGAAAGTCCGTAACCTATTATGATATTAATACCGCAGCTTTGGAAAAATTCCACTATTGTGGGTGATAATGGAGCTCCGGCAGTAGGAAATATGTTACCGTTTTCTACACCTATGGCCTTTTGGATGGGTTTGAATACATGCTTTTCAAAGAAGCGATAACGCCATTCAAGCAATCGTGGAACTTTGAGCCCGAGACGGTGATAGTGTAGATTGCGTTTCTTTCCTGCTTTCATGGCGGCTGATGCGAGCCATTTTTTAGGACCGCGCATATTCATGAGCTTTTCCTGGACGGCAGTATATACTTTCTCCCAAAAGCGTGGTACCGAGCACATACAAGTCGGTCGCACCTGCTTGATGGAATTCTGAATATCATGCGGGTCGGTGTTGATATATACCACTATATCGGAATACAGACAGAAATATGTCCATGCTTTTTCAAATATATGGCTCAGCGGAAGGAAACACAGGGAAGTATCGTTGTCGCTCAACATTGTAAGGCGCTCGCGATGTATAAGCATGGCGGCATTGAAGCACGAATGGGGGAGGACGGCTCCCTTGGGTTCGCCTGTGGTTCCCGATGTATAAATTATAGTAGCAATGTCGGTGTCGAGAGCATGTGTCGTGCGGTCATTGACGGTTTTGACAGTGGATTCAGCAGCCGATTTGCCAAGAGCTATGAATTCATCCCATGACAGAGTGGTTTTATCATCCTTGTCACGCGTTACGTTATCGTATGTGACTATGGTAAATGCGTGTCCGGCTTGCTTCTGTACTTGGTGTGCCATGCGGTATTGGGCTTGGTCACCGGTAAAAATCACTCGCGTACCTGCATCGTTTATTATATATGACACCTGCTCGTATGAACTTGTAGAATAAATCGACACGGGAACGACACGGTTACGGTAAGACGCGAAGTCGCTTATCAGTATTTCATGGCGGTTTTGGGAGAATACGGCTATGCGGTCAGATTCTTCTATTCCGAGAAGAGCCAATGCATTTGCAGCATAGCTGACCATCAGGTCAAAATTATTCCATGTCACAGGTTTCCATTCGTCTTTGTCCTTTATGCAGTAGGCAGTACGGTCGGCATGTTTTTGTGACTGTATAGATATTAAGTCAGAAAGTATATTGGGCATTTAGTCTATAATCTTGTTCAATAATTTGCAAATTTAGCCACATTATATATTATAACTAACGTTTGGATAGCTAAAAAGGGCTATCGCTTAACATCAGTTAGTGACTATGTGTTGTTATTTAACAAATATTTACTCTTTGACTCTCTTTTTTGGGAAAAAGATAGATGATAAGGCGGATAGCCCGTGTCCGCTTAATCGGGTAGCCGTGTATATGCTTCGCAATGCTAACCGATGTTTCAGATTGTGTTTGGAGCATGCTTTTTGCAGGGTTCTATTGGCTATGACCTTATTGCCTTCACGGCGGTACATACCGGCGGCTGCCGCCCGCTTGGCGTCGAGAGTCAGAAGAAATCTGTTAAAATCCTTGTCATCATCCTCTGTATCGGAGGCTGACGCGTGTTTCTGCTCGATTTGTTTCCTTACTTTATCCAGTGCCGTCTCATGATTTTTGGCATGGGCTGACCATGACTTGCCGGTTATGGAGTCATCTGATGGATGGACTATTACCGTAGGCTCACCGGTGAGATATTTTACCTCAGCTCCGGACAATATCAGTCGACAACCTAATTCCCAGTCAATCCATACATTCAGTTCTTCGTCCCAGCCGCCAGCCTCATTGAGCAACGCAGTAGATACGGCAAAGCGCTGGGTGCTCAGCGGTGAATGTATAATCTGAAGTGAGAGGTCACACTCCGTGGGGTGAGTTTTGACCTCAAGCCAACCGTCGGAGCTGAGTATGCCTATATCCCAGCGAAGGATTCGTGTTTGCGGTTTTGAGCGAAGATAATTGTCGATACGCGATATATGGTCAGGGAGCATCTCATCATCGGAGTCGAAATACATTACGTAGTCGGTAGTTACATGACCGAGTCCGCAGTTTCGTGCAACAGAGGCACCTGCTATGGATTCTTTTAATACTGTGACCGAACTGAACCGGTTGGCATTTGCCTCAACCCATCGGTCAATTATTTGTGGTGCCGCATCAGTACTTCCATTATCTACTATGATGAGGTTGAATCCGGTAAATGTCTGAGCTGCAATGCTGCGTAGAGTGCGTCCGAGCAGTTCGTATCGGTTTCTTACGGTGAGAATAAGCGTTATGATGGGTGACTCTGTCATAATAAATTTTAACGGTTGAAGTCTGATTATTATTGTATGTATATTTTAGTGTTTTTTATGAGTCCAAAACTATGTGGGGTTTGAAAATAAAAGTATTTTTGTATCAGAAAAACCAATTGTAAAAGTAATTATGTGTAAAAGTTTCGTTTCAATTATTTCATTGTGTGCGGCTCTGATGCTCGGCTCATGTAACAGCAAGATGGGCGAGTTCAAGTCAGAGTATTTCAACACGAATCCTAATCCGCTGGAAGTAGTCGGTACTCAGGTGCCCGGCAGAGTTTACGGAAAAATACCTGCAAAATTTTTCAATAAAGATGCCGAGGTTACCATTACTCCGGTATTGGTCTATGCTGACACCGAACAGACATCGGCTCCTGTGACCTATCAGGGTGAGAATGTACGTGGAAATAACTATGTGGTGAGCTACGCCGATGGGGGTAGCCTCACCGTACCTGTCAATTATCAGTACATTCCCGCTATGAATCACAGTGAGTTATATCTGGCTTTCGACGTTAAGCAAGGCTCCAAGCAATATGCTTTGCCACGTGTGAAAGTTGCTGATGGCGTGATTGCCACAGCCGCTCTTGCCGATGCAGCTACAGTGATGCCAGCTACGGCTGCCGATGCATTCCAGCGTATTATAAACGAGAAATATAGTGCCGATATTCGTTTCCTTATCAATCAGGCAAATATCCGCAGTAATCAGTTGCAGTCAAAAGAAGTGACCGATTTGCAGGATATCATGCGTGATGCCGCTGCAGCGCCCAATAAGGAAATAGAGGAGATAAACATATCGTCTTACGCCTCGCCCGACGGCTCACTTGATTTCAATACCCGTCTTGCCGAGAACCGTGAGGCTAATACCAAGGATTATCTTACCAAACAGCTTAAGAAAGATAAGATTACAGAATTCGGTGAACTCACCGCACAGTTTACTCCCGAAGATTGGGAAGGTTTCCGCAAACTTGTGGCAGCAAGTAACATTCAGGATAAAAATCTGATTATATCCGTTCTGTCAATGTACAAGGATCCCGAGGAACGCGAACGCGAGATTCGTAATCTTTCATCCGTATTTGAGACCCTCGCCGATGAAATTCTGCCCCAGCTCCGCTATTCACGTATCACTGCGTCGGTCAATGTGATAGGAAAAAGTGATAGCGAGATAGCCTCTCTTGCCAAGAATAATCCCGGTAAGCTTAATGTGGAAGAGCTTCTTTATGCTGCAACTCTGACTGATGACAATGGCGAGAAAATGAAAATCTATGGTGATGTAGTCCGCCTGTATCCTGATGATTTCCGTGGTTACAACAATTTGGGTATGACTCAGTATGTGGCTCAGGATTACGCAGCGGCTCTTGCCAATTTTGATAAGGCAGCAACTCTGGCACCCGCAAGCCGCGAAGTGAATATGAACAGCGGTCTTGTGGCATTGGTAAATAAGGATTATTCAAAAGCTAACAGCAGTTTCGGTAATGCAGCCGGACTTGAAGAGCTTGGTGAAGCGCTTGGTGTCTATTATCTGACTCAGGGCGATAATGCCGCAGCAGTGAAGGCATTCGGTTCATCGAAGACCAATAATGCTGCTCTCGCTCAGATCCTTACTAAGGATTATAGCGCTGCAAAATCTACTCTTTCCGGCATTTCTGCACCTGATGCTACCACTTATTATCTCACAGCTATAGTAGGTGCCCGCACCAACAATGCTTCAATGGTCAAATCAAATCTTGACAAAGTAGCGGCCCTTGACCCCTCTATGGCAGCAAAAGCCAAGAGCGACCTCGAGTTCGCCCAGTTCCAACTCTGATAATAATACATTCATATGGATGTTTTCACAAAATGTCAGAGTTGAGTTTTGACCTCTAAAAGTAGGATAGATTAAAATTATCTGTAAATAGAAAGGGTCCGGTATTGCGTCGGACTCTTTTCTTTTGAACTGCGCTTCAAAAGCCATATAAAAGCTTTTGAGGTGCAGTTTATTTGTATGCTATCTCGTTTTTAGCTAATTGTGGTGTTCACGCGATTCAAAATAGTGTAGAGATATCCGGATTAACATATTTTAACTGGGGGGGGTAAATTTTAGGCTCATCATCACTACTTTTGTAATGATAAATTTTTCATTACAAAAGTAGTTTAACGACAGTTCTATAAGACTGATTACATCCGTCTTGACTCGATAAACATCGCGTGTGTCGGTTAACACCTCTGTACCAAAGTATTCAAGGTTTCATTAGGTATCATAAACATAACTAAACATGAAACTATTGAAAGTTAAATTTCAAGCTAATATCATATGCGGTTCCGTCTATCAGTTGGCTGTAGTATTTCTCATATTTTGGTTATCTCGTTTCGTATATATAATTCATAATGCCTCTTTAATAAAGATTTCATTTTCAGAATCGTTAAGTGTCAGTATAAACGGTGCAATATTTGATTTGTGTATACTCGCCTACGCTAATATCCCCTTTATATTACTGAGGTTTCTGCCTTTTGGCTCTTTGTCATCACGCGGATGGATAAAAGTAACAAACTGGTATCTTATAATTGTAAACTCGATTCTGCTCACGCTAAATTTTATTGACACGCCTTATTTCACGTTTACAAGCTGCAGAATGTCATGGACGGCATTCACTGCACATATCTCCGATACCGGAACCCCCAACCTCTTTTTTCACTATGCATTCAGGTATTGGGGTATACTGCTTACCTGGCTCGTATTCATCCTCACCATGATATGGCTGATTTGCAGAGTGACTGTTGTTCCACAGATAATAAGGCGCAGCATCCGGGTAATATCATTTATAATCGTTATCATTATGACCTTCTTATGCATAAGGGGTTTCCGGCTGAATGGTCGACCGTTAAGCATGAGCATGCGTTATCTGTATGTGGATAAAATCATCCATTCTTCAGCTGTGATAAACACCCCTTTTGCAATGGCTTTTCAATTAAAAGACATCTCAAATGTGCCTCAGACATATTTTAATGATAGAGAATTATCCTTAATACGCAACAGCCTTATAGTGCCGCCTGACACGCTTCAGCCTAACGGTAAAAACATCATGCTTATAGTTTTAGAAAGTGGAGGCTCTATTCACTCTGATATTTTTAGCCCTGTCGGCGCTACTCCATACTCTTCATCAATGTCTTTTGTTGATTCTTTGACCCGTGAATCTCTTATCAATTTACATTTTTATGGTTCTGGTCGTTCGTCAGCGCAGGGGATAACTCAGCTTCTTGCTGGTGTACCTTTTTTCGGTTCCGGAGAATCATACTATGTTAATTCCAAACAATCAGATATCCCGAAAGATACTCCGGCCATATTATTGAAATCAATAGGATATGATACCCGGTTTTATTATGGTTGCGACGAAGGAAATTTTCATATAGATGAGACTGCAAAAGTTTCAGGATTTGACAATTTGTTCAATCGCGGCACATTTGGCGATGACTCACAGTATGATGGCGTATGGGGTATATGGGATAAACCTATGGGTAAGTATGTGGCGGAAGATTTAAGCCAAGTGAGTAAACCGTTTTTTGCTACGTGGTTTACCGTAACGGCTCACTCTCCGTACACTTTACCTGACTCGGAAGACATAAGCAATTATAAGTACACCGAGGGACCGGCTCAATCTATGGAATATACGGATAGGGCAATACGGTCGTTCTTTAATATTGCCCGACTTCAATCATGGTACTGTAACACAATATTTATCATTACATCAGACCATGGTCAACGTGATTACTTTGGAAGTGAGTATAGTGAAGACCCATACGTCTCAAATCATCTGCCATTCATTATATTCGCCCCCGATGGCAGTATCCCTAATCAAATCATTACTGACACACCGATGGGTCAGATTGATGTCGCCCCGACTATTCTGCATCTCGCGGGCTATAATGAACCATATATATCTATGGGTAGCAGTCTGTTTGACAATACAAAGGGGCATTATGCCCTGGCAAGTCTGTGCAGCGCGTATTATGTATATGGCACAAAGTATATGGTGGCGTTTGAAGCGCCTGACAAACTGTTTGCGGTGTATGACATCAGAGAGACACCATACCCACACACCGAACTCACTGAATATGATTTACAGGAAATCAACCGCATGAGTGACTGGTTCAAAGCCCTGATGCAGGATTACACCGAAAGAATATATAATAACCGGATGCAGTATCAGTGACATAAATTGATAATCCCCAAAGAGCGTCAGAATTGTTGTCAAGCGCTTCAAATTGATTGATAAGAATCACTTTATTGTTAATTAAGCCGGATTAATCGTTTGGATTGTATTATTTTCTAATATCATATCTGATTAATTCTGTGCAACCGGAGCGTACTTCCTCTATCATTTCCCGACATCTATTTTCCGGAAGCTTGATTTTTTTGCCTGCAGCAATGAAATCAGAGAGCCGGGGTTGTCCTGTACCATTGACGGAAGTAGCGTGTTCGCCGTTATAGCCTTCAGAGCAAAGCGTAAGGTCGTATGCCGGAGCGAGCCGCCATTTCCAGTCCATAGAATCATTATCCCATATTACATAGAAACTGAAATTTTTGCAATGGTCATCTTTATTTTCAGTGAGATAATTGAATATCATTCTGCGATACATCTGCTCTATATCTTCTCGACTCCCGGTTAAGTATCCTGTCAGTGCAAATAGATTTGAGTAATCAAGAAACGGCTCGTGTAGGGATAGACACATCAGACCTCCGGCAGTAGCTGTGTGAATTCTATTTCCATTATGGTCAAAGTCAAACCGTCGTGACGCGAAATATCGGTCATTGATAAGTCGAAAGTCGGGCACAACGATACCACTTTTTCTTGCAGTCTCATTATAACGCGCTTCTTGGAGCCCAATATCTTTCGGATCATACGTATGTCGGAATTTGACTAACCAGTGTCCTTCAGCGTCAGAAAATACTGCTTTGGGTTTTGCGCCTCCACTGTTACCGCTATTATAGAGTAATAGTCCGGCATCTTTATCCTGCTGCTCCTTAAGAACTTCGAGTGCAATTTCTTGAAGTCGGTCGAAATCTGATACGTTTTCTTCTTGTTCAAGGTAAAGGGAAGGTGAATAGGTTAAAGCTCCCATACCATTATCACCAACTAATGCAAGCCGGTCCAAAGATGATAGCTCTGAATCGTTTATTCCCCTGTTAAGTAGTACTTTATGAAGAAGATAACGACCATATCCATCGGGAAGACTATCTTCAAAGACACCAAAGTTCCCATAAAATGGTTGAGGCTTGGCGATGAAGACACCGGATTTTAACGGTAGTTCAAGTGGAGTAATGCTAAAACCGTTCGTAAGCCATGATTTATCGTATTCAAATACGTTTATACGGTTATCCGGTGTTCGTGACAACAAGCCGACGGTTTGTCCATGAAACATGACTTTTAACTTTTCAGTTCTTTTCATTGTTTCTTACTTTTCATATAGGCTCTCTTATTATGGCTTTTCTTACGAATCATATCAAGTTCTTTCATCGTGTTAAACTTAGGCGTGTCAAACAGATTTTTTATCTCCGAAGTATACCCTAATGTCATAGCGAGTTTGATAAGTGATTCGAATCCAATGAGTCCTTTCTGTTCAAAGCGTGCAACTGTAGATAATGGTACTCCTGACAATTCCGCCACACGTTGTCGGGTGATATTTTTCTCAACTCTACGTTTACGAAAATCTTCGGCGACCTGCATCATTATGTCGTCCGGGTTATCAAATGTAAAGTTATCTAATATAGATAATATATTATTACTATTGCTGATATTATTCATAATACTATCAATATTATATCACAAATATACAGGTTTATTTCGTTTTTACAAAATAATACCATATAAACGATGTTGGGTAGTCGCAGAACTTCTGCTTATGATATGATGAAGCCCGTATTATGATTTTGATAAAAGCTATTTATAGTGTATCTGGATAAAAAAGTCCAATCCCTGCAGGAAAATCCGTGCGAGGATTGGACATTAAATGTATTTTTAAGATTCTAAGCTTTAGCCAAGAGTAATTCTGTAAGATTAGAATGTATATCCTAAAGAGACTTTCAGGTTAGAGGTGTTGATTTTATAGTCTGATTTACTATAGCTATATGCAGGGATAAAGTCTGTACCATATTGGAGACCCAAGTAGAATTTTTTGTAGTGAGCGCCAACGCCTACGTGCCAGCCCATCTGGAATCGGTTCCAAGTGTTATCTTTTCCCATTTTATCTTCATCAAAAAGGCTTATTGATTCATATTCAGTTTTAATGCCAGCTTCCTCCCATACTTCTTCTGGAATATTGGTGTCAATATCTTTCTTTTGTGTACTACTAAGATGAAGTTTGAAATTAAGACCAAAATATGTGTCTAATGAGAAGTTTTCGTTGATGTTGAACTTCCATAAGAAGTTAACGGGAACCTGCAGGTTTATATCTTGATACAGCTGTTTTGCCTGAGCCCAATATTCACCTTCTGTTAATTTATCTGTAAGATCTTGGCTGCCAAAGTCAAAATTTAAGTTACCACCTACTTCAAGGAACATGGGGAGTGTTTCTGAAAGGCTGAAGCCATGTATGAAATTAACACCAACTCCGTTAAGTCCTATGCTTGTTATACCGTCAGCGACTATGTTGGGACTGTAAAGAGAGTTGTTATAAGACACAGCAACGCGGTTGTAACCTTTGTTCTCAGAGTCTGATGAAGAACTGCCACCGGCAGTAAACTGTGCCATAGCGGGAGTGGTAGCGCACAATGCGAGTGCGATAGCCAGAGATTTAATCATTTTCATTGTTGATAAGTGATTAATTGGTTAGTAAATAAAATAGTTAGAAAAAATCAGTATAAAGTTATGTGCAAATGTATCAGTGATTGAAGTTCATGCGCCATACGTTAGGTGTAGCTTCTGCATCACCGCGCTGTGATATGAAGTAAATGTGTTTTCCGTCTTTGCTCCATACAGGGCTTAGGTCATCAGCTGCATGATATGTGAGCTGTGTCATCTGCGTGCCGTCAATCTTACATGCAAATATATCGGTGTTGACATATTCGCTATTGCCTTTGCCGGTAGGGATGCGACCGTCGCCTACAAATAGTATCCATTGACCGTCAGGCGATACTTCTGGGGTAGTGAAGCTGTGTACCGGGTCAGCTACGATGCATTCTTCAGCGCCTGTAGCAGGATTTACTTTCCATATTTCGCCACGACCTTCATTGTTGACGCGTGATATTATCAGACTGTTGTCATTTGGCGCTACCGATGGATTCATGCCTGATACGTAGCTGGCAAGGAAATTCTTATCCACATCATGAGCCCAGATGCTTGAGCCGCGTTGCTCCATACGGGTAAAGTATATCTGTTTCATGTCAGGAGAATATACCGGAGAATAATCACAATCACCGGAGGTAATCTGACGGCAGATGTAACCGTTTTTAGCGTCAGTGCGGAAAATCTCATTGATGTTTTGACGGTTGTTTTTTCCACGAATTTCGGAGAATAGAATATATTTGCCGTCAGGTGAAAATGAAAAGTCCTGAATAGCAGTGCGGTTAGTGCGCTGTACCGCACTGCCTTGTTTGTCCAGGTCTTTGAGGAAAATATTTGTGGCGCCGTTGCGTAATGATAGGTACGCTAATTGGTTGCCGTCAGATGATATTCCGAGAATTTTATTGGTAAGCCATTGTGCACTATGGCTTTTACGAATAACCGGAGGCATAGCTACATAATCACTCGGTTTGGTGATTTTGACAAATTCAAGTCCGGATTCTTCAGGTACATTAACCACGGAATAGTCAATTTTCTGAGCCGAAACAGTCGATGTCAATACGCATGTCAATGCGATAATCAGGGATAATGAAGAGCTTTTCACTGCCATAAACTATGTCAGCCCGGCGTCTCCCCTGACAGGCATATAAAATAATGTGTAAAAAAAGACGTGGGAGTCTGTATCTTTCGCTTATCCCACATTCAGGCCTTCGCATTGCCATTCCCAAGGATAAGCAACTCAGTCAGCCCACGCCGGATATCCAATCAAGCCCAACTTTGCCGAACGGGAACTATGGGATTGCTCCCATCCGGCATTGAGGACGATGTAAATATCACCCGTCGACGGAAACCGGTTGCGTATATCTGCATGGGAATAAGTTCAAAGTTGCGAAGTTTGAATGTAGCAGATAACGTCAGGTAAACGTCTCTTATTTCAAATTTAACTGCCCACCACCCCTCCGGGCGCTGAGTCGCCACAAAATTAATATTTTTTATCTTTTCAGCAAAATTATTTAATGATTGATTCTACTATGGGATTAATTGCTTAATTTTGACGTCATAGAAACTTAAGTAAATATAATATGAATCTGTCAGGACGTAGAAAAAGCAGTAATGTGGAGGATCGCCGCGGTATGAGCGGCAAGGGGAAACTTGTAGGAGGTGGAATAGTGGGTATAATCATAGCGGCTGCCATAACGCTGTTTAGCGGTGGAGATTTATCTGACGTAATCCAGAGCACCGGCATTCTTCAAGGTGATGCGTTCAGCATGGGAGGCTCGCAGCAGCAACTTTCAGCTGAAGATGAGCAGCTTGCCGATTTTGCATCGAAGATACTCGCCGGCACTGAAGATGTGTGGACCGAATTGTTCAGTCGCAACGGTTTGAAATATGAGGCTCCGCGACTGGTGCTTTTCAGCGGGTCGGTGCAGAGCGGTTGCGGCGGTGCCTCATCATCCATGGGTCCGTTTTACTGCTCGGCTGACCAGACGGTGTATCTTGATTTATCGTTTTTCAAAGATATGCAGCGCACTATAGGCGCGGGTGGCGATTTTGCTTACGCTTATGTGATAGCTCACGAAGTTGGTCACCATGTGCAGTATTTACTCGGCACTCTTGATGAGGCGCATTCAGCTATGAGCCGTATGAATGAGCGTGACGCCAATAAGATAAGTGTGCGTCTGGAGCTGCAGGCTGATTATTATGCGGGGGTGTGGGCGCATCATGACAACCGCATGTTTGGCTCTCTTGAGCCGGGTGATGTGGAGGAGGCTATAACGGCGGCATCGAAGATAGGCGATGATTATCTGCAGATGAAATCGCAGGGCTATACCGTGCCCGATGCCTTTAATCACGGTACATCGGCTCAACGCCAGCGCTGGCTTCAGAAAGGTATTAATACCGGCAGCGTGTCAGGCGGTGATACATTCTCACCCTCCTACAGTTCGCTTTGATAATCTGACATAATGACACAGCAAGCCCCGATTCAGATGAATCGGGGCTTGCTGTGTGTATTAGATGAACTATTATTTAAGAGCGCAGTTTTTACATTTTTCAGATATCTCGGTAAAGAAGTCATTACCCTTGTTGTCTACAAGGATGAATGCCGGGAAGTTTTCCACCTCTATTTTCCAGATGGCTTCCATGCCGAGTTCGGGATATTCGAGAAGTTCCACTTTCTTTATGGAGTTCTGGGCAAGAATAGCAGCCGGACCACCGATAGAGCCGAGATAGAACCCGCCGTGTTTCTGACAAGCATCGGTTACCTGCTTGGAACGGTTGCCTTTGGCTATCATCACCATTGAGCCGCCTGCAGTCTGGAACTGGTCGACGTAAGAGTCCATGCGTCCGGCGGTAGTGGGACCGAATGAGCCCGATGCCATCCCTTCGGGAGTCTTGGCTGGTCCGGCGTAATAGATGGGATGGTCCTTGAGATACTGGGGCATCGGCTCTCCGCGGTCAAGACGTTCTTTAATCTTGGCATGTGCGATGTCGCGACCTACTATGATGGTACCGTTGAGTGACAGACGTGTCGATACGGGATATTTTGACAATTCGGCAAGGATTTCCGGCATCGGACGATTGAGGTCAATCTGTATGGCTGAGCCTTCGCCTGCTTTACGGTATTCTTCGGGGATGAGCTCTCCGGGGTTGCTATCGAGTTTTTCTATCCACAGACCCTCACGATTGATTTTAGCTTTTACATTGCGGTCAGCCGAGCATGATACACCCATACCGATGGGACATGATGCACCGTGACGGGGTAAGCGAATCACGCGTATGTCATGTGCAAAATATTTGCCGCCGAATTGTGCGCCCAGTCCTATTTTGTGTGCTTCCTCAAGAAGTCTTTTCTCAAGTTCTATGTCGCGGAAAGCGTGACCGAGCTCGTTGCCGTGAGTGGGGAGATTGTCATAGTATTTCACGGATGCTTTCTTCACGGTGGTGAGGTTCATCTCAGCCGATGTGCCGCCGATTACGAATGCTATATGATATGGAGGGCATGCTGCCGTTCCAAGTGACTTCATCTTCTCTACAAGGAAGGGGACGAGTGTCTTGGGATTGATTATCGCTTTTGTTTCCTGATAGAGGTAAGTCTTGTTGGCGGAGCCTCCGCCTTTGGCTACAAAAAGAAATTTGTATTCATCGCCATCGGTAGCGTAAAGGTCAATCTGAGCGGGCAGATTGCAGCCGGTATTGACCTCATCATACATATTGAGCGGTGCGTTTTGAGAGTAACGCAGGTTGCAGCCGGTGTATGTGTCATACACTCCTTTTGACAGACGTTCTTCATCACCGCCTCCGGTGTACACGTTCTGACCTTTTTTACCTATTACGATAGCTGTGCCTGTATCCTGACAGAATGGAAGTTGACCCTTGGCTGCCACTTCGGCATTGCGGAGCATTGTGAGAGCCACATATTTGTCATTTTCGCTTGCTTCGGGGTCACTGAGAATTTTGGCTACCATCTCATTGTGTTCGCGACGGAGCATGAAAGCATTGTCATGAGTGGCTTGACGGGCAAGCACGGTCAGGGCTTCCGGGTCAACGACAAGTGTGTCGTGTCCGCCCCAATTTTCCACTCTTACATAATCGGATGTCAGGTGATAATATTCCGTGGTGTCTTTTCCCATCGGAAACATTTCCTGATATTTGAACGGTTTAGTAGGCATAAAAACAGGTTTTGGAATTATTTTAATTACTATCCACAAAAATAACAAAATTTTAAGCGAATGCAAAAAACAAATTGACGGCGGGTGATGTTAGAATTCTATAACTC
>CAMWPX010000044.1 GCA_947176205.1 uncultured Porphyromonadaceae bacterium
TTTCTTCGTAAGGAAGATGTGAACCGTCGATCATAACAGAAGAGAAGCCATTGTCGATACAGCTCTTGCAGAGCTCGAAGCTGTCGCCATGGTCGAGGTGAAGAACAATCTGGGGATTCTCCCAACCAAGCTCTTTAGCGTATGCAACCGCACCCTGAGCCATGTAGCGGAGAAGGGTAGCGTTTGCGTAGTTACGCGCACCTTTTGAAACCTGAAGAATCACGGGAGATTTTTCTTCAGCAGCAGCTTTGATGATAGCCTGAAGCTGCTCCATGTTGTTGAAGTTGAAAGCAGGCACGGCATAACCGCCCTTGATGGCTTTGGCAAACATCTCGCGGGTGTTGACCAAACCTAATTCTTTGTAACTTACCATTGGGGTTGGAGTATTTTAGTTAATAATAATGTTTGTGTGATATTTGTAGTGCAAAGATAATAAATAAAATTTTTGGAGTGACTATTTTTTCGCGCTTATTTTTTAAGATGCAGATAAGCCTGCACCGAACCCACGAAAAGTGCTCCTCCTAAAATATTGCCTATGGTCACGGGGATTAGATTGGCGCTCACAAACTCGCCGACGCTCACCTGTGCGCCTTCGAGCATTCCGGCAGGGATGAAAAACATATTGGCTATCGAGTGCTCGTAACCTAAAATCACAAATGCCATCACAGGCAGAAAACACCCGATTACTTTTTCTGACAGGTTGTGACCCGCCAGAGCGAGCCAGATGGCGAGGCACACGCACCAGTTGGCACCTATACCTTTGAGCATGGCTGTGAACCACGGCATCGACACCTTGGCTTGGGCTATCTTGATTATAGAGCTTTGATATGGCTCGGCTGACGTGAGTCCCACGGCATAAATCATGAAGTAGGTAAACGCTATGGCGCCTATGAAATTGCCCAGATATACCAGAGTCCAGTTTTTCAGCACCGTACCCACACCTATGTGGCGTTTCATACAGGCGGGCACAAGCAGGGCATTGTTACCCGTAAACAAATCGGCGCCGAGCACCACTACTAAAATCAGACCGATGGGAAACAGCATGCCGCTCAGCAGTTTCTGCATCCCGGGATTTGCCGCCGTGACTTCAGGAAATCCGTAGCCTGCTGTAAGTGACAGGATGCCGCCGAAAGTTATGTAGCAACCGGCAAGTATCGATTGGATGATTAGCTCTTTTGTGGGTCGTAATGCCTTGTTTTTCCCGATTTCCAGAGTGCATCGGGTTATTTCTTCAGGTGTACGCAGATTCATCTGAATGTATAGTATGTGTGATAATGATGGATATAATAAGGAAGCGCGCGGGGAGTAATCCCCGGCGCTTCGGTTATAAGTCGGTTTTGGGCAATATCATTTCTTGGCTTTGATTTTCTCAAGCTGACGTTCGATAGCCTCCAGTGCCACATCGATAGCTTCCTCGAATGTGTCGGCTACTTTGGTGGCTACCTGCTCGCCGTGATGCGGCACTATAGCCTTGACTACAGCCTGCTTGTTCATGGCTGTCTCGGCTTTGAGCACTGTGAGATTGACATCTACGTAGTCCATCGCGGGATATTTGCGGGCAAGACGGTCTACTTTCTTATTGATGAACTCTGATAATTGTTCGCTTACGTCAAAGTGGATTGACTGAATTCTAACTTCCATGGTTATCCTCCTTTTTTTGTGCACGGGGATGTGCGAGTTGATAATTTTGTTTTAAGTCTCTGTAAGATATATGAGTGTATATCTGAGTGGCGGTGAGTGACTGATGTCCCAGTAGCTGCTGCACGGCAGTGAGGTCGGCACCGGCATTGAGCATATCCGTGGCAAACGAGTGGCGCAGCACATGCGGACTCTTTCGCTCGGCATGAACCGTGCCCTCCATCATTTCATGGACTATGCGGTAGACCATGCGCCTATAGAGCGCTTCTCCCGATGGACGGGTGAAGAAGGCATCGCACGTAGGCGGGGTCATGGTGTCGCGCAGTGAGCGGTATTGCTGTATCATGTTTCCGAGTTCAGGTCCGAAAGGGACTATTCTATCTTTATTACGCTTACCATGCACTTTTAGTTCACCTTTCGTGGTATCAACGTTACGGTCTTTCAAGTCTACGAGTTCCGAACATCGTATGCCCGTGGAGTATAACATGTCTATAATCAGACGGTCACGTATGGCTATCACATCATCGGGGTCAACTTCCGAATCGATTATCGCGGCAGTCTCCTCACGGCGCACATACACCGGCAGGCGTTTGGGTATTTTGGGCGACACCACAAGCTCGGCAGGATTGCTTTTGAGCCCGTGCCGCCGCATCATGTAGCGGAAAAATGCACGCAGTGACTGAAGTTTGCGTCTTATTGAACTTTGTGACACACCGGTGCGTGACAGCGATGCTATCCATTGCCTTAAGTCGCTTGGTGTGGCTGTCTCGGGTCGCAGCTCATACTTGCCTCCGTCGGTGGCATAATCGCGCCACTGTCTCAGGTCGCGCCCGTAGGCAGCTACGGTGTGGGGTGAAACACCCTGCTCGGTGGCTATATGTCGGAGAAATGATTCTATCATACCCGGCGCTGTTTATCAACCGCAAGTTAATAATAATATCCCGTATGGACAAGATTCCGGTTGGTCTTTTTATAAAAAATAGGTAACTTTACCGCATCTTTATCAGTTCAGGTCTGAATCCTATGGATAATTCGCTTCAATTAAACACATCGCTCCGCCAGCAGCAGACTTTGGCTCCGCTGCAGTTGCAGTTTGTGCGTGTGCTCGAGATGAACGAGCCGGAGCTGGAGGAGGAGGTGCGCCGTGCTCTTGATGAAAATCCGGCTTTGGAAGAAAAAAGCGTCCCGGAAGAAAAATCTGTTGCCGGAGAAGAGTATGGTGAGACTGCCGAGCAGATGCAGGCGGCTGACTATTCGTCGGAAGAAGAAATTCCGTTTTACCGGCTTGAAGCGCGTAACCGTGGCGCTTTCGATTCCGCCTATGAACCCGTGGCTGTGGAGCATGGTACGTCGCTTATGGAGTATCTTATGAGTCAGTTGGCGCAAAACGCTGATTTTGATGACGAGGATATGGATATAGCCCGGTATATTGCCGGAAATATCGATGACAATGGTTATATGACCCGGTCACTGCGTGAGGTTACGGATGATATAATGATAAATTCGGGGCTGGAGGTAAGCGATGACAGAGTGCGTAAGGTGTGGAACGCCGTGCGAGCTCTCGACCCGCCGGGTGTGGGAGCTATGGATTTGCGTGACAGCCTGCTGCTTCAGCTCAAGCGAATGCCTTCATCGCCTGATGTAAAGGTGGCTGAAGAGATTATGACTGACTATTTCGACGTGTTCTCTCTGATGCACTTTGACCGGTTGAGGTCCATGATGAATATAACCCCCGAGCAATTGAGGGGAGCATTGGACCTTATCAAGACTCTTAATCCCAAGCCGGGGACGCTTATTTCAGGCAGTGATGACGATGACAGGCTCAGGCATATCACCCCCGATTTCCTTGTGGAGCCTGACGGCGAACGTTTCAGCGTGACACTGTTGAGCCGTATCCCGGGGCTTGAGATAGAAGAATCATTCCGAGCTGATTCGGACTTCGGCAAAGGAGCGCAGGCATCGGAGGCCAACGCATTTATTCGTAAGAAACGTGACGAGGCTGCTACCTTTATCAAGGTGCTTGACATGCGGCGTGATACACTGATGAAAGTTATGCGCGCCATAGTCAGGCGACAGCAGGAGTTTTTCCGTACTGATGATGCTTCAACTCTGCGTCCGATGATACTTAAGGATATAGCCGCCGATACCGGTTATGACCTGTCGGTGATATCTCGTGCGGCATCAGGAAAATATGTGGCTACACATCAGGGCGTTTATCCGCTTAAGTTTTTCTTTACCGAGCGGCATAAAGAGAATGAGGATATATCGGTGCAGAAAGTCATGGCCGAGCTGAAGCGATTGGTGGAGTCGGAGGATCCGGCTCATCCGCTAACCGATGAGGCTCTCACACGGCAGCTTAAAGACAAAGGCTATGATATAGCCCGGCGCACGGTGGCGAAATATCGTGAGAAATTAGGAATACCTGTAGGACGCTTGCGTCATAGGATATAGAAGTTACAAATTTGACTAAAAGATAGATTTATGGATAAGAATCCGCTTGTTAGCATTATTATGGGCAGTATTTCCGACCTTCCGATTATGGAGAAGGCTGCCAAGTTTCTTGACACTATGGAAGTGCCGTTTGAGATGAACGCTTTGTCGGCTCACCGTACACCGGCTGAAGTGGAACGTTTTGCCCGTGGAGCTCAGGAACGCGGTATCAAGGTGATTATAGCCGGTGCCGGTATGGCGGCTGCTCTGCCCGGTGTGATAGCGGCCATGACACCCGTGCCTGTGATAGGTGTACCTATCAGTTCCACACTCGAGGGGCGCGATGCACTGCTTTCGATAGTACAGATGCCTCCGGGTATTGCTGTGGCTACGGTTGGTATCGATGCCGGGCTCAATGCCGGAGTACTCGCCACTCAGATTATTTCACTTGGTGATGAAGCGGTAAGCAAGCGGTTTGAGGATTATCGCCGTCGCTTGGCTGATAAGATAGTGAAGGTGAATGCCGAACTCAAGGAGGTAAAGTATAAGTTCAAGACCAACTGATGCATCCGTTTGATTATAAAAGACGCAGCACCCGTCAGGTAATTGTGGGCGGAGTGCCGTTGGGCGGAGATAATCCGATAAGGATTCAGACCATGGCTTCCACATCCACTATGGATACTGAAGGCTCTGTGGCTCAGACATTGCGTATGGTGGCTGCCGGAGCGGAATATGTGAGATTTACGGCGCAGGGTGTAAGGGAGGCTGTCAATCTCGGTGAGATACGCAGAAGGCTGCGTGCCCAAGGAGTTGATGTGCCGCTTGTAGCCGATATTCATTTTAATCCGCGGGCTGCATTTGCTGCGGCTGAAGAAGTGGAGAAGGTTCGTATAAATCCCGGTAACTTCGTCGACCCGGGCAGAGTATTTGCCACTATAGATTATACTGATGAAGAATATGCTGCTGAATTGAAGAAGATAGAGGAAGCGCTTGTGCCGTTTCTTGAACTTTGCCGTAAGAACAATACCGCTATACGGATTGGCGTGAATCATGGTTCGCTCAGTGACCGGATTATGAGTCGTTACGGCGATACTCCTGCAGGCATGGTGGAGAGTGCCATGGAGTTTCTGCGAGTGTGTCGCAGGCATGATTTCGGTGATGTGGTTATCTCTATCAAGGCTTCCAATGTGGTGGTGATGGTGGAGACTGTACGCAGGCTGGTAGCGGCTATGAAAGCCGAAGATCTGGATTTTCCCTTGCATCTCGGGGTTACAGAGGCGGGTGAGGGAGAAGACGGAAGAATAAAGTCGGCGGTGGGTATAGGGACTTTGCTGTGTGAGGGCATAGGTGATACGGTGCGCGTATCGCTTAGTGAGGAGCCCGAATGTGAACTTCCAGTGGCACGTGCGCTCGTGGATTACGCTCAGTCGCTTGCCGGTGCGCCATCTATAGATGCTCCGGAGGCTTCGGGTGAGGGTTATGATAGTCGTCGCATAAGAAATGTCGGCGGTTCAGCCTTAAAGGTGGTTATGAGTGATACTGACGATGTTTTCGATGATAATTTTACTCCTGACATTATAGCCGGAAACACGGATTTGAAATTACATCGCTGTACAGCCGATGAAGTTCTTGACGGACGTGTGAAATTCGGTGATGACGAGGTGATAGTGCTTTCAAGCCATCACCGAAATTATATAGGGCACATGAAGGCTGCGTTTCATGCGTTGAAGCTGCGGAATGTAGACAACCCTGTGATTATAAAAGCCGGTTACGAAGGGCTGGGTGCCGATGAGGTTAAACTACGTGGGGCAGTGGAATGCGGTGCCTTGCTGCTTGACGGATATGGCGATGGCTTGATGATTGAGGCTGATTCACTTTCGGCTGCCGATGCTGCTAGATTAGCGTTCGCAATTCTTCAGTCGGCAAGATTAAGGTTTTCGCATACAGAATATATATCGTGTCCGGGTTGCGGACGTACGCTGTTTGATTTGCAGTCCACGGTAGCGCGTGTGAAAGCCGCGACGTCACATTTACGCGGGCTTAAAATCGGTGTTATGGGTTGCATAGTCAACGGTCCCGGTGAAATGGCTGATGCTGATTACGGTTATGTAGGAGCCGGAGTGGGGCGGGTCAGTCTGTATAAAGGAAAAGAGTGTGTGGAGAAAAATATTCCTGCCGAGGAGGCTGTGGAGCATCTTGTCAACCTGATTAAAAAGTGTGGCGATTGGAAATAGATGAAATATATATGCGTCGTGCGCTCCAGCTGGCGGCAGCGGGAAAGGGCTGGGCATCGCCCAACCCTATGGTGGGAGCGGTGATAGTGTGTGACGGAAAGATTATCGGGGAAGGATATCATCGCCGGTTCGGCGGTCCGCATGCCGAAGTCAATGCCATTAATTCGGTTGTGGATAAGTCGTTTCTTCGTGAATCGACCATGTATGTGACTCTTGAGCCGTGTGCTCACTATGGTAAGACTCCGCCGTGTGCCAATCTGATTGTCGACGTGGGAATACCGCGGGTGGTAATCGGGAGTGTCGACCCGTTTTCCAAGGTAGGAGGCAGGGGGATAGGTATTTTACGCGAAGCCGGTATCGAAGTGTCGGTAGGAGTGCTGGAGCATGAATGCCGGGAACTAAACGTGAAGTTTATGACAGCTCATACACGTCGAAGCCCGTATGTCACGTTGAAATGGGCGCAGAGTTCCGATGGATTTACTGATTCAATCCGGAATTCCGGCACTCAGGCTCAAAGATTCTCAACATCTCTGAGCAGTGTGGCGGTTCATGCCCTGCGCGCTGATAATGATGTCATTCTAACCGGTGCTGGCACCGTAATTGCCGATAATCCCCGGCTTGATGTGCGGTTGATTGACGGTCGTTCGCCGCGTATAGCAGTGTTGGACCGTAGGGGCAGATGCGATGCTTCATCTCATGTGTTTGAGCGAGAGGGGACTATCTACTTTACTTCGGTTGTCAGGCGGGATTTGCCTGATGGTGTGGTTCAGGTGGAGATGCCTTTAGGCGCAGGGCTGGATTTTGTGCTTGATTATTTATATCGCTGTGGAGCTGTTTCGGTGCTTGTCGAGGCAGGGGCTACGCTATTGAAATCGTTTATAGAAGCCGGTCTTTGGGATAAAGCCCGCATAGAGATAGCACCGTTTGCCCTTGGTGAAAACGGAGTGGGACGAATGCTCATCCCCAAAGGCACTTTAACCGAATCCACCCTCGACGGCAATACTGTCATTACTGTCAGCAATTGACGGATAGAAGATTGTTGGAACAGCTTATATTATTGAATTACACTAAAATTAACAGTAATAGCACAATAGTTAAGGAAAATGTTGTTAACTTTGCAAGTTGAAAAATAATGCTTTATGAAAACAAGGTTGACAATATATCTGTGTGCTATGCTGATGCTTATCGGTTTAGCAACATCGTGTAATAAGGATTCTGACGATACGGTGGTATATGATGACAGTGCTGAATACGCTGTGATGATAACATCTTTTAAGTTAGGGGCTGATTCGAAGATACTTGCTAATCTTGATTCGGTGTTTTTTACCATTGACCTGAATAATGCTGTGGTTTTTAATGCCGATTCACTGCCTAAGGGTACGAATGTCAGTAAATTGCCTGTGTCTATGACTTTTTCGAGCGGTGTGTCACAGGCTAAAATCTCTATGCCCGGCATCAATGTGGCTGATACGGTGGTCAATTATATGGTTAATTCCGACAGTCCGATAAATTTTTCAAAAGGTTCGGTGATACTTGAACTTGTTTCCGGTAATGGCGCTACGACCCGTAATTATACTCTGAAAGTCAATGTCCATAATATGAAGCCTGATTCTCTCAGTTGGGGTGATATGGCAATTGCAGTGTTGCCGACGCCGTTTGATGTGGTCAAGGCTCAAAAAACTGTGGTGTATGACGATGAGTTGTTGACATTTGCCACTGACGGTACATCCGTAAGTCGTGCGTCAACTACAGACCCCGGAAGTGCACGATGGACAGTAGATGCGGTTACGCTCCCCGAAGGTGCTGTGATAGAGTCAGTCACGGTGTGTGATGACGCTCTATATGTGATTGCTGCCGATAACGCGCTTTATGCTTCTACTGATAAAGGTGAGACATGGACTGATGCCGGAGTGAAAATGTCACATATCTACGGTGCGGTTGATTCTCAGGTGGTTGGCGTGATTGAAAATACTGACGGTACATATAGTCATGTCGTTTATCCGGCTATGGCAAGTAAGGCTTTCACTCAGGAGGAAATGGCGTCGTTGCCTGTGTCTGGTACAGGGCAATGTGCGGTGTTTTCGTCTGACTGGTCACTGCGCGCGCAGTTGTTTTTTGTGGGCGGACGCAAAGCCGACGGGACATTAAGTGGTGACACATGGTCATTCGATGGCAATGAATGGGCAATGATTTCAGCAAACAGCGTGCCTGCAGCCGAGGGATTGTCAATGGTGCCTTACTTCACATTCAAAGTTAACAATCGCTGGCAGGCTACGCGCCGCAGTGTGCTGCTCTTGTTCGGTGGACATACCGCAGAAGGTAAGCCGATTGAAAAGGTGTATATGTCAAATGACTGGGCGATACACTGGAGTGAGGCCCCACAGTTGATGCAGTTGCCCGAGGTGCTCGTGCCCGGAGCATTTGCTCAGGCTTATGTGTTCGAATCAACTCTTACGTCACGTGCAGCATCGGGATGGACCGGTGTGGATTTGCCTAAGCTGCCCGCATGGTTCAGCATGGAATCAGGGTCACGTGCGGTGACGCCGATAGAATCATGGGAATGTCCTTATATATATATGTTTGGCGGTGTCCTGTCTGATGGTACTCTCTCGGATACAATATGGCGTGGGGTGATTAATCGTCTGTCGTTCAAGCCGCTTCAATAAATTTCGAGCTTCTGTCAATGAAATCCGCTATAATAAAATCGGTAATGGTCATGGTGCTGGTATTTTGTTCCGGCAGGGTGGCTTGGGCTGAAGATATAGTGGAAAATTACAAATTTGATATTGGAGCGTCTATTGGAATGAGCGGATATCTTGGCGATGCCAATATGGCTAATATGTATCGTAACCCGGGGCTGGCGGCAACAGCTGGTTTACGTTATATAGTAAATGAACGGTGGGCTTGCAAGGCTCAGCTGGGTATGGCTACACTGAGCGGAGACACACGGGATTATTCCATGGCGTTGCCCGGAGGAGCGCATTATACGTTTAAGTCATACGTGTATGATTTGTCGCTTCGTGGCGAATGTAATTTCTTGGCATTCGGTATCGGTGAGACTTATAAAAGGCTCAGTCGATGGTCACCGTATCTGACCGTGGGAATTGGCGCCGCTACAGCCCGTACGGAAGGAAAAAATTATTTCGCCATGACCATACCTATGGGAGTGGGTGTAAAATATAAGGCAAGCCGCCGATTGAATATGATGCTTGAATTCACCATGACCAAAGCGTTCGGTGACAAGATGGATTCATCGCAGCTTACAGATTTATATCAGATTAAAAGTTCTTTTTTCAAAAATACCGACTGGTACTCGATGTTGACCGTAGGCATAAGCTATGAATTCGGTCCCAGATGTGCAGTGTGTCACCGCATAGATTGATTGACCGATGTCTGACGTTACAACCGACATATTACTATCACAGATTGACTTAGACCACACGCCGCGGCATGTGGCTATAATCATGGACGGCAACGGACGTTGGGCTGTAAAGCGCGGTCTTGACCGTACAGCCGGTCATGTAGCCGGAGTGGATGCCGTACGTCGTGTTGTGGAAGCGGCTGTAGCAGCTAAGGTGGATTATCTTACCCTGTATGCGTTTTCTACTGAAAACTGGAATCGTCCGCGTTATGAGGTGGACGCTCTGATGGCATTGATAGCCACGGCTCTTGAACGTGAGACTCCCGGTCTTATAGAAAACGGAGTACGCCTGAATATGATAGGTGATATCGGGCGTATCCCGGCAGAATCGCTTGAGAGCCTGCGTCGCAGCATTGAGGCTACATCAGGCGGAACAGCTTTACAGCTGAATCTTGCTCTGAGTTATTCATCGCGTTGGGAAATTACCGATGCCGCACGGCGTATTGCCCGGAAGGTAGTGGAAGGAACATTAGCACCTGATGAAATAGATGACGGAGTAGTGGCGCAGGAGCTTACTACAACGTCGATTCCTGACCCCGATTTGCTTATCAGAACCGGGGGTGATTTACGTATAAGTAATTTTCTGCTCTGGCAGATAGCATATTCCGAATTATATTTTACTCCGGTTCTGTGGCCCGATTTCGGAGCCAAAGAATTTTACGAGGCTATAATAGATTATCATAATCGCGAACGCCGCTTTGGCAAGACTTCGCAACAAATCCAATCGTCAAACCAATCCTGAAAAAGCATCACATTCTATAGATTATGCGTATAAAGCTGTATTTTGCTATTGTAACCATCATATTGTCAGCCGTCGGGGCAAAAGCTCAGATGGCTACAGATACAATCAATGCCCCCACCGTGCTGTTTACCGGAATCCCACGTGTTTATGAGATAGCCGATATCAAAGTTAACGGCGCTGATAATTACGAGGATTTTATCGTGATAGGATACTCAGGGCTGAAAGTGGGCGACCGCATCGATATTCCCGGTGCGGAACTTACGGCAGCTGCGAAACGTCTGTGGCGTCAGACACTGTTCAGCAAAGTACAGATAGCCGTAGACAAGGTGGTAGGTGACAAGGCTTGGCTTTCAATCAATCTGCGTCAGCAACCCCGAATATCCACCATTAATTATTATGGTGTAAAGGGTGGCGAAAAGAATGAACTTGAAGAGCGACTTCAGCTTCACAAAGGAAATCAGATTACACAGAATATAGTAAACAGAGCTGAAGCCATAATCAAGAAATATTTTGCTGACAAAGGTTTCGGTAACGCTGATGTGAAAATAACTTTGCGTGATGATTTGTCGGCGCCAAATGAGATGATTGTTGACATCAATGTCAATAAGAATTCGAAGGTAAAGGTGCACAAAATCTATATCTCCGGTAACGAGGTGATGAGTTCCGGAAAAATTCAGCGCACAATGAAGAAAACCAATGAGAAAAACAAGCTCATCAATATCTTCAAGCAGAAGAAATTCGTGCAGTCAGATTATCAGGATGACCTCAAGCGAATAATCGAAAAGTATAACGAGATGGGTTATCGTGATGCCAAGATAGTGGCGGATAGTGTGGTGCGTTATAATGATGACCTTGTGGACGTGTATATTGAGGTGGAAGAAGGCAAGAAATATTATATCAACGATGTGGCATGGGTGGGCAATACCTTGTATCCTACTTCCTTCCTTGATGATGTGCTCGGTATCAAGAAAGGCGACGTATATAATCAGAAATTGCTTAACAAGCGTACAACCGAAGATGATGATGCTGTGGCTAATCTGTATATGAACCGCGGCTATCTGTTTTATAACCTCGTGCCTATCGAACGCAACGTTCATGGTGATTCTATAGATTTGGAAATGCGAATGATAGAGGGTCCGCAGGCACGCATCAACAATGTGGTCATCAACGGTAACGATCGACTATATGAAAAGGTGATACGTCGTGAACTTCGTGTGCGTCCCGGAGATTTGTTCAGCAAAGAAGATCTTATGCGTTCAGCCCGTGAAATAGCTCAGACCGGTCATTTCAATCCTGAAAATATGGATATCCGTCCTGAGCCTAATGAAGAAAACGGTACGGTGGACATTATATTTAATCTTGAATCAAAAGCCAATGACCAGATAGAGTTCTCACTCGGTTGGGGTCAGACCGGTATTATCGGTAAGCTTGCTCTTAAGTTTACCAACTTCTCGATAAAGAATCTGTTTCATCCCGGGTCATATAAAGGTCTGATTCCACAGGGTGAAGGGCAGACATTTACCATATCGGCACAGACCAATGCCAGATATTATCAGGCTTACAGCATTTCGTTCCTTGATCCGTGGTTCGGCGGTAAGCGTCCCAACTCCCTGTCAGTGTCGGCATATTACAGCCGTCAGACGGGTGTTAACTCATCATATTACAACAGCAATTGGGCAAATCCTTATCTGAACGGTTACGGATATGGCTACGGATATGGTTACGGGTCATACGGTTATGGCAGTGACTACTATCAGAATTCAATCACCAATGCTTATGACCCCAATAAGGTGCTGCAGATGCTTGGCGTTACGGTTGGATTCGGTAAACGTCTGAGTTGGCCTGACGACTACTTTACATTCCAGACCGAGCTTACTTACAACTGGTATTATCTCAAAAACTGGGAGTACCTGTATTATATGAATAACGGTACGTCAAACGCTCTCGTGCTCGGACTTACCTTATCGCGCAACTCTATCGACAATCCGCTTTACACCCGCCGCGGTTCGCAATTCTCGCTGAGTCTGCAGCTGACTCCCCCGGCTTCACTCTTCGGCAAAAAAGACTGGAAAGCTCTTTCCGAACAGAATACCACCGAGTCAAAGAAGGAGATGTACAGATGGATAGAGTACTGGAAACTTAAATTCAAATCACGTACTTACACTCCGCTTACCGACCCTTACGGCAAATATACACTCGTGCTCATGACCCGAGCTGATTTCGGTCTGCTCGGCAGTTACAATAAGTATTTCAAATCGCCTTTCGAGACATTCTATGTGGGTGGTGACGGTATGACAGGAAGCTACACTTACGCTACAGAGACAATAGGTCTGCGCGGATATGACAATGGTGCGTTGACGCCGTGGGGTCATGAAGGTTATGCCTATACGCGTCTGGGAGTAGAGCTTCACTTCCCGTTCATGCTCCAGTCATCTACCACTATTTACGGTCTGGTGTTTGTGGAGGGTGGCAACGCCTGGACGCAAGTGAGTGATTTCAATCCGTTTGACCTCAAGCGTAGTGCCGGTGCCGGTCTGCGTATCTTCCTGCCTATGGTGGGTATGATGGGTATCGACTGGGCTTACGGTTTTGACAAGGTGTTCGGTACACGTGGCGGAAGTCACTTCCACTTCATACTCGGTCAGGAGTTCTAACAATATTTAATATATTACCGCTAAACTTTATCGGAAGTTCCGGGTCATAGATAAAAAGTTTTTTTACACGGAAAAAGAAAGAATATGAAAAAGACCATTCTTATAGCATTGGCAGTCATAGCAGGCTGTGTGGCTGCATCGGCACAAAAGTTCGCTCTGGTGGATATGGAATACGTGCTTTCCAATATACCCGATTATGAAGTGGCTAACAATCAGCTTGAGCAACTGTCGCAGCGTTGGCAGAAAGAGGTGGAGAATGTTAGCCGTGAAGCCGAGACCATGTATAACAACTATAAGTCACAGATGCCGTTTCTGACCGATGAACAGAAAAAGAAATCCGAGGAGCAGATAGTGGCTAAGGAGAAGCAGGCCACAGAACTCCGTAATAAATATTTCGGACCCGACGGTGAGATGTATAAGAAACGTCAGACACTGATGAAGCCCATACAGGAAGAGGTGTATAATGCTGTCAAAAAGGTGTCGGAAGAGCGCGGATACATGTGCATTTTTGACCGGGCATCGTCAGCTGACATAATTTTTGCGTCTCCGAGAATAGATATTAGCAATGAGGTGCTCGCAAAGTTAGGATTTTCCAAATAATTAGACTATATTTGCAGCGGAATTCATTCCGCACCTATTTTATAACTGAAAATTTAATAGATTTTACACTGATATGTT
>CAMWPX010000045.1 GCA_947176205.1 uncultured Porphyromonadaceae bacterium
TTATAACATTATTCAATGTTTACAAGTTATTTATGGCATTTTAATGTGAAAATGAGTGTCAAATTAACTTAATTCCTTTTCGTTGGCTATTCTGTTGGCAATATGTACAGCTTTACTTATGTGTGAACAGATGTTTTCGCTTCCGATAAGTTCCACTACTTTTGACTGCATCAGAACTTTGTGTACTGATTCGCGTACGCCCGAGAGAACAATTGCTATATCGGCGGCACGCGATGAAGCTATGAGGGTCTCAAGATTGTGTAAACCGGTGGCATCGATAAACGGGACTTTACGCATGCGAATTATACGGACAATCGGTTTACGTTTCATTGATGAACGCATGAGTTCATCGAATTTAGTGGCGATTCCAAAGAAGAAAGGGCCATCAATTTCGTATACTTCCACTCCTTTAGCTACGTCAAGCACTTCATGTTTGGCAATGTCGGTGCCTTCGGCTACGTCAAGTTGCTCACTGTAGACTTTTATCTGGGTATTTTCCATAACACGGCGCAAGAACAGGATAATAGCGAGGAGCAGACCAATCTCAATGGCGATAGTAAGGTCAAATATTACTGTCAGTCCGAATGTTACACCAAGAACGGTAATATCACTTTTAGGACTATGGAATATGGAGCGGATAGTACGCCAGCCGCTCATATTGTAGCTGACGACAATCAGGACGGCAGCCAAGCAAGTCATGGGTACAAGATTAATCAACGGCATAAGAAAAAGAAAAATCAGCAGGAGTACCACAGCGTGAATAATACCGGCTACCGGTGTGCGACCACCATTGGTAATATTAGTCATGGTACGAGCGATAGCACCTGTAACGGGGATACCTCCGAAGAATGGTACGATTATGTTTGCAGCTCCTTGTCCTATCAGTTCGGTATTGCTGTTGGTTCGGGAACCGGTAATACCATCAGCTACGGTAGCTGAAAGGAGTGACTCGATAGCACCGAGTACAGCTATGGTGAATGCAGAGGGCAGAAGTTCATTGATGGTGTCCATACTGAGTGAAAATCCGTGAGGATGAGGTATGTCTGTGGGCATTGAGCCGAACCGGTCACCAATAGTGGTTACATGAATATCAGGGTAAAGTCGGTGAAGAAGATATACGCCGGCTGTGACGATAATGATTGAGAGCAGACTACCGGGTAGACGTTTGGATACTTTAGGAGCACCTATAATAATAAGGAGTGAGACGATTCCTACGCATGTGGTCACCCAGTCAACAGATTTGAGATTTGTGAAGTAAACTCCCCATTTGGGGATAAATGATGCGGGCACTTCGGTAAGTCCGAGACCAAGAAAGTCATTTATCTGAGTAGAGAAAATGGTTAGTGCTATACCAGCCGTAAATCCTACTACTATAGGATAAGGGATAAATTTAATCACTGTGCCGAGTCTGAAAAGACCGAGCATAACCAATATAATACCTGCCATCATGGTGGCGATAGCAAGACCCTGCAATCCGTAGTTAGCTATTATGCCATAAACGATTATTATAAACGCACCTGTGGGTCCACCAATCTGTACGGAGCAACCGCCTAACGCGGATACTAAAAAACCGCCGATGATGGCAGTAGTTAAACCTACGGTGGGGCTGACACCGCTGGCTATGGCGAATGCAATGGCAAGTGGGAGCGCCACAATGCCTACTACGATTCCTGCCGTGAGGTCAGAACGGAATTTCGCTGCTGAATAATGTCGGAGAGTGGAGAATAATTTGGGCTTGAAATCAATGGGACCGGTAAAATCCATACCTTTTACTTGAAAACTATAACTTATTGAAAACTAACTATTACGATAAGCGTAGCGAGTATAATCGACGCTTTCAGTAAACAAGGTGCAAAGGTAGTGAAAAAATGTGAAATCGTTAATATCCTTTACGATATTTTTTGTGGTCGATATCTTCAAGGATACTCATGTAGGAATTGTAGCGTGATTGGGCTATGTGTTGGTTTTCGATGGCATCAATTACCGCACAACCGGGTTCATGGGTATGAGTACAGTTGCTGAAGCGGCAACCCTTAGATGCATGGAATATTTCCGGGAAATAGTGTGAAACGTTTTGAATATCATAATCAATAGTTCCAAATCCTTTTACTCCGGGAGTGTCTATGATATAACCTCCATCGGGCAGGGGAAACATTTCAGAGAATGTAGTGGTGTGCATGCCGGTGAGATGTGTTGCAGATATTTCAGCCGTGCGAAGATGCAATCCGGGAATAAGAGCGTTTATAATCGATGTTTTTCCAACGCCAGAATTGCCGGAGAGTAATGTGGTTTTTCCTTGAAGTTCATGTCGCAGGTTTTCTATTCCGAGATTATTTGTAGCCGATGTCCGGATGACTTTATAACCAATGGATGAGTAGAGGTATTCAATGCCGTCCAAGTACTCGAGACTTTCCTCATCGGTAAGCAGGTCAATTTTATTGATTACTAATATGGCAGGGATAGAATAGGCTTCGGCTGTAGAAAGAAAGCGGTCAATAAAAGTAGTGGATGTAACCGGATGATACAGGGTTATAATCAGCATGGCGCTATCGATATTTGCCGCTATGATATGTGCTTCTTTCGATAGATTGCTTGCCCGACGGATAATGTAATTTTTTCTTGGGGTTATTTCAGTTATATAAGAAGTATCACCGTCTTGACGAGTAATAGTGACACGGTCACCTACGGCAACGGGATTTGTGGTCCGAATACCTTTCAGACGAAATTTTCCTTTTATTTTACACAGGATTTCTTCACCGTTTTCAGTAAGCACGGTGTATTCGCTTCCGGTATTACGAATGATAGTTCCTTGCATTATGCTGATATATATCGGGTCGGGCATATTAAAATAGCCCGACCCGTGTAAGATTTCTATTAATATAAAAATAGATATTATTTTACAAGAGTCAAAAGCAATTCCTTGCCGTCGCCACTTTCTTCAAATGAGATTTTGCCTTCGCGGGCGAGCCAGCCTATGGCGGCATAGAGTTCTTTATCTTTTAATTTTGTGATTTTTTTAATTTGTTTGGTGTCAAGGACATCAGCTTCATTAAGTGCAATCCATACTGATCCAGCCCAAGTACCGATAGTGTCTGTGTTCATTGGTTTAATTATTAATAGGATATTATAAAAGTTATTTTAGCGTTGCAAAGTTACAAATAATTGTGGAATAGAATCATACATTAAACCGCAATAATGTCAAAAAGTTGGTATAAATTCATAAAAATCATGTTTTTACTGCAAAAAATCGGCGTAAGGAGACTGTTTTACTGAATCAAGGTGTTGACACGGGTGGCGTCAGCTCCAAGTTCTATGGCTCTACGGGCATCGGATTTTGCATCTTCGGGACGATAACGCATCTTGTTAAGTAAAGCCCGATAAATGTATAGCTCGGAATCGACAGGGTCAATCTCAAGTCCGCGGGCTATATCATCAGATGCTTCCTGCAGCTGTCCGAGCATTAACCGGCATAGACTCCGTGATGCATAGTATCCGGCAGTTGGGTCAGTGTCAATAAGATGCGACAGAGGTGATATGGCTTGAGCATAAAGTCCGGTGTGTAGAGCCAATGTGGCGTCAGCAAGGTATGTCAGCCGGTCATTAGATGATATAGTCTTTAATCGGGTTACATCAGTGTCAGCGGATAGTAAATCGCCGGCATTGATGGAGAGCATGGCATGATAAAAGAGGGGTTCGACAAGTGTACTGTCAAGAGCTATAATCGAGGCGTAGTCATTGATGGCGTCTTTGTCGCGCCCGATTTCGGCATATATGCGTGCCCGGTTCTGAAGTATTGTTACAGATGCCGGTGCCATAGTATGAGCATCAGTAAGCGTGGCTATGGCTTCGTCGGTTTTTCCGGCATGGAAACGTATCATTCCGAGATTTGAAAGCAGGAGTATGTTAACCGGATTGGCAGGCATAAGGCGTAGCGCTTCGAGTAGCTTTTGTTCGGCAAGATTCCAGTCGTCACCTGCAATAGCTTTATCCGCTTCACCCATGAGGTCGAAATACCGGATGGAATCAGGTTGACATTCCGCGTGTGTTGCCACAACCGACAGAATTAGAAGTAAAGAGGTTATTATACGTTTCATATCACAAAGGTATGATTCAGGATGTAACGAACCAAAGGGCGGAAGCGTTTGTTTGGGTTATGTAACAAAGATTAACTTGTATGATACGAAAAATATTCGGCGTGCTGTTGACGGGTGTGTTTGTGCTTATGGCTGGTGCATGCAGCAGCAATAATGAATGGAATGAATTGTCATCGCCTATATCAGCTTTTGTAACCAGATATTTCCCTTTTTCAGTAGTACAGTCATATAGTAAGGATAAGAATGTCAGTACAGTGATTTTGAAATACGGTCCAAAACTGACATTCAATGCTTCAGATGTATGGCTTGATGTAGATGGAAGAGGTGATGTATTGCCTGAAGATTTTCTATTTGACCAGTTGCCGGACATGCTGTATGATTATCTTGAGAGCATGGAAGAGCTAAATATGGTTTATAGAGTGAATCGTGCAGACAGGATTATAGATGTTTATCTGGCAAATGATAAGGTGCAATATGATGAATTGACGATGACCATCAGTGAGTGACGGGAACACGGCAGAAGCGGAACGATGATTCCAGCAGCGGGAGTGATAGCGTGAGTATGGCATCTTTTTCCTTGAGCGCATGTGATTCTTTGCGGTAGGGTTGTTGCATGGAATCAAACCATATTAGGTCATAATGATTTTCGAATATAGTAGGAATGAGGTGTCCTTTTATCATGCCTTCATGCCAATTGTCTTTATTGATTTGTGCTCCGGATAAATAAATGATGTCAAATCGGTGTGTATCAGCATTGTGTACAATAGCTAATGAGTAATTTCCTCCTAACCGGCAATAGCGGGTGTCATTATCCCGGTCAAGGTATTTCCAAAAGCCTTCAATGGAATTGTCAGGGATGGTCCGGAAGTATTCGGTTAGGGATTGTACTGTATGGCCTGAATTAGTCAGTAACTCATAATCAGAGGTAATAATCTCTGAAACTAGAAAATCGATATTGATGCGGCCGCAGAAAAACGCGCTAATCGAGGTAGTGGAATCAATCTTGACAATGGTTTTGGTAATTAATTCTGGATATGTCTTTCCGAGATAGATAGCTGCTGTACAGTCTGTGGCATTGAGTTCGACCGCCAAAGAGTTTGGAGCATCGCCTAATCCGACGTTGTCAAAAATATCAGATTCAAACACGGTCATCATAGTGTCGGGTGTGTGATATGACAAGCGGAACTGCAAATAACGCCTGTCATATATATTGTCCATACTTTTATCACCCGGGGTAAGCGTTATTCGGTAATATCGTGAGTCGGAGCCGAATGTTATACCATAGTTGCATTCGCTTAATCCATGCGTGTCTTTATATAGGGGCACCGATGCGCGCAATTCGGCTGACTTGAATGGGGCTGTCAGTTGTGTAACCGGCAGTCCTATAACTGAATCCGTAATGACTACGGGGGTAGGGAAGTATTCACGGTGTGTTTCGGCTTTAGGATATGCTACCGACATGCCACATAGTATAATCAGTATTATATTACGGAAGGTCATGACATATGTCGGTTAAGTAGTTGTAGTGTGCGGTCAATGAATTCTTCACGTGAGAGATTCCACGGCAGCCATGTGATGTGATGTCCGCGACGTTCCATACCGCGGAACCATGTCATCTGACGCTTGGCAAACTGATGTATGGCAATTTCAAGCTGCGATACCATGTCGTTATAGTTCAGTTGACCGGTAATATACAGGGTGATGTATTTGTATTCGAGTCCGTAATATATTAAATCATCAGTGGAAATACCGGAATCGATAAGTGATTTTACTTCATCAATCATTCCCTCATCAAGTCTTGTCTTCAATCGTCGGGATATACGGTGACGACGTGATTCGCGGTCAATGTCAACCCCTATTATTACTGCATCATTGAGCGGATGTGGTGTGGCGTTGCGTGCGGCTTCAGGATGCAATTTGTAGTATAGCGCTATTTCTATAGCTCTGATGGCTCGTTGGCGAGAATCAATATCCGTGATATTGTGCAAGGTTTTCAAGGATGAAAGTATTTCAGTGAGTTCATCAATACTTTTTTCTTTTAATTGGGCTCGGAGCGGTTTGTTTTCAGGAACTTCCGGAAGTACGAGTCCGTTAAGTACGGATTCGATGTAAAGTCCTGTGCCACCGCAAAGGATTGGAAGAGCGCCACGAGCGATAATATCCTTACGGATAATGGATTCGTCGCGCAGGTATTCATAGAGATTATATTTATAGCCTGCCGGACATATATCTATAAGATGATAGGGGGTGTCGCCATATTCGGCAAGGTCTTTCCCGGTGCCGATGTCCATGTTGCGATAAATCTGACGTGAGTCCGCACTGATAATTTCACCGCCGGTGACCCGGGCGATATCAACGGCTCGCGAGGTTTTTCCGCTTGCCGTGGGACCTGTGATGACGAGATAGCTCATTGCTTAGGATAGGCATTTCCAACGCCGTTGATATGCTTGCGCCAGAATCGTCTCAGGGCATAAAAAGGAACGTCCTGATTGTTATTGGCAACGTATATCCAACGTTTGTCATTAAAATCTATGTTCAGATTTTTAAGGTCACGAAATTGGAATGTCGGACGGTATTCTTTGATTTTGTATCTGCGCTTTCCGTCAGGTGTATATGTTTTCCAAGCAAGAGCCATGGTGTGCATACGTGTGATTTCGGCACTCAGCAACATGTTTAATTCATGGTTATTCAGCAGGGTACCTACTTCGCGGAAATCGAGCCAAAGACATTGAGGATTTTCAGCGTCAAATTTTGCTTTCTGCTCATCGTCAATGTAACAAAGGAAATGGAAGATGTTGCAGTCGGCATTACCTACATTGGAGATATACATGAATCTTACATCGGGATTTTTAATTCCTGTAAATGATGTGAACATGCGTGTGGCATCAGAAAGATTTACAAATTCACGGTAGCTGAGGTAGTGGGAGCCGGGTATATCATATTTGAAATCGGTATTGACCATTGTGTCGGGATTCATGTCCGGACGGCGAAGGCATATTTTATTGTCATGAACCATGATGTAGCGTACAAGTGTGGATATGGAGAGGCGTCTTGTGGCTATATCGGAGTTCTGGCAATAATAACTCCAGATACCGAAATATCGTAGGGCGAGATAGAATGAAGAAAATATCCACAGGAGTAACGGGACTCCGAAGAATATGAATTTATCCGGTGTGTTGAGATTTACGTTGACGTACATCAGTCCGTAGTACGACCAGCTCAGCACGGTACATCCTATGCTCATGTAAAACAGCATAGTCAGCTGATACTGACCTTCCTGAGTGAATATCATACCAAGAAATCCACGCTCGGCTGTGGTTCCGAACTGCATGCTGCAGTCTTTACAGAAACTAAGTTTACGCTTATATATCTTGCCCCAGATAGTTATGAGGGCTGATATGGGAGCTATAATAAGTGTGGCTATGAACGGAATGCTGGGATTGACTTCTTCAGTGGTAAAGAGGCGTCCCATGATGTCGAAACGGTATAGAAGATTTATGGTAAGAGTGATAATGCCGGTCCAAAACAGAATACGGGATACGATGAACGGTACAAGATAGCATACGGGATGTTTTGACTGACGGTTACGTTTAATCAACAGAAAGAAAAGAAATTGCAGACCGAATGCTATAAAGGGAATAAGACGAGGCGTAACCCAAAGGGATAAGACGATAAGCAATGCTATGGCGCCACAGCCCATAAGCCAGTTAAGCCATAGTTGGAATATACCTTTACCGTTATTTATTATTGGAACCATGGAGTTTTGTAATTAGCGCATATTATTTTCAAGATAATCAAGCAGGCGGGCAAATACTACAGCCCTGGAATTACACTCGTTGATGGAATGATTCATGTTGGGGAATACAAGGAAATCACACCACCTACCGGCTGATTCGGCTTGAGCGATATACTGGATACTGTTAAACATGTGGACATTGTCGTCAGCTGTTCCACTCATTATCAGAAGGGGACATTTGCGAGTGTGGATACGTGTGAATGTCGATGATTTACGGTATCCGTCGTCATTAGCTTGCGGGGTAAGCATGTAGCGTTCGGCATATACGGTATCGTAATATTTCCAGTCAGTAACGGGAGCGACTGCTATGGCTGCTGCATAGGGTGCTGATGGTTGGGATGCTGCCATAATGGCTTCGTATCCACCGTAACTCCATCCATATATAGCTATTTTTGAGGCATCGACATAAGGTAATCGGGCTGCGTAATTGGCGGCTGCAATCTGGTCAATGGATTCGTAATGACCAAGTTGCCGATATACGACGTCGGAAAAGGCTCTGCCCCGGGCGCCTGTGCCCCGGCCGTCGACACAGATTACGATATATCCGGCTTTTGCGAAATATTTTTCCGCCCCCATTGTCCATCGGTCAAGTACTTCCTGTGAGCCGGGACCGCTGTATTGGTACATTATTACCGGATATTTTTTGTTTTCATTGAAGTTTTCAGGTCGAATCATGTAACCGTTGAGAGTGTACCCGTCAGATTCCATAGTGAAAAATTCGGGCTTGGGGTCAGAAGCGTATTTCGCCATATAAGTGCTATTGTCTTCTAACGTCCTTATGGTTTTACCTGAGTCAGAATTAACTAAGGTGTATTTGGGGGCTGTAGTGGTATTATTGTAATTCAGAACGAAATACTTCATTGATGGAGCAAATGTGGCTGTAGAAGTACCTTTTTCGGGAGTTAGATTTATGATTTTGTCTTTGCTGTCAATTTTACATATAGTACGGTTAAGGGGACCGCTGGCAAGTGAGCGGTAATAGTGAGCGCCTTGTTTTTTATCGTATCCATAATATGCGTCTACATCATATTCACCGGAAGTAATAGGCTTTATCATAGCACCGGTGTATGAATATTGATACAGATGGGTGTATCCTGTACGAGAAGAGAATATTACAAATGAGTCGTGAAGCAGGGTGATATTTTCATAGGTGAGAGGATTGAGCCATGCATTCCATTGTTCACTGAGCAGTGATTTTACTGTAGTGGAACGGGGATTGACCGAATATAATTCCATACGTGTTTGTTCGCGGTTCAAGCCGGCAACTATTAGTTTATCGGCATGGGGAGAGAAGGCTATGCGGGGGATGTATTCAAGAGTTTTATCCGGTAGGGTTATATCTTTGGTCTTTCGTGTCTCTATGTCATAGGAGTGAATGGAGACCTTAGAGTTGTTTTGTCCGGCAACCGGGTATTTATAAGTAAATCTGCCGGGATAAAGTGCATATTGGGAAAACGAATGACATGCTCCTTCATATAGTTCGAAACCGTATAAAGGTACGTCAGTTTCATTATATTTGAGATAGCATAGAGTCAGATTGTCCGGTGCCCATGTCATTGAGCAGGTGGTGGCAAATTCCTCCTCGTAAGTCCAGTCCGGGATTCCGTTTATTACAGCACCATACATACCGTCGGTGGTAACAGCAACTTCGGTATTATAGTCAAGTTTTTTGATAAAGATATTGTTATCAGCTACAAATGCAATCATTCTTCCGTCAGGAGAAAACAACGGGGATTGAACGATAGCGTGATTATCTGAAAGTCTTGTTAATATTCGGCTGCGAATGTCATAAACGTAGTAAGCGGCTTTGAATGAGTGGCGATAGATGGATGCTGACTCACGGAAAATCATAATCTTGGTTTCGTCCGGACTTATGATGTAACCGTTAAAGTCGGGTAAGGTTATGTCGCGGGTATGAGTTATGTCAAATAAGGTATCTATTTCTTTTCCTGAGCGAATCTCATATTTGATTATCTTGTTGCCGTCATCTGAAATAGCATAATATGATTCTCCATCGGCAGAATATGTCCATGATTTCGGGGCTTGCGGTTTGCCGGCTGAGCCTACATAGGCTTCTATCTGAGGATACCGGTCAAGTGATTGTGATATAGTGGTGGCATTGGTGTAGGATGATGAAATGATTGCCAGAAACGCGATTATGATGTGGATATTAAATTTCATATTTAAGGTGGAGTGGTTTAGTCGGTATTAAAAGGGTGTGGCTTTAAGCCCAAATTGATAGTTGATTATCGTTGTCACGAGTGGGTTTTCTTACAGGTTCTTTGTAACCAAAAGTATCATCTATATCAGATTTTTTTTTAATCGGAGTAGGTGTCGGAGCTACGAACCAATCGGTATTTTCCATTAATTCATCGATAACGGATATTTTTATTTCTGATTTCGGTTTTGCCTCGGTTTGTTCGGGAGATTTGACATCGACTCTTTTTTCCGGTTCATTTTTATCAGTTTCCGTTTGAGGAGCGTGGTCTTCAATAGGTTTTGGAGTCAGTTTTTCGATTTGTTGCCTTAGTTCATCTTCGGATATGGCATGACTGCGTAAATTGGATTCTATGGTGTTACGCAGTGACTGTATTTCCTTGTGGAGTTTGGCGGTTACATTCTCATGTTCGCTTATGATGGATTTCAGTTGGGTTATATCCTGCTCTTTTTGCTTTACGGTCTTATTTAATGCGGATATTTTTGCATCCTTTTTTTCTTTGATAATCTCAAACTGCTTTATCTGTTCTTCTATTTCTTTGAGTTCATCAAGGTCATCTTCCGAGTCTAATTCTGATTGAAGATGTTTTATTTCTGCATCAGATGCGGATAATTTGTCACGTAACAGATTTATGTTGTCCTGTAGCTTTACATTTTCAGTAGCCAGTCGCATGATTTCAGCTTCTTCGTCAGCATTTCCGTTGCTTCTTACGTTTGCCACACGAAGTTTATTGACCATGCTACGGTTTTCAAGCTGAAATTGTTCTTTTTCAGCCTCAAGTGTGGTCACCTTAGTTTCAAGGTCTTTAATACGGTCTTTAAGCGCACGTTTCTGGCGGGTTTCACTCAATTGGGCATTACGGAACTCATCACGTTGACTCTTTATAGTATTAAAATCTGTTTTAATAGCTTCAAGGTCATCAGCAAGTTTTTTACGTTCGGCTCTCCAAAGTTTTTCACCTTTAGCCCGGGCTATGGATACTTCTTTTTCGAGAAGTACTTTTACATCCTGATTCATTCGTTCAAGAATATATTGCCGTTGTGAATCCTGCGACAGACATTCTTTTACAAATTCTGGTTGAGTGGCATTGAATAATTCTATAACCGAATCAAATATGGCACCGGATAGTTGTACTGTGTCAGTTTCTTGTTCTATTTCTTGAGGCGCCAAAGTGGTTGATGCAAACTCGTTGTCTTTGACATCATCTGATTCATGGGAGGAATCGGATTCATTGTAATCCGGCTCTTCATATTCTTCAGGAAATCCGAACGCTTTTTTTATTGATGATATTATTGACATGGTTAGCTTTCTTGTGGATGTGTAATACGGTTATTATCTTCTACGACGGGTTTGGCGACAACACCAATTCCCTTTTTCCCATTGATGCCGATAGCAAGATTGCTGTCAAATGTTACTATTCTGATATATTCTGTTTCCGAATCAGCTTCCAGCGAGTTAAGATAGTTCTCATCAAAATACCCGCTATTTGCTCCGGGGTCAATAGTAAAGTATCCGACACCGAACGATGTTAGGTTCTGGAAAAAGTGTGTGCCTTGGCTCGGTTCTATTCTATAATTGCTCAGTGAAGCTTCAACGATAAGGCGTGCACCAGCTATCTGTGGCCATTTTACAGGTATGCCAAGATACGGGTCGCTTGAGCCCCATCGTCCGGGTCCGATTAATATATAACCTATACCTTTGGCTACGAAATCCTTATTGATTTTTTCTATTTCGCGGGCTATTATCGGGTTATTTGAGGCATTGAATGATTTGGACTTTACGTACACAATGGTTCTAACATGGTCTATCAGTCCATGACCTATGGCTTTTTCTGATTTCAATATGAGTTCGGAATCGGGAAGGGCAAGCAGGTGTTCGTCAACAGTATCTTTTCTGTCGACAATAGGGCGAATCTGCAACCAATATATTGTACCTTTGGATTCACCACCATGTTCTATCGTTCCGGCAAATTCTATTTCCACCGGGCGGTTCATTTCGTGCTGCCCTGTAGATAGCATGAAATCTAATGCCGGAGCCAGCGGATATACATCGTGTTTGAGAATATTGTTAAATGTCACCACACGTCGACCATCGCCAAAGTCGTTGTCACGTAATACATTGTCGCGGTAATCGTATGTCGAAACCATGTACCGTAACCTGCCTGACGGTACCAAATCCTGTATGGAGCGTTTGACAATATTAAATCCGTCATCGACATGGAAATTCTCAACATCGCTCATATCAAGTGCATACATGCGTGTCTGGGTGTCACGTAAAGCCAATGATAATTCAGATGTCTGTAATGCACAATCGGGATGACGGGGAGAGAATCTTAATGCCAGGCCTCCATCTACGATATATTTTCCAAGACCGACAGCAATTTCGGCGACGCCATCTTCGGCGTTCTCACGTCCGATGGGGTAATAGTTAAGCGATTTGCCAACGCCGGAGAATGAAGGATAATAGTAATTCCCATCTTGTTTTCCGACTACTTCCTGAAGGATTACAGCCATTTTCTCCTGGTCGATAAGATTGCTTGTAGCAGTCATATATGCTTTACTATCGGCATAGAAAACGGATGCATAAACTCCTTTGATAGCATCACTGAGCATCTGTAACATTTTTTCTTTGTCAGTACAGTGTGGTATCATGTAGGTGGAGTATATGCCAGCGAAAGGCTGATAATGAGAGTCTTCGAGCAGACTGGAGCTGCGTATGGCAAGTGGCTTGTCAATCACTTCAAACAGTGCGTAGAAGTCATCGATAAGGCTTTGGGGGAGTTTAGCTTCAAGAAAATGTTTAAGTATGGTAGAGTCATCGGCATCGCTCAGCGCAAGAGGATAGAGATTGTTGGCAGACATAAACTCATCGAATATGTCGGTGCAAATAACTACGGTACGCGGAATGCAGATAGTGATACCGGAGAAGTTATCGCAGATAGGATTACGTTTGATAATCTGGTCAATAAATGCCAATCCACGTCCTTTACCTCCAAGAGAACCTTGACCGATACGTGCAAAGTTTGAATAATGGTCAAATCTGTCCTTACGGAAAATGGCTACGACACCTCTGTTTTTCATTTTCCTGTATTTAACTATCAGGTCGAAAAACAGTTTCCTTACAGCCGGAACTTCATCTAACGAATAAAAACGATGTTCTTTGATTATTTCTGCTATTGGGAATAATGCACGCGAATAAAGCCAACGGGAAATGTCATTGGAAGATGCGTGGTGCAGAAGGGCGCTCGCTGGTATGTCAAAAATATGATACTGCAGGTCTTTAAGTGATTTTAGTCTGATTTCCTGTCCGGTTTCAGGTACAGTCATGACAAAATCGCCGAAGCTAAACTGTTCGGCAATAGCCGAGCTAAGGTCAACCGGAAGTTTCTTTGAATTTTTATCAAGGAAAACGCATCCGAGCTCTTCTGCTTTAGCTTTATTGTCGTATTCCGACGATTCAATTATTATGGGCAGATAAGGATTGTCTTTCCGCAGGAATTCGGCCAATTCCAAACCAGCTGACTGGTCTTTTTTACCATTGCGTTTGAATGATACATCGCTTATGACGCCAAGCAGATTGTTACCGTAACGCTCGTAAATCTCCATAGCTTCCTCGTAATCT